>JBELLC010000040.1:0-21848 GCA_042088965.1 Nisaea sp. | reverse complement strand
TGCAATCGCCTTTTCGTCCTCGCTTAAAAATGCCGCAATGGTCCAGTTGAGAACCAACACAGCGGTACGCTCATCGATCCGTCGACCGTCGATCCCACGGTCGCCGATCAGGCGCTCAAAAACCGGAGTCACAGCTGCCCACTTTTGTGTCTGCCACATAATGTCGGCGCGCAGAAGGTCAGCATCTCGGCTGGCGTCTCGGCGGATCAAAGCCAACGCATTTTCAATATCACCAAGCTCAAAAATTGCCCGTGATCGCAGCCGGTTCCGTTCCCGCGCCAGATCAACACTGAGGCCCGGTGAAACACTCTCATCAAGGGCCTTTATGGCGGCGGCTGGCTGTCGGTCTAACAGTCGGATGACTCCAAGCCGCGCACCAACACGCGCTTTATCTGGGCCTTGCAGACGAAATTGGATCTGCCGTTGAAGCAGCAATGACGCCCGATCAAGTAAATCCACCTCCACCAGTCGATCGACCAAGCTTTCGATGATTTCATCGCCGGCATCCCCTACCGGCGTCAATTCACGGAACTGATCATAAAGCGACAAGGCATTTAACGGCGTCATCGCCGCCGCCGCCCCGTCCAGAAAAATCTGTTGGAAAGCATCTGTCATTCGTTTGGTGACAGCAGGAGTGGAGGCGTTTTGCGGGAAATTTTTAACCGCCTGCTTCAGGGCGCCGAGACCGTTCACATAATTGTCTTCACGCAAATAGATGTCGCCAAGCTCCTCGAGTAAACCAAATTCAACCTCGTCGCCGCGCCAGGTGAAACGGAGACGCTCCAAACGATCCAAGGCTTCAATATTAGAGATATCGCCTTCGGAAAGCTCAAATTTGACCAGATCACGCTCCGAGCGGACTTGTGCCCAGCGATCTTTTCCAGCCGCACCGGCACGCCATAACGACACCGCCGCCGCCTTATCCCCGGCTGTAAAAAGAACCTTCGAGCGGAGATAGGTTAAACGTGCACTTTCGGCGCTGCTGGGGTTACGTCTGGAGATGACATATAGAAATTTCCCTGCGGCCTGATAATCACCTGAACGGATAAAAGTCTCTGCTGCCAGCATTGCTAAATCAGTGGCAAAAGAACGCGGATAATCACCGGGAATTTCACCGCCACGGGTGAAATTTTCCGCCGCCTCTGTCCATAAACCAGCAGATGCATTTGCCGCGCCGCGCCACAATTCAGCCTCTGAATAGCCATCAAGGCTTGGGTGCTCCAAAGCCTTCAACGCCGTCTTGATGCGCCCCATCATCAACGCTGCCGCGCCGCGCATGGCCCGAACATCCATCCGCGAGGTTAATTGTTGATCATTTTCTGAAATTATACTGAGCAAGCCATTGGTTTCGGCGGCAAGTCCATGACCAAAGTAAAACTGACTGAGGGCCAAACGTGGGCCATTTCGGGCAATCGACGTTGCATCTGCAACCGCGCCCTGAAGCTCTTGCTTGTTGTCCATGAAACTGTCTTGATCGCCCCTTTGCCAACGCTGCATGGCAAAAATACGCCCCGGTGATAGCCCAGGCGGTAAACCATCTAAATTCGGGGCCAATTCTTGATTTTTGGGGTCTGGCGGGGCCGACAGCATTAGGCCATTTTTATGCTCAATCGTTAACCCATCTGGCAAAGAGGTAATTTTAATGCCATCTAATTTCGGCGAAATGATGATACCTTGGGCTGATTCTAAAATTGTAAACTCAGCATATTGGCGCTTTTGAGTTACCCCGCGTCCAAGTTGTGCCAAAGGCACAATCAAAATATTGTCCCCGACCATTGGGTCGATCAGCATAACAGTCTTGCCAGTTGATTCAATTGGCACGAACAAGCGCGGACCGCTCGCAGCGTCCATTTGGGTATTGAAAGATAACGGAACCTGCGGTTGCATCTCTTGCGGTTGTAGTTCAACAACCCAGGCTAAACCGTCGCGCCAAACACGTGGATTGGCGCCGGGGACAAGTTCCACCCGGAAAGCAGATCCATCAACAACCGGGATTTGCTGTAATCTGCCAATACGTAAATTGTCAGGGATATTAAACTTTGAAAAATCAAATCTCACCTGTTTATCAAAAACGGCCCACAAATAGCCCGCCCGTGTAAACACCGCCGCGGCAGTAAGCGTCGTCCATTCAAACCGAATGGATAAAAGCTCATCTTTCAGCGAAGAGGTCACAGGCAGAACCGGCCCGGTAATCAATCGTTCCGGCAGGATATTGAACATACTTTTTTTGAAGGCGTCGGGATCTTCGATGACTTCTCCCATGGACACCTCGCCCAAACCTTGGTCAGCAACCGAATCGCCTGTTTTACCAACCTCTGCCGCAGCCCCACCTGCCATCATTTGAATGGCCACAGCAACCCGCTCTGGCGGCGCTGTTTGATCTGCATCAGCGGTTTGGGCGGCATCTTGTTGATTTTCAGCGCCCGGTGGCGCATTTGATGCAGGGCTTTTTTCCAGGCTGCCGCCAGCCTCTTTTGCAGCCCCATCCCCAGGCGCGTCAGCAGCTACCGCAGCTCCTATATCGCTGGCCGGTAATGTTGCTTGTGTCTTCGGCGCAGCGACAAGATTTTCTTTCGCCGCTGTTTTTTCTGACGTTTTGGCGTTAAGCGATGCTTCCGGCGTTCGCGCATTATCTGTAAGCGCTGGCGGTAGCGTGTTTGGCACATCGCGTACTGGGAAATCCAAGACAATTTTGGTCCCTGCTTGAAAGGCTTTTGGCTGCATGCCCGGAGGAATTTCGAACAGAAACTCCCGATTTGATGCGGCCGCCGGCACATCCACGAGCGTCAACGGCGCTGGCAGGTTTTGACGCAAGCCAGACCGGTCAAATCGGCCATCCTGATCAAACGTTAAGCGCGCTTTGCCTTGATCGACGGTCAACTCAAATTGAACCGTCTGTGGCCAATCAAAGACAACGCGCTCATAATCTGGATGGCGGCCAACCCGAATGGGGATTAAAGCTGCCGTTGGCGCGCCGTCATCGGCGGCCGCAGCGCTGTCATTGACCGCAGCAGCGCGGGTATCGCCCACGACTGGCGTTTGACCTTTAGCGCTCAAATTAACAACAATATTACTGTTTGCCCGTTTAACCTGCGCTTGACCGTCTGATTTGAGGATCAAAATCAGTGTTTCGCCGTCATCCTCGATCCGTAAATCGTCAACAAAATCGGGAAGCGTGGGTCTAACTGACTGCAACGAGCCTTGAATGGCCCGATCAAAGGTCAAGATAAGCGCGTCACCAATCCTGTCTTGGGAAAACCCGAGCGGTGTTTTGGCGGAAATCAGCAATTCGACAGCATCTGCCTTGGCGGTTGTTGAAAACCGCACCTCAACTGCCGCTGCCCCTGCGGGCAGCAGCACAGATAATATCGACAGGCCTAAAATGGCCACCGACAAGCGTCTAAAAACCGCCCTCATTTGTCACCTCTTGCGTCAAAAACAATGTCAACGCGGCGTGCAAATGCCGTCCGAGTTGCAAGCTTTTCGGTGATCAAGTAATCGTCAAAATAGCTATCTGCGGCACCCCGAGTTTTCAGGGGTTTGGTGAAACCTGCCGCCCGCAAGGCCGCCGCCACAGACATCGCCCGGGCTAAGGAAAGATCCCAGTTATTCGCGTAATCTGGACTATCGATAATCGGTGTTGGATCACTATGACCTAAGACAGAAACTTGATTATTCACCGAGTTGAGCGCAACACTGAGTTCAAACACCGCCTGTTGACCGCGCTTGCTCAGGCGTTCACTGCCGATATCAAATAACAACTCATTTGGCATAGAGAGAATCAGTTGATCGCCCTGTCGGAAAAGTTGACTGCCATTGAGGTCTGCTGACGCGGCCAATTTCGCCACCATCAGACGCTCTAAATAGTCCAAATCAAGACCACGGGGACGACGATCTGCTGACAGACTTTTTTGATCCGGCGGCGCGGCCTCATGGATCAGCCGCGCCTCGCCCGTCAGTGAGTACGAAATCGAGGCTGCTGCCTCGGTAAATTGGTTTATATGCGGGTTGGCGATGGAAAAAAGCAGCACGAAGAATGCAAGCAATAGGGAGATTAAATCCACAAAGGTCATCAGCCAGGACGGCTCATGATCAACTGCCTGTTTAACAGATAACCCGCCAACCAGTCGCCGCGTTTGGTGCACCAGGTCGGCTTTCTGAAATCTTACTGACTGCATCGGCTTAATCATCATCACGCCGTTCGGCGACATTAAAGATAAATGTGAACCGATCGCTCTCTGCAACATCCGCGCCAATTGCCAGATCACGGCCCTTCAATCCTGCGCCCCGCAACCCTGCCAAAAGCGATGCCGCTTGTTGTCCACGCAAGCCAACAATAATCGGTGTTTCACCATCGAGCATGCCGGTGATCACCTCCACCCCAATGGCCGATTGGGCAATCGTCCCTTCCACAATTGGCACTAACTTTTCAATCAAATTACGGCTGGCGATCGTAAGTTGGAGGTTCTGGCCAGCAAACAGCGCCTCGGCCAAAACGGTCAGGATAAGGCGGTCCTGCGTTTGATGCAGCACATCCGCTGCGCCCGGCAAGATCGTCTCAAAGGCGGATCCAATGGCGGCCAAGCGTTGACGTTCTGTTCCTTCGGTTGGGTCACTTTCAGCGGCCCCCGATAACCGGGTCGGTATGATTGCCGTCATAAAAGCCCGATTGACACTATCAACCACCGCCGCGCCACGGCCTTTTTCAAACACTGACATTGCATTTATGACAATGAAAAACGCCAACAACAGCAAGAACAGGCTGAGAAACAGGGTCAAACAACGCCCAGCCGCAGCGTTTTTATTTTCTGATTCACCGATCAACATCGGCACTTCGCCCCCCGTCAAACGCCCTTTTAACAGCGTGGCAGACCCACGCATTGCGCCCGCCACCGCGTACTTTACGTCTGTGCAGCAAGACAGATCGCAACTTTTTGTTTCAAGTCACCTGCATTAAATGGCTTGATGAGATAATTTGTAACCCCAGCAGCTTTCACTGTTGCTATTGCAGCATCGTTATTTTCCGCCGTAATCAGCAAGAAACCAATCTTTTGGAACTTTTCATTCGCACGGATAGCATGAAATAATTGCAAGCCATCAACAGGATCCATGTGCCAGTCAGAAATGACCAGATCAAAATTTTCGGCGCATAATTCACCTAAAGCGCCTTGCCCGTCAGCGGCTTCGAAAATGTTGATAAACCCTAATTGCTGCAAGGTTTCTGTCAAAATGCGTCGCATAATCGATAGATCATCGACGATCAAGATATTCAAACTTTTTTTGATCCGTGCTCCCGCGATATATTCCGTCAATTTGACACCGGCACCTTCCGACGTTCTGCAATACGCATCGTTAATTCTTTTGCGCGTGCAGGTCGCATAGCCGCCAAAACCGGTGCCGTTTTCGTTGACTTCATCCTGTCAATGACTTGCAGCAGAACATCCATTTCAAGCTGGTCAAAGATTCGCGCGGCTTCTTTTGGTTTCATTTTCTCGTAAATCATGACGAGACTTTTCATCTCTTTTTCTTCTTGCTCGTCGTATTTTTTAATCAAGCCGTCGATTTCCGCTTTCACTTTTTCAAGCACAGCCAATTGGCGTTCAATGCGCACTTCGGCGGCTGTTAACAGGCCCTCACGCTGAATCACCACTTGCTCGCGGCTATCCAGCTCTTTGCGGCGTTTCGACAACTCTTGCAACAGCTCAATCTCTGAGCGGCTGAACAAAACAGGGTCAAGCGGGGTCTTTTCATCATCGGCTTTGGTTGCTTCCAACGCTTTGGCTTGTGCCGCTGGCAGCGGGCTTGTGGCTGTATCCTTATTGGCCTGGGCTTCAGCATTGCTGGTGATGGTAATGCGTCCGCGCTCCCCCTGAAGGGCAACCCAGATATCCCCGACACGCACGGTTAACATCAAGCCAGCAACAAAAATAACCACCGGCAGTAAACGCAATCGCGGCAAGAAAGACGCTGACCGGCCCGGCCGACTCGCCTTTTTTGGTGCTGCTGCCTCGGGGGATTTCGGTTTTGATGCGGGTGGCATCGCTGACCGTCGGCGGGCTTCACGGGCAGCTATGGTCGCTGCGGCAGCCGCCTCTGCTCCCGTTACCCGTCGTTCTGTGCGGCCCGTCTGATTATACGCCATGTTATTTTACATCTCTTAAAGCGCGTAACAAATCACGTTCCGCTTGTGATTTTTGGGCCGATTGGCCAGCGGATGGCGCTGCGCGTCGGCTACTGGATGGCACCTGTTTTGGACGAGGCTTTTCCCTCATTTCGTCATCTAAAGCCGCCTCTAGATCTGCGCCTGCACTATCGGATATCGGCCGCGACACGGCTAAATCGTCGCTCAGTTTTTCACCGCGATCGATCAGGAATAATAACTCATCGCGCAATGCCGCCGCTTTGCCAGCATTTTCGGCCATCATGTCTTGGGCGTTCTCAGCGGTAACTTTGATCCCCGTCAAGGCAGCCTCGGCGCGTTGACTGGCGCTGTTAAGGCGTTGAATAAATTCTTCCATTTTCACACCATCAGAGCGCAGCAACGATAGCCGACGATTAAGGGTCAAGGCATAAATAATGGTCGCAACCAACAAGATCACCAGCATCACGTCCAAAATGACGCCCCAAGGAAAAATATCTGCGATTTCCGTCATTTATAAATTCCTCAAACGACGATCAATGGCGATGGCCATGTTGCCATTTCGCTGCCCCATTTTACCGGAAAATAACCGAACATCCCCACAGCGCATCTCAACAGGCGTTTCTGGCTTCACATCAAGCATCAGGCGTGACCCTGGTTTCCAGTCCAACACCTCACTTAACGAGACCACCAATTGGCCAAGGACTGCATCCAACTCAATTTCAGTCAGCCAAACTTCGTTTGCGAGGTGATTTTCCCAGATCGCATCTTGGCCAAACTTTTCCCCCATGAACATTTGCAAAAGCAATTCAAGCACAGGTTCAAGGGTTGCATACGGAAACAACAGCTCAAGGCGCCCGCCGCGATCATCCATATCAATCCGCAGCCGCGCCAAAATAGCCGCATCAGCAGGCCGGGCGATGGTCGCAAATCGCGGGTTTACTTCTAAACTGTCAAACCGAAACGTAATTGCCCCAATGGGCTCAAACGCCACTGAAAGATCACTCAAGACCACGTTGATCATGCGTTCAACCAAATTACGCTCAATCGTCGTAAAAGGCCTGCCTTCGATCCGCATGGCGGCGGTTCCCCGGCGCCCTCCCATCAAAACATCGACGATCGAATAGGCCAGCGCGGAATCAACAACACTCAGTATGTAATTGTCCCATTCCTCAGCAACGACGACACTAAACATCGCCGGAAGTGGCGCTGAGTTGACGTAATCGCCAAAACGGGTTGACGAAATACCCTCCAATGACACTTCGACGTTATCAGAGGTAAAATTCCGCAGGCTGGTGCTCATCATGCGAACCAAGCGGTCAAAGACCACTTCCAACATCGGCAGTCGTTCATAGGTGATCGATGAGGTGCTAACCAGCGCCTCTAAGCCTTGGCGTTCGTCTTCGCTGTTCTCTCCCTCTAAACCAAGAAGACTATCAATCTCGTCCTGGTTTAAGACACGGCCTGTACCATCACGATCTTCGACGCTCATATCATCCAACCTTGCGATTGCTGCATCAGATACGACGGTCCCTTGAAAACAGACATTTACTGCACCAGCATTTCGTTGAACAAAATATCCTTCACGCGGACCGGTCGGACCGCCAAATTTACGCGCCGTAAGAGTTCCTCGCGCAGTCGATATAATCCTGCTGATCCTTGAAGATCAGACACCCTTAACTCGCGCAGATAGACCTGGAAATTATCAATGATCCGCGGCATGACTTGGGTAATCTCGGCCATATCTTCTGCTGTTTCGATTTCCAACGAGATCTTGATCTTCAAAAAGGCCGACTTTCGTCCGCTAGCGTTTAAATTAACGATAAGGTCGGGGATCTCCATGAAGACGTTTCCTGTCGATAATTCAACAGCGACCTCTTCCGGCCTTTCTTCAACAGGCACCGCTTCTTCTTCAAAAATACCAAGCATCAAAATGGCACCGACGCCAATCCCAATGAGAAGCAAAAGCGATAAACCGGCAATTAAGATCAGCTTTTTCTTGCTGCTCTTTCCATCACCTCCATCGTCTTCGATTTGTTCGTCAGCTGCTGCTTCGTCACTCATTACTGTCTTTTCCGGTTGACCTGCATTATTTACGCCCCGCCTCGGAACGTTCGAGAGGTCTATTTAGGTAGACATATATTAATCTATTTTACTTAAATATCAATTAGTCTCACAGACATTCATCACCAGAGACATACGGTTAAGATAAGTGTCTGATACATCATACCGGGATAATCCCGGTTAAAACTGCACGTGTACTCGGCATTTTCTGCCTGCAGGGTAAAAAATCTCTTTTTTGGCTTAACTCAAAATTTCTAATCAATTGTTTTTAATGCATTTTACCGTTGGCATGCGTCGTGCAAACCTTCATGGCACGGGTATCAAACCCGGCAAGAAGCGACCATGAACACAGGAACCAAGACGATGGAATCATCAAGCAATATTGTTTTGTCCCGGCAAACGGCGTTAAAACGCGAAATGACGGCTGTTGCGAATAACATCGCTAACCTGAATACCACCGGGTTCAAAGCCGAATTGATGATGTATGACCAAGCAAAGGTTGCAACGCCTGGCGGTCAATCACTCAGCTATGTCATTGATCGCGGCAGTGTGCGCGACATGCGCCCTGGCAATATGCAACTCACGGGCAATCCCTTTGATTTGGCAATTAACGGCTCTGGTTATTTTAGCATCGACAACGGCGTTGAGACGGTTTTCACCCGCAACGGTTCTTTCATGGTGGATAAGGATGGCAGGTTATCGACCAAAACCGGAGATACTGTTTTGGATGCCAATAATAATCCAATTCTGGTGCCGCCGGGATCGACCAGTTTAGAGATCACTGAGGATGGCAGTATTGGCTCAGATGGTGAAACTCTGGCGCAATTACAGATCGTTTCTTTTGACAGTGAAGCACGGATGAAAAGCATCGGTAATGGCTATTTGACAACCGATCAGGAAGCTATCCCAGAACCTGGAGCCCGGCTCACACAAGGCATGCTGGAAGGCTCAAACGTTCAATCCATGACGGAAATGACCAAGCTTATTGAAATTCATCGGTCCTACGAGCGGATGTCAAAGTTTGTTAAGAACGAAGATGAACGCCAACGTGATCTTATCCGCCGTCTTGGTCGCCCACCGCAGGCTTAAGCCAAGCTTTGATACGGTTTTGATTTTAAGAAAATAGGAAAAACACAATGCAATCTCTCAGCATCGCCGCCACGGGCATGTTAGCCCAACAGTTAAATGTCGAAGTTATCTCAAACAACATCGCCAACATGAACACCACTGGTTACAAGCGTCAGCGGGCTGAATTTCAGGATTTGTTGTACCAAGACCAACGCCGTGTTGGCTCAACCTCATCGGCCGCCGGAACGATTGTGCCAACAGGTATTCAGCTTGGTATCGGTGTGAAGGCCGCTGCGACCTACAGGATTTCAGCACAGGGCGCGATGACCAAAACCGATAACCAACTTGATTTGGCCGTTCGCGGGGAAGGTTATTTCCAGATTGAAATGCCCGATGGGCAGCTTGCTTATACCCGCGCTGGTGCCTTTCAAATTGGCCCAACCGGAAACATTGTTAACCAAGATGGTTATTCTGTTCAGCCTGGTGTTGCCATCCCTGCCGACGCGTTGAGTGTCACCGTGAACGAACAAGGCCAAGTATTCGCCCGAATCGATGGTCAGGTTACCGATACAAACCTTGGCCAAATTCAGTTAGCGATTTTCCAAAACAAAGCTGGCTTGGCGAATATTGGTAATAACTTGCTGCTGGAGACTGATGCGTCTGGCGCGGCAACACTAGGAACGCCAGATAGCGCCGGATACGGCACGCTCCTGCAAGGCTTTGTGGAAGATTCAAACGTCGATCCAGTGCAAGAGATTACCAATATGATCACCGCACAGCGCGCCTATGAGCTCAATTCAAAGGTCATCGAGACCTCTGATCAAATGATGCAAACATCCAATAACGTCCGCTAAATCGCGCCTTTATGTTAACCCTGGGAGATAGGCAAATGGTATTTCAACGCTTTCATCAAACATGTGCAGCCGCTTTGCTGTTGACGATTGTGAGCCCTTTGGGAAGTGCTATTGGTAACGACGTTGGACTGCATACACGCAATGATGTCACGTCCCAGGGTGTTTTCTTAGGCGATCTGTTCCAGAACCTCGGGAACAAGGCAGACACCTGGGTAACTGCGGCACCCCTACCAGGGCAAAAAATGGTCATATCAGCCAATCGCTTGGCCGATATTGCCCGGACCCACGGCCTTGAGTGGCGGCCCCGCAATGGCCGCCAACAAGTCACCCTTGAACGGCCCGGCGTTCGTGTATCTCGGAAACTTATTGATGGACATTTAGCCGCTGAGATGACCGCGCAAATTGGTGGTGACGGCGTTGATATCGAATATCTTGGTGGCACTCCAGAGATTTTTATTGATCCAAATCTACCGGTTGAAATTACAGTCGATGACTTAGACGTGAGCTCGGATGGACGACGGTTTTCCGCCAGATTGGCGGTGCCAGCGGTGATTGGTGGGGTTCGCTATATCACGCTTGCTGGCCGTGCCCACGCCACCATTCGAGTGCCTGTTCCCGCCCGTCATTTGCGCCGCGCTGACGTTATTAACGAGCGCGATTTCGTCTGGAAATATACCCGTATGAATTCCCAAAGTCATATGATGGTGGACAACCTGAAAGACCTTTTGGGCCAATCTCCTCGGCGAATGCTGGCAGCAGGTAAACCCATTCGGCGCACCGACGTCATTCCCATGATCCTGGTCAGCAAGGGCGACCAAATCCTAATTTCACTGTCCTCCGGCGCCCTCACCCTGAGCACCCGCGCTATTGCCTTGGAAGCAGGGGCCAAAGGCGAAACCATTCGGGTGCGCAACCTAAACAGTCGAAAAATAATTGAGGTCACAGTCACCGCCTCCGGCGGCGGCGCGATCAAACCCCTTCATCTGTCCGCCCGCTCATAATCTGGCAGACACTGCCAATTGCCGAGACATCACGATCCAAGAGGATTAAAAAATGACTTATTTCACACCACGTAAGCTCCTGACCCAAGCAGCCCTTTTGTCAATGATCGGCGCACTTGGTGCATGCAGCTCAATTGACCGCATGGCAGATATTGGCAAGCCACCGGCATTGTCGGAAATCAAGAATCCCAAAGCGGACGCACAATACCAACCCGTGAGCATGCCAATGCCAGCGATAACGGCGCAAAGTCGCCATGGCAACTCCCTGTGGCAAGCTGGATCACGGGCCTTTTTTAAGGATCAGCGGGCCGGCCGGGTTGGTGATATCTTAACCGTGGTTGTGGCAATCAGTGACAGTGCTGGCATTAACAATACCACCACACGGACACGGGCAAATTCTGAAACAGCCGATCTTATCGGCATGCTGGGTGCCGAAAACCTGCTTGATCAGGTGTTTGATGACTCTGCTTCGGGCGGCAATCTGGTTGACCTGTCAAGCGATGTCAGCAATGTCGGTACCGGCAAGGTTGACCGCGCAGAAACAATTAATTTGCAAGTTGCCGCAGTGATCACCCAAAGCTTGCCAAATGGTAACTTAGTGATCTTTGGACGCCAAGAAGTCCGCGTTAACTTTGAGGTGCGGGAGTTGGTTGTTGGCGGCATCATTCGCCCCGAGGACGTGCTCTCCGATAATACGATTAGCT
Organism: Nisaea sp.; assembly: GCA_042088965.1. Taxonomy (GTDB): domain Bacteria; phylum Pseudomonadota; class Alphaproteobacteria; order Thalassobaculales; family Thalassobaculaceae; genus TMED26. The sequence continues at coordinate 10,018 of JBELLC010000040.1, read as the reverse complement.
ATGCTAAAATGGCAGAGGCACGAATTTCCTACGGTGGCCGCGGTCAGCTTACCGATATGCAACAGCCACGATATGGCAGTCAGGTCCTTGATATCGTCCTGCCATTTTAATCGACGATCATCAATCCCCTCAAGAAAAGACGGTGTCTCAGACGCCGTCTTTTTTAACCGGTTTTGGCATCATTTTTGCTTTATCTTTTACAAGTACGCCAACAGATTTGTCATAACCACAAACTGACTAAAGGAAGAGATCATGTCGACAACCGCACTGAGCGTCGCCAATAATGCGGTTTCAAATTTTGGCACAGTGTTCACCAAACTTGCTGACAACATCGCCAACGCCTCAACAGATGGCTTTAAAGCGAATAACTCAGTTTTTGCGGATACCGCCGGTTCGAGCGGCAAAGGAAATGATGAACCTGATATTTTGACAATGGGCCCTGTTCGGCCAACCGGCAACAAGCTCGACGTCGCTATTCGCGATTCAATCGGCATGATGGCCCTTGGCAACACGCCAGGAAACGAAGATGACGATGGCGGCATTGAATATTTTACCCGGGACGGTAGTTTTATCACCAAATATGACCCTGATGAGCCAAATATCCTGACCCTTGTTCATCAAGCCTCTGGGCGCATCGCACAGGGACATACGCTTCCACTTGACAACCCGACCCTGGCCAATGCCGTTGACATCCAAGTTCCCAAAAGTCTCGAAGGCGAAGATGCCGATCAGCCGCTGCTCGATCTGCGCTTTAACGAGCATGGAATTTTAGTCGCCCGCTACACTGGGGCAACTAAATTGGATCCCCCCGTGGATGTTGAGATTGCCCGCCTCGCTGTGACCCGCTTACAAGGTCATCAGGTACAGGGGCAGCCGATACAGAATGCCTATCGGTTAAGACCGAACGGCTATGGTAGTACCGATATTGTAATCGCAAAAAACATCGCGACACCGCAGCACATTGAAGGCTCAAACATTAATCTGCCTGATATGTTTACCGCGCTGATTGTTGCTCAGAAATCATTTCAAACTGTGACCCAGATGATGACAACCAGCGATGAAATGCTAGACACGATAACCAACTTGAAACGTTAAAAATCAGCAAAATGCGGCGCGGGTCAATCGTCGCGGTGTGTGCGTTCCATCCGCTCATGGCGTTCTTGAGCTTCTAAACTGAGGGTGGCAATGGGACGCGCTTCGAGGCGGCCTAAGCCAATCGGCTCATCCGTTTCCGCGCAATAGCCATAACTGCCATCCGCAATACGCCCAAGGGCGGCATCAATCTTTGAAATGAGTTTCCGCTCACGATCGCGGGTTCGCAGCTCGAGGGAGTGATCTGTCTCCAGCGATGCCCGATCAGCGAGGTCTGGCTGCTGAAGATTTTCCTGCGTCAAATGCAGAAGCGTTCCATCGGCCTCTGCCTTTAGCTGTTCGCGCCAGTGTAAGAGCTTAAAACGAAAATATTCTTTTTGAAGGTCATTCATGAATTCTTCATCGTCGCAAGGCTTATAGCCAGGCGGGAGCGTAACCCCCATAATCAATCCTCCCTGCATTGATCAGGACTCCGCGGTTAGGGCCGCCGAATGACTGCCGACGGCAAAATTTGCCGGAGTATATGGAGACAAAGAACGGTCTTCAAGAGAAGATTTTGCGCACATTAAACGCCCCAAAAAACCTGATCTAAACTTTACGTTAATTCATCAAATTCAATCACGTGCCAGTTTGGCGAGTTCAACCCGGGCGCGCAGCTCAATATCAACCAAAATTTCCCGCAGCGCCGGATCCAGGAACTTATCATCGCGTTGCTGTGCCATTGTTGCTAAAGCGGCCAGTCTATCTTTCGGGATTGTCCCCAAAAGCAACCCGTGACGAATATCTTCGAGCCGGTCCAGCATGTCATCTGCCCGGCCACGGGCGTTTTTATTGCCCCGTTCATCGGCATCCACATTGTTCAATGACGCCAACGCATCAACAGGTGCGACACCAAGCCCGGCGGATGTTGATGACGCAGTTTCAGAACCTGAAATCATATCTGAAAAAGCACTGCCCGCCGTTTTGCTTGGCCCCCCAACCTTTCGACTTGTTGGTGCGCCAGTCCCTTGGGTTGAATTGATTTTCATAAAACACGCTCTCCCTCTGAACGCAGTTCACTATCATATTGGTACAAAGACGGCTATGGCCTTCTGTATTTTACACGCACCACTCTTAAAAGACTAATTGTTGGCACGAAAATCGCTTGGCTCTCTGCAACAGTGAACCGTGTAGCCGAGATTGGTACCAATGATGACGAAATTAACGAGCACCACCACCGCCATCAGCAAAGCCTTTTTTGCCGTCATCTTGCTGGTGATGATGTTTTCAGCAAGCAGTGCAAACGCCCAAACGCGGATCAAAGATATCGTTGATTTTGAGGGCGTTCGGGAAAACATGCTGATCGGTTATGGCTTAGTCGTTGGTCTCAATGGTACCGGAGATGGCTTGGGCTCCTCAATCTTCACCTATGAAAGCCTGGTTGGTATGCTTGAGCGCCTTGGCGTTAATGCCCGCGATACCAATCTGAGCACTAAAAATGTTGCGGCCGTTATGGTGACCGCCACCTTGCCGCCCTTTTCACGCCAAGGAACCCGCATTGATGTTGCCATTTCAGCAATCGGAGATGCCAAAAGCTTGCTGGGAGGCCAATTGTTGGTCACCCCCTTGGTTGGCGCGGACTCAGAAGTTTATGCTGTTGCCCAAGGTAGCATTGCTGTTGGCGGCTTCAGCGCTGCCGGCAACGGGGCATCAGTGACCAGTGGGGTGCCCACCAATGGCAGAATTTCAAACGGTGCCATCATTGAACGCGAAATTGGTTTTTCAATGGCCAAAATGGACGCGGTTCATATCTCACTCCGTAATCCTGATTTTACCACCGCCCGGCGCATCACCACGGCAATAAATGCCTACATCGGCAGTGGTACTTCGCAGGTCCTTGACCCAGCAACGGTTCGGATGATTGTACCCGATAATTACCGTGGGCGGGCGGTCGCATTGATCACCGACATTGAGCAATTGCGGATTACCCCGGATATGGCTGCAAAAGTTGTCATTGATGAGCAGACCGGCGTCATTGTGATGGGTGAGAATGTGCGGATCAACACCGTCGCAATCGCCCAAGGCAACCTGACCATTCGCATTACCGAGACCCCGCAAGTATCGCAACCACAACCCTTTGCCGAACAAGGCGAAACAGTGACCGTGCCACGGACACAAATCGATATTGATGAAGATGCTGACAATAAGCTGACGATCCTATCAAAGAGTGTAACGCTGCAAGAGCTTGTCGATGGCCTAAACGCCCTCGGCGTCGGCCCCCGCGATATGATCGCTATTCTACAGGCCATTAAAGCTGCCGGCGCGATGCAAGCTGAAATTGAAGTTTTATAAAGGGCTGATGTGATGACCCCCGGACTGACAACCCTGTCACCGTTCCTACAGAATGAGATTGATCCAAAGCTTTCCGCCAAAGTGAAAAATATTGGCACGGCTGAAAACGCTGTCGTTCGACAAAAAGCAGAAGAATTTGAATCTGTTTTCTTGGCACAAATGCTGCGCCACATGACCAGCGGTCTGTCAACCGACGGTATCGTTGGCGGCGGCCATGCAGAAAAAATTTACCGTGAAATGATGATGGATGAGATTGGCAATACCGTGTCACGCAAAGGCGGCATTGGCATTGCTGATTCTCTCTACCGCGAAATGATCAAACAACAAGAGGTGGCCTAAAATGACCCCAACCCAAACACAAGTTCATGATTTCATGGACACAATGGAAAACCTTATGGCGGTGATGAAGCATGAAATCGAGCTGGTGAAAAAGCGCGATTATGAAGATTTAAAACTCATGCAAGCAAAGAAGAACCGCCTTGGCATTGCCTATGATGAAAAGCAGACTCACTTGCAGAAAAACCCCCATATCTTGGCGCAACTGAGTGCTGAGGAGAGAACAACATTGCGAGCGAAATTTGCTGATTTCCGAAACGTCCTTGCCGACAATATGTTGGCAATCCGTGCCGCCCATGACAGCACCGAGAAAGTCATGAAAGCGGTTGTCGGCGCGATCCGCAAGCGTCGCGGCATCACCGGTGAGCCACGCTCAGCGCTCAAGCCACGTTTCGGTTATGCCGTTTACAATGCCCCAACAGGGGTTGAGTATAATACCGTCAATAAAGCGTCTTAGGCTTTAAGGCAGCTCCGTCTGGCTGGTTAACAAGTCCATACGCAATTGGGCTTGCAAGGCTTTTTCGGAATCACCTTGGTTTTCGTACAGCCGCGCCAGGGTTCGATGCCCGTCGACGTTCTCGGCATTAATCTCGACCGATTTTTTTGCGGCCTCAAGCGCGTCATCATCTCGTCCCATATTCGACAAGAGCAGTGCAAAGCCATTCCACAAGGGCGCGCTGTTTGGATCGTCCTGCAGCGCCTTTTCAAATTCAACGTGTGCGTCATCGTTTTTGCCAGCATGTGACAGGCAATTGCCAAGGCGACCGCGTATTTCGGCCAAATCTGGTGCCAGATTAAGTGCCTCTCGGTAGCACCGCTCCGCCATATTTAAGTCACTCAACTCAACCAACACATCGCCAAGCAGGCCTAAAGCCTCGCTACTTTCATCATTAATGTCAGTCGCCTGGGTTAGGCTTTGAAGCGCTTCTTGCAGCCGGCCCTGCTCATACTGAAGGCGCCCTCGCCATGTTAAAATGAGATCGTTATTTGGTGCCAGCCAATTGGCTGTTTCAATCGCCCGTTCCGCCTCCGCCAAGTTATTTGCGGCACGTAGCGCAATCGCCAAATTGAAATGTGCTTCAAAATACGCATCGTTTAGAGCAATCGATTTACGTATTTGGTCAATCGCCTCATCCAGCTGACCCTTTTGCATTAAAGCGGCACCAAGATGGTTCGAATACTGCGGTTTTGTTGGGTTAATTTCAGTGGCATTTTTCAAAAGGTCGATGGCCGCATCGACTTGACCATTCTGCAAACATAATAACCCAGACATGCCCAGCGCCTGGTCATTTTCCGGATCCAGTTCAAGCACTTCAAGGTATAGTCGGCTGGCATTTACGACATCATTGTCGCTATGGGATTGCAGCGCTGAGGCGAGTAGCGCTTGCACCTCCCCTTCGTGATCATCGGACATGGCTAACCCTTCAACCGAACGCGTGTTTCTTTATGAACCGTAAACAAAATTAAACCGCGACAGCATTTTCATAATAAAAAATTTTTAGCTTTTTAGAATTAACTCATTCTTATCATCTTCTTGGCCAGCACAAAAGCGAACAATATCGTCAGATGACATTGGCAAGCGCGATCTCCGCTCACACAAGCACATACAAAACGTCGCTAGACCGCCGCAGATGCGCAAAGTTGCCGCTCAAATAAAGTCAGCCAGAGTCATTTGCCGCAAAATAGACGTGAGTTGAAAAGACGTTTGCAATTGCGTTTGTAACATCTGGAATCGACTAATTGCTTCGGCTTGGTCTACATCTTCAATATCAGCAATCTGGGATTGCAGCATTAACGAGAAATCTTCATGCTCAACCAGCTTATCTGCCATCATTTGGCGGTCGGCACCAAGTATGCCCACCATATCGTTGATATCATTGAATACGCTGTCTACCTTGGTCAACGCGGTGCCGATCAATGTCTCTATATTGTTGTCAAAATCCGCTACTTGGTCACTATTGGCAAAGGTGTAGAGCACTTCCATCGCATCACTGAAGCTCTCATTGTGTGCCATATAGCCATATTCCGCCGTGATACCGTCTGAAATCATCAAACTAAAGGGTTGATCAACAATTTCAGAGGTGCTGACGAACGCATCTGAGAATGTGTCCGCCGCGTCCCCAAAGGTAATCACCTGATCCGAGACGCCAGCCGCAAAGTCGACATGCAGTTCGCCATCAATAACGTCAACGGTATCGACTTTTCCAGGAAAACTGGTTTCAAGCGCAGCAGCCAGTTCGGTTGACGCAGCGGCCATGGTGTTGGATGTCAAGGTGATCTGATTTGAAACCCCATCAATTGTGAACGTAATCGCATCATTTACGCCAGGCATCGGGGCCGCTGTCAGCGCGATGGTCTGTGGCTCCCTATCAACATGCATATGATGGTTACCGAAGAAGCGCTCCGCCAGACCATCAACAGTTGCCGCTGTTGCTGTTTCGTCAGTCAGAAAACTGACAAAATCAGCATTGGTATCAGTAACATTCCGCATGGGTGGGGTACTGGAATCATATCCATTGAATAAGTACCGCCCGTCGCTTTTCGTATTTAGAAAATCGGTAATCAGACTGATGGAATTCTCCGCCAGTACTTTCAGCGTCCCTGCTGGATCATCTGCCATCGAGTTCTGATGTGTTAACAAGTCAGAGCGAAAATCCGAGATAACGGTTTGAATATTCGTGAGCGCGTGGTCCATCACTTTCATGCGGGAATTCGACGTATTAATTGATGTCGTGAAGGAATCGCGCTGCTCAAGCGCGGCGCGTAAGTTAATCGACATACGCGATTCTGAGGCAGATAAACCACTATAAACCTGTGCTTTTTTACCCGTGCTAATCTGACTTTGCACGTCAGCCAAGTCGCGCTGAATGCTGCGAATATTCGAATCAATACGAAAGTTTTGGCTAACACTTGAGACACGCATGACTTTCTACTTTCCGATCAAAGGATCTGTAAAAGCTCGTCCAGCACGCGCTGAACTGAACTTAGGACGCGCGCAGATGCCGTAAAGGCAGCTTGCAGCTCCACTAAGTTAGAGATTTCTTCGTCAATATTAACTTTAGACATGTCGTTGAAACGCTCGGACAAGGTATTTTGCAACTGATCTTGAAACGACAAACGGTTCTGATAATCAGCGCGTTGATTGCCCTGAAAACTGATCATTTCAGCCGCAAATGATTCCAGGGACGCAGTGCCAGTTAAACCATGATCAACGATCTCATCGTTTGCTGTTGCGCCAACGCTGCCAATGACACTCACAGCGACGCTATGGGTTGCGGCGTCTGAAAATTGAAAATTAATGCTATTGCCGACAACATTGACAGCATCGATGCCCGTGATGCCATTTATCATGCCACTCATTTGGTTCAGAAGTGTTGCTGACGAGGTATCTGTCGCGGTAACGGTGTAGCTGGCGCCATCCACGGTAACCGTTACCTGATCAGCGACCGAGATACTGCCATCAAGGGTCACGCTATAACTTGTGTCAGCCAGGGTAAAAGTTTCATCGAATGTCGCCGCGGCTGCCAAAGCCAAACTTGGATCCGCATCACCGCCGGCGACAAAAGTCCCACTGCCATCACCCTCACGCAGAATTGACGGATCATTGATAATCTCTTGATTAACAGCAATTGCGGCAGAAAATCCCGCAGGTGTTGCCGGTGCCGCAGGTGTTACCGCATTGCCATTATGGAATAAATTTAAGCCTGCCGTTGTCGCTCCAATCGTCAAATCACTCATTTTACGGGCTAAATTATAAGCTAAGGCGTCAAGCTGATCCTGCACTTGCGGTAACAACTCATCGCGAACTTTTATCAACCCAGAAATACGCCCAGAAGAAATGTCACCACTGATCGCCGCGTGTGCGCCAGGCAGACCATCATCAAGGGTAATGTCTGCCATTTGGCCATCAGCTAAGGCGGCAGAAGCAACCTTAAACTCAAGCGGATAAGCCTGCCGGTCCAACAGAAAATCATTTGCCCCGGTCATGATAGCAAGCTGGCCATTTTCCCGGGAAAAGGTTCTGACATTCATCTCTTTGGCGATGTAATCAATTTGCAGATCGCGCTGATCCTCAAGATCACTGACGAGCAATGATTTACTTTTCATTTTCATGATCTGCGCATTCAGATTTTCTACATTCTCGATCCGCGCATTCACGTTATCGACCGCATCACTAATTTGCTGATCTGCAGATAAACGCAAGTCTTGGACTTGCGCTGACATGCGGTTGAATTCCGTTGCGATAGCTTCGGCCGCAAGAAGTACTTCTCTTTTCGTTGTCTCTAAGTTTGGCGTTACCGATAGGCTTTCAAAAGCACTGCCCAGCGCTGTGATTTTCGATGCAATCGATTGACTGCTTTCCAGTGGCCCAAAGGATAATTCCAGCCGTCCCAAAAAATCTTCAATCGTTTTGATTTCTTGAACCGTTGACACCTGACCGCGCAGATCTTTTTGCAGATCGGTATCCACAAGCCGGGTCGCCGGCTCTTGGCGCAGCATGCCATACTCACCGCCTGCAATGAGACCACTTTGCTGCTGGATCTTTCGCGTATAGCCTTCCGTCGATGCATTAGCGACGTTTCGGGCAGCCAGATCAATCCCTGTTTGCGCGGAAACGATCCCTGATTGTGCAGATGAAAATGCGCTTAATATGGACATGCGATTATCACTCGATGCTAATACTATTCAGCCGCAGCCGATAGTGAGGGGCGTAACCCCTCCATAATGTTTCGGTTAACCGCGATGAGTGCGTCAAAGTCGCCACCATCATCGATCAACAAATTTGTCTCTTTGACCACCCACAGACCTAATTCGCGCAAGCTGGCCTTTAATTTGGGTGGCAAGGCATTGTCGTCTTCTGCTAGATCAACCAAGAATGCTTGCCAGATTTTCTGGTTCCAAAGCAGTGCGTTAAGACGGTCTTGCAAAATAGACTTTGGTGCATTTGCGCGCATCAAAGCACCCGTGACCGATCCAAGAAGACGATATTCAGTGTGCCGTGGATCTTCGGTGCCGTTCATCGTCGATGCGTAAGCTGTGTAACCATTCATATCAGTTTACCCTGTTAACAATCTGCTTCATGCAGCAGCGTCAAACTCTGATCAGGCGCGATTACTGGAATAGGCTAAGCAATGATTGCGGCGCTTTATTGGCAATCCCGGCGATCTGCATGCTTAATTCTTGGCGAATTTGCAGCGAACTTAACTTTGCTGATTCACGCGCCATATCGGCGTCAACAATATTGCCAAGTCCCTCTTCGGTCGCGTCGCTAATCTCACTTAAAAATTCAGTTTGCAAATTGAGTGCCCGAATATCCGCACCCAATCCACTAAGAGCCGTATTTACTGTGTCTTCAAGGTCCGTAAACGCTGTCCCATTCAGAACAGCTAAACTCGTGGTCGCATTGGTGGTGACAATAGCCGTAATGGCAGTTTGTAATGTACCTGCATCGGTCTGAATATCCTGCGCACCCAATACTATTGGATTAGCGCCATCAATATTCGCCTGCGTGCTAATATTGACTGCACCAGTATCTAAAAGGTTTTGACCATTAAAGTTAGAATTGGTGATGAAATCATCAATTTGCACCATCAAAGCTTGCAAGTCAGCATGCAAAATATCACGCTGCGCCTGATTGATGCCTTCATTGCTCATTTCAGTTAGTTTAGCGCGAACGTCCCCGAGCAGATTGGAAACAGAGGTCGCACCAGCCATTGCAACTTGCGCCACACCTTTGGTGTTATTCAGGCCCTGGCTAATCACTGACATTGCTTTGATATCGGACCGCAGCCCTTGCGCGATGGTATAATTGGAAGCGTCATCAACTGCGTTATTGATTTTCAAACCGGTTGAGATGCGTCCCTGAGTCGTCTCCATCTGACGGTTTGTTTCGTTCAGGTGACGCAATGCCGTCATCGCATTTGAATTTGTAATAATCGAATTAATCGCCATAACTAGCTCCATTTCTAGGCTCGGGGAGCTGCCCGCCTCTGGCGAAATCGGTGGTGTCAGACCTGTGCCATCACCAACGACCGTTTCCCCGGCTGCAACCCCATGTTCATTTGTTGAACAATGTGTTCAGCGAGGAATAAGCAATCTGCGGGCCAGTTTTTCAAGAAAACCTTAATTAATTGTTTTAATTGATATTTTCTTATCTCCAAGAGTCTATTAGAGATACAACCACCGGCTTGGCGCTAGAATCTCCAGCGCTTGGCAAGAATTACCTGCCGCAGCGGCAAAGATGACCCGGCAGGACTCG
>JBELLC010000191.1:0-3462 GCA_042088965.1 Nisaea sp. | reverse complement strand
GGAGACCCCGCTGCAACCGACAAGCCCATCGTGTCACATAAAAGGGGCACCAATGTTGGCAAGGATAAATCGACCGAGATATCGTCGATGCCAATCGAGAGAAGTGCGTCAACAGCCAAGACAATCACTTCAATTTCAGCCGCCAGCTTTTCACTGCCAATCAATTCAGCCCCGACCTGAATTAACTCCCGCTCTGGATTAAGGGCATCAGCGGAAACCCGCAAAACCTCTCCGGCGTAACACAACCGCAACGGCCGGGCCTCAGCGAACAGCCGGGTACTTGCCAGGCGGGCGACCTGTACCGTCATGTCAGCCCGCACCCCCATCATGCGCTGCGATACAGGATCCATGACCCGAAAGGTCTGCCCTGACATCGCGGCACCGGGGCCGGAAAACAGCGAGTCTTCGAATTCCAGCAAAGGCGGCTTAATGCGTTGATAGCCATGACCACGCAAGCAGCCAATCAACTGCTCTACAGCTTGCGCTGCGTGTTGAGCGTCAGGCGGCAAAATGTCCCGAAGACCCGCTGGCAATAGGGCGCGGCGGCGCAAATCGGCATCGATATCTTCGCGGCTCACGTGTTCGCTCCCGTTGTCACAAAGCGTCCACCGAAGCGGACGCGATGTTACCTAGCTTGGTTGAACCCAAATGTCACTATCGCAGACGTATATCAACCGATAAACCGCAAAGCATCTGCGCGCACCACATGCGGTAAATCCCGCACCGACGCCAGAAGCGGATCATCCAATGCCTCATCAATCTCAACCAAGGCAATGGCTTCTTCGCCGCGGGCACTCCGGCCAAGATGGAAGGTCGCGATATTCACGCCGCTTTCCCCTAATAAACTTCCAAGCGAGCCAATAAAGCCTGGTTTATCCCAATTGCGAATATACAGCATATGACTGCCGAATTCTGCCTCAACTGAGATGCCCTGGACATCGACCAAGCGCGGTTTATCGCCGCCAATCAAGGTCCCACTGACACTGCGGCTGCGCGCGCCAAGGTCAATTGTGACAGATAAGCCGGTATTATAATCTGTTGGCCGGTCTGTGCGAACCACGTTCACTGTTATGCCCCGATCCTGGGCGATGGCCGCCGCATTAACCATATTGATGGTATCGGTTGAGGGACGCAGCAGGCCTGCCAGGGTCGCGGCAGTAACAGGGTCGGTGTTTAAACCCGCCGCATGACCCGAAAATTCTATGGTGACCGATTTGATACCTGTGCGCGTCACCTGCCCCAGGAAGCCCCCCAATAATTCACCGAGATGCATATAAGGTTTTAACACAGGCGCTTCCTCGGCAGAGACCGACGCCATATTAATGGCATTGGTCACAGCACCAGTCAGCAGATAGTCCGCCATTTGATCAGCGACTTGCAAGGCGACCTTTTCTTGGGCTTCCATCGTGGCCGCGCCGAGATGCGGCGTTGCCACCAAGTTTGCGGCACCGAAAAGGACGTTTTCCTTGGCCGGTTCAACCGCAAATACATCAATAGCAGCGCCCGCCACATGGCCGCTGTCTAAGGCTGCCCGTAGGGCATTTTCATCAATCAGGCCACCGCGCGCGCAGTTCACAATCCGCACCCCTTTTTTCATCTTGTTCAGGGCTGTCGCGTCAATGATGCCACGGGTGCTATCGGTGAGTGGCGTGTGCAGGGTGATGAAATCAGCCTCGGCGAATAACTGCTCAAGCTCCACCTTTGCAACATTCAGCTCTTTGGCGCGGTTCTCGGTTAAAAAGGGGTCAAAGGCCATGACTTTCATCTTCAAGCCTTGCGCCCGATCAGCAACGATTGAGCCGATGTTCCCGCAACCGATGAGCCCCAAACGCTTGCCCGTCAACTCCGCCCCCATGAAGGCCGATTTTTCCCATTTACCGGCCTGCGTTGATTGATTGGCGGCAGGGATTTGGCGGGCCACAGCCAGCATCATCGCGATGGCATGTTCGGCCGTCGTCACCGCATTGCCAAACGGCGTGTTCATCACCACGACACCATTTTGGGTGGCGGCAGCAACGTCGATATTATCGACGCCAATGCCCGCCCGGCCAATCACTTTCAGATTACCGGCGGCGGCCAAAACGTCGGCTGTTGCTTTTGTGGCAGACCGCACCGCCAGGCCGTCATAGTCACCAATCCGGGCCAGCAATTCATCTGCTGTCAGCTTGGTATCAACATCAACGTCAATGCCGCGGTCGCGGAAGATATCAGCCGCCCGTGGGCTGAGATTATCAGAAATGAGAACTTTAACCATTGGTCAGGTATCTTTCATATGCGCCATCGCCAGACGGCAAAAAAGGGAAATGAATAAGCGCTTTATGGGCGGCTAGAATTTGCCTGCTTTACCGCGCCATAGGCCCAGTCGAGCCAGGGCAGAAGCGCCGCGATATCAGCTGTTTCGACGGTCGCACCACCCCAGATCCGTAAGCCGGGCGGCGCGTCACGATAACCGTTGATATCAAAGCCCGCGTTTGCAGCTTCAACCGTGGCCTCAATCGCCTTGGCGATCGCGGCTTGTGCATCGGCGTCCTGGGCTGTCGCCCAAGGGTCCGTGAACTTCAAACAAATGGATGTATTCGACCGTGTCGCCGGGTCATCCGCGAGAAAATCACACCAATCCGATGTCGCGACCCAATCGGCGATTACGGCTAAATTTGCCTCCGAGCGGCTGATCAAGCCCTCAAGCCCACCACATGTTTTCGCCCAATCCAAGGCATCCAACAGGTCTTCGACACAGAGCAAGGACACCGTGTTCAAGGTCGCGCCCGCAAACAATGCCTCGTCTAATTTACCCTTTTTCGTCATTCGAAAAATTTTCGGCAATGGCCAAGGCGGGGTATAACTTTCAAGCCGCTGAACTGCCCGGGGTGACAGCACCAAAACCCCGTGCGCGGCCTCGCCCCCCAACACCTTCTGCCATGAAAATGTCGTCACATCGAGCTTATCCCAGGGCAATTCCATGGCAAATGCCGCTGAGGTTGCATCGCAAAAGGTCAGACCACTGCGATCATCAGCGATCCAATCCCCCTGCGTCACCCGCACCCCCGAGGTGGTCCCATTCCAGGTGAAGACAACATCGCGGTCACAATCGACCGCAGACAAATCGGGTAAAACGCCATACGGAGCTTCAATACAGCGCACATCATCCAGCTTTAACTGTCCGGTAACATCGCTGACCCAAGCTTTACCGAAGCTTTCCCAGGCCAGCATATCGACACCACGCTCGCCAAGCATGGACCACATCGCCATCTCAATCGCACCCGTATCTGATGCCGGCACGATCGCCAACCGATAATCAGCTGGCAAACGCAATAATGCTGACATGCCGTCGATGGCAGCTTTTAGTTTTGATTTTCCGAGTTTGGAGCGGTGGGAGCGGCCAAGAGCGGCATCGCTGAGAACGTTTGGGGCCCATCCGGGTCGCTTCGCGCATGGTCCGGATGAGAAATGGGGTGCCTGCGG
>JBELLC010000190.1:0-3432 GCA_042088965.1 Nisaea sp. | reverse complement strand
GGCTTACGGCAACGAGTCATGATCGCCATGGCGCTGATGTGCGGCCCAGATTTGATCATCGCTGATGAGCCAACCACCGCGCTGGATGTCACCATTCAAGCGCAAATTCTACATCTGTTGGCGGAGCTGCAAGCAGATTTCGACATGGCGATGATTTTGATCACCCATGATCTGGGAATCGTTGCACGTGTTGCTGACAAGGTGCAGGTGATGTACGCCGGATTAACCGTCGAAGAAGGCCCCTGTGAGACAGTCTTTGACACCCCGCTGCACCCTTATACTTCTGGCTTGTTGCGCTGTATTCCGGTGCCAGGCAAAACCGCCCCGGGAGAGCCGTTGGGAACCGTTCCCGGAATTGTCCCCAATATGGTGGGTGATCTAGAGGGCTGCATGTTCCGCAACCGATGTCACCATGCAAATGAAACCTGCGAAACTTTGGCGAATACCCCGACGTTATTAGCCGATGGGCACGCTTTTACCTGCCGGTTATCGCCTGACGATGCAGCACACATTGGAGGGGCGTGAGATGATAGAACCTGCTGCCTTAGAAGTTGTTGACGTTTCCTGTGTTTTCCGGGTCAACCAAGGCTTCATGAAAGGGTCTAAGGCGCTGCATGCTGTGAATGGGGTGTCGCTGCAAATCCCAAAAGGCAAAGTTGTCGGCTTGGTGGGGGAGTCTGGCTGCGGCAAGTCGACTTTAGCAAATATCCTGCTTGGTCTGCAAAAGCCGACTACTGGCAATGTGTTATACAGCGGCAGCAGCGCCGATAGCTTTTCCCAGCGTCACATCGCCCGCCGCATTCAGCCGATTTTCCAGGATCCCTATTCCTCATTGAATGCGACCAAGACGATTAAGTCGATCATTTCTCTGCCGCTGCGGGTCCACCAGGTCGGTGCGCCGTCGGAGTGGGACCAAAAAGTCTATGATATGCTTGACCTGGTGGGTTTGCCGCGGCGGGTAGCGGAAAGCTTCCCCTCGCAATTATCTGGTGGTCAGCGCCAACGGGTGGCCATCGCCCGCGCACTCATCATGCGCCCCGAGGTAGTCATTTGTGACGAGCCAACATCGGCGCTTGATGTCTCGGTGCAGTCCCAAATCCTCAATCTGTTGCAGGACCTCCGGCATGAACTTGGACTAACTTATTTGATGATCAGCCATAACCTGGCGGTGGTTGAGCATATGGCCGACAGGGTGGCGGTCATGTACCTTGGCCGGATTGTCGAGGAGGCAGACGCGGCAACGCTGTTCCGCGCACCCAGCCATCCCTATACCAAAGCGCTGCTCAGCTCAGTGTTAACACCAGATCCGCGCCTTGGGGTGCCTGACACACAGCTTGGTGCCGTCTTCCCCAATCCTATGGACCCGCCACCTGGCTGTAGCTTTCACCCCCGCTGTGCCGACTGCATGGACATCTGCCGCCAACAGGCCCCACAACCGCACCAAACCGGCGACCACATGGCCGAATGCCATCTAAATCAAAGCTCTGCGGCTACCAATTGATGAGGTAAAATGTGACATATGTCTCAGGATATCTGTAATGTGAGAGCGCGGGTATCCATTGGTAAAACCGTCGGGTCAGGATCGCTGGGATGGCGGCCCCCGTTCAGCAGTTCAGCGCGAGCCTAAGAATTACCCGCTGTTCATCGCGACTGTCGAAATAACGTCCTCTAGCGACGAAGGGCCAAAAGGATCTTGAAGTCTTAAATCAACTGAGGCCCAATCGCGGTGGTACTTTGCTGGCAAACTGAGCTCACAGCTTTCGCCTCGGATTATGTCACCCTGCGACAACCTGTCTTTAAAGCGGAGGCCGCAAGTCGGCCCATGGGCGGGCTGCTTCAAACGCGGCAGCGGCCTGCAGCACGCCAAGATCGTCAAAACGCTTGGAAACAATTTGCAGACCCACAGGCAAGCCATTCTTGGTAAACCCGCAGGGCACCGATGCAGCTGGCTGGTTGGAGAAATTAAATGGATAAGAGAATTCTGCCCATTGCACCCAATCCCATTCATGTTGAGGCCAATGGTCTGGGTTTAACTGATCCGCTGGAAAAGCAGCGACAGATACGGCCGGTGTCAGTAATAGATCATATTCATGCATGAACCGATGCCAGGCCTCCATATAGGCCAGCTTCCGCGCACGCATGTTTAAATAATCAACGGCCTGATATCCAGAGCCCGCCTTGATACAGGCGACCAGCCCTGGGTCCATTTGATCTGCCCATTCATCTAACAAATGCCCATAATTCGCCATTTCATGGACGGCCCAGAAAAAGCGGATCAACTCTGGCCCTTCTTGGGCGAAGGCTAATTGGTCGCCGGAAATCTGCTCTACGGCAAAGCCCATATCCTCAAAAACATGCACAGCTTGCCTGACCACGGCTACCACGTCATCATCAACCCTAGCATGGCCAAGGTCGGGGGAGTAGGCTACCCGCAGGCCACATAAATCCTTTTTCAGTAGGGATGGATAATCCGCAGGTGCGCTTTCTAAAGAATAATGGTCAAGCTGATGTGGCCCAGACATCGCTTTAAGCATCAGCGCGGAGTCCATAACACTGCGCGTCATCGGGCCATTATGGCTGACTTGGTCAGAGTTTCCAACCGGCCAACTCGGCACCCTTCCGAAACTTGGCTTTATCCCGAAAACACCGCAAAAATGCGCTGGCATGCGGATCGATCCCGCACCATCAGAACCTTGGTGCAACGGTCCGTAACCAGCGGCTGCAGCGACACCTGCACCAGCTGACGAGGCACCAGCGTTAAAACCTTTTTTCCATGGGTTATGAGTAATTCCGGTGAGCGGTGCTTGGCTCACGCCTTTCCAGCCAAACTCTGACGTTGTGGTCTTCCCCAGTATAATCGCACCAGCCTCCCGCAGGCGCGTGACAAAAGGCGTGTCAGCGCCAAAATGCGCGCCTTTCATCGTCATCGAGCCGCGTTGTGTTGGGAAATCAGCAGTCACAGCCAAATCTTTAATCGTCGCCGGTATGCCTGTCAGCGGGCGAACATCTTGGCCATGGGTTAATGCCTGTTCCGCCAGACGTGCCTGCTCCATCGCTCGGTCACCGTCCCACACCACAAAGGCATTCAGCTCCGGCTCTAAACGGTCGATCCGGTTCAACACAGCCGTGCAAAGTTCCACGGGTGACAGTTTTTTGCCGTGAAGTAAGGGCGCAAGCTCGTGCGCAGTCATAAAACAAAGATCGTCCTCAGTCATGGGTCGCTGTCTCCCCCGAAATACCTGCTGTCAGCGAGCGTAATCTTAAAATATTAATGATACAAATAACGAGTGACGCGTGCGCCTGTGCGATTCTGCGCCATCGCTTATTGGCGACATGCATCGCGATCGTCCAAAGCGACTTTTTAACGTTGATTGGTCGCGATTGGTGCCCCTAGCAGGAGACTCAAAATCAGTTTAGCTTATCCGCTGGACG
>JBELLC010000189.1:0-3521 GCA_042088965.1 Nisaea sp. | reverse complement strand
AGGGCGTTTCTTCCATATCCATAAGGATATCTGGATTGCTGGCAGCAAAACGATCAGCATTTACATAGCCATCACGGTGGTCAAAGCCACTGCCAAGATTGAGTTTTTTCATTGCGTTCAATGGCCCATTCTATAAGAAACTTTATGAAGCATATTGAAAAAAACCCTTAAAGGTAGAAATTTATAGGTTTAAAAATCAATTTTTTTCAATCGATTCGTGCGACTTTCAATTTTAGTAATTCGGTTTGTGCTTGTTTTACATTTTGTTAGTTTTTCTGTCTTTAGTGGAAAATCAATGAAAGGACGAGTTATGTTTCATCAGAATACGATAAGAGCCATGATGTTGAGCCTGATTTTGGTTGTGATGACGGCGGCGGGGACCTATTTTCTGATGCCCGCACCTCGGCAGGCACAGGCAGAGTCGTGTGATGATGATCGGATCATCAAAAGAATTCTTTATTGCCTTCAGGGCGCAGAGATCAGCCATGGCAAGTTTTATCCTTATTGTACCTGGTAGGGCGCTGCGCTGATTGGCGGGCTTATTCGCTTTTGTTGCTGCCTATTATTGTGTTTTTACAGGGCCAAACGATCTATAATAGAAACCGATTGGGCCGAAATGGTTTTGGTCGTCGGTAAAAATTATGGTGACCTATGAGCTCGGTACATATCAACAACGCGAAAACAGTTACGATCGATTGCGGTGATTGCCCCATTCAGCGGCATGCGATTTGTTCGCGCTGTGATGGGGATGAATTGCACGTCCTTGAGCAGATGAAAACCTATCGCCGTTATGCAAAGGGTGAGGTGATTACCTACATGGGTGAACCGATGCGCCATGTTGGGTCACTGGTCTCAGGCGTGGCGTCAATTTCTCAGGCGCTGGAAGATGGGCGGCGGCAAATCATGGGGGTCTTGCTGCCCAGCGATTTTATCGGCCGACCAGGCCGGCGGCAGGCTCAGTATGATATAACGGCGGCTTCAGAGGTGGTTATCTGCCGTTTTGAAATCACCGCTTTTGAAAATATGTTACGCGTTTCGCCAAGCCTGGGGCCGCGGTTGTTGGAAATGACCATGGATGAACTTGATGCGGTGCGTGACTGGATGTTGCTGCTTGGCCGAAAATCGGCGCGCGAAAAAGTGGCTACATTGATCTATCATTTCGCGGCAAAGAATCGCCTTTTGAGCGGTGAACTTGACCATCAATCATGGCATTTTATGTTGCCGTTAACACGCGAGGCTTTGGCTGATTACCTTGGGTTGACGATCGAAACCGTCAGTCGGCAGATGAGCGCGTTGAAAAAGGCAGGTGTGATTGCGCTTCAAGGTCAACGCGTCATCGTCATTCCGGATTTCAGGCTTTTACAAGCTGAAACGGGGGATGAGTGCAACAACGATCAGTTGCCTTGATTGTCATAGTGTCGCATTTTCATGTACTCAACCCAAAATTGATATAGATCAAGGTTTCTATCGGTTGCCGATTGCATAATTACACCTCATGATTTAAAATAACGTTTACGCAGTGTTTGGTTGGCTTGGCGTGAAAGAGGGGGGTAATGGCAAGAGTATCATCCAGTTTTGGTCTGGTAATCGCCCTTGCGGTAATTGGTTGGTGTGTCTTGATGGCAGAGGACTTCGCCTATCAAGTTGCCATGGGGGTTCTATTTCTGGCGGCGGCCATCTGGCTGTTGACAGGCTTTCGGTCCGGCAAGTCCTATGCACCGGTTGATCAATCACAGTATATGGATGACGTGGTGCGGGCAGGGGTGATTGCCGTTGCCTTTTGGGGCGTGGTTGGATTTGCTGTTGGTGTCGTGATTGCCTTTCAGTTAGCGTTTCCAGCACTGAATTTGGACTTTCCATACACAACCTTTGGTCGATTGCGGCCTTTGCATACATCTGCGGTGATTTTCGCCTTTGGTGGCAATGCCCTGATTCTCAGCTCATTCTATGTTGTCCAACGAACCTCCGCAGCGCGCCTCTGGGGCGGTAATTTAGCGTGGTTTGTTTTCTGGGGATACCAAGTCTTTATTCTGATGGCGGCGACAGGCTATGTGCTTGGCGCGACACAGTCGAAGGAATATGCGGAACCTGAATGGTATACAGATATTTGGATTACCATTGTCTGGCTTGCCTATTTAGCGGTCTTTTTTGGGACGGTTTTGAAGCGTCGTGAGCCGCATATTTATGTGGCCAATTGGTTTTATCTCAGTTTCATCATCACCGTTGCGATGTTGCATCTGGCGAATAACCTGTCGATTCCTGTGTCATTTTATGGCTCAAAATCAGTCCAGGTTTTTGCCGGTGTTCAAGATGCCCTGACACAATGGTGGTATGCCCATAACGCCGTTGGGTTTTTCCTCACCGCCGGCTTCCTGGGTATGATGTATTACTTTGTTCCGAAACAGGCGGAGCGTCCTGTTTACAGTTACAAGTTGTCGATCGTTCACTTCTGGGCGCTGATCTTCCTCTATATTTGGGCGGGGCCACACCATTTGCATTACACCGCCCTGCCAGATTGGGCGCAAACACTGGGCATGGTTTTTTCAATCATGCTGTGGATGCCGTCATGGGGGGGGATGATTAACGGCCTGATGACTCTGTCGGGGGCGTGGGACAAGTTGCGCACCGATCCGGTCTTGCGGATCATGGTTTTGTCCATCGGCTTTTATGGCATGTCGACCTTTGAAGGGCCGGTTATGTCAATCCGGGCTGTGAATGCGCTCAGCCATTATACCGACTGGACCATTGGTCATGTGCATTCAGGGGCGCTCGGCTGGAACGGTATGATCACTTTTGGCGTCCTGTATTTCTTGGTGCCGCGCTTGTGGCAGCGTGACGGTTTGTATTCCCTGCGCCTGGTCAATTGGCACTTCTGGTTAGCGACCATTGGCATTGTGTTATACGCCGCGTCGATGTGGGTCACGGGCATCATGGAAGGGTTGATGTGGCGTGAGGTGGATGCCCAAGGCTTCTTGGTCAACTCATTCGCCGACACAGTTAGCGCTAAATTCCCCATGTATTTGGTGCGCGGGGTGGGCGGTGTCCTTTATCTCGCGGGTGCCCTGATCATGGTGTTCAATCTTTGGAAAACGGTAAATCCGGGTCGTGCAACCTCAGCAAATGTCGCACAAGCAGCGGTTTAGGAGCGTAATATGGCTTTTATAGAACGGCATAAAATCCTTGAGAAAAACGCAACTCTGCTGCTGATCTTTAGTTTTATCGCAGTAACCATCGGCGGCATTGTTGAGATCGTGCCGCTATTCTATCTGGAAAATACCATTGAAAAAGTGGTTGGCGTGCGTCCCTATACGCCGCTGGAGTTAGCGGGTCGCAATATCTACATCCGTGAGGGGTGCTATACCTGCCACAGCCAGATGATCCGGCCGTTGCGGGATGAAGTTGAGCGCTATGGTCATTATAGCCTCGCGGCGGAATCAATGTATGACCACCCATTCCAGTGGGGCTCAAAACGTACAGGTCCAGACCTTGCCCGTGTTGGCGGGCGATATTCCGATGAATGG
>JBELLC010000188.1:0-3556 GCA_042088965.1 Nisaea sp. | reverse complement strand
ATCAGATATTACGCGGAGCGCCGATCATGACCGCGATCACAGAAAATCAGGAAGAAACTCAGGTTGAAGGCCGCTGGCTGCAGTTGAAAAAGTACTCGCGGCGAAACCCGACGGTGGCGATTGGCCTGGGTTTGTTGGTAATCATGGTTTTGGTGTCTTTCATCATTCCTTTTTTCATTGCTGACCCGCTGCGGATGAATCCCATCATGCGTTTGCGCCCGCCAAGTGATGAGATTTGGTTTGGCACCGATATGTTTGGCCGGGATATTTTTGCGCGCGTCATTGCCGGCGGTAAAATTTCGTTGGTGGTTGGCGTGATGGTCGCCCTGGTCAGCACGGTGCTTGGCCTGTTTATTGGCATTATCGCCGGATATGTGCGGGTGCTTGACGCGATTTTGATGCGCATCATGGATGGCTTGATGGCGATCCCAGGGGTGCTGTTGGCCATCGCCCTGATTTCGCTTGCCGGTGCCAGCATCACCAATGTGATCATTGCCATCACCATTCCCGAGTTACCTCGGGTGGTGCGCCTGGTGCGCAGTGTTGTGCTGTCGTTGCGGGAACAGGTTTTTGTGCAAGCAGCAATCTCCATCGGCATGCCGGTGTGGCGGGTATTGTTTGTGCATGTGCTGCCAAACACGCTGGCGCCATTGATTGTGCAAGCATCTTACATCTGTGCCTCAGCGATGATTTTGGAAGCAATTCTGTCCTTCTTGGGCGCCGGCACGCCGCCGGAAGTTCCCAGTTGGGGGAATATCATCGCGGAAGGCCGGACTTATTTCCAAATTTCCCCATGGATCATCTTCTTCCCGGGGCTGTTTTTGGCGATTACCGTTTTAGCGGTGAATCTGCTCGGCGATGGCTTGCGCGATTCGCTTGATCCAAAGATTGCTCAACGGATGCGTTGATAGGAAAAAATAATGTCGCGTATCGTTACAATTGGGGCCGCCCAGATGGGGCCGATTGCGGCGCATGAAAGCCGCACGCAGGTGGTTCAGCGGCTGAACGCCCATCTTCATGAAGCCAGCCGTCGGGGCTGTGATTTGGTGGTCTTTCCTGAGCTTACACTGACGACTTTTTTTCCGCGTTGGTACACCGAAGACCAGGCAGAGATTGATCAGTGGTTTGAAACCGAAATGCCGGGGCCAGAAACCCAAGCGCTTTTTGATGCCGCAGCGAAACTGCAAATCGGCTTTCACCTTGGCTATGCAGAATTGGTCGAAGAAGCAGGCCAGGTGCGGCGTTTCAATACGGCCATTTTGGTTGATAAAAACGCTCAAATCATTGGTAAATATCGTAAAGTTCACTTGCCCGGTCATGCCGAGAATGAGCCATGGCGGGCCTTCCAGCACTTAGAAAAGCGTTATTTTGAAACGGGTAATCTTGGCTTTCGGGTGTTTGACGGCTTTGGCGGTAAGGTTGGGATGTGCATTTGCAATGACCGACGCTGGCCGGAGACTTATCGGGTTATGGGCTTGCAGGGGGCGGAACTGATTGTCCTTGGTTACAATACGCCAGTGCATAATCCACCGGCACCTGAGCACGATGCCCTTGGTCTTTTTCATAATCAAATCGTCATGCAGTCGGCGGCCTATCAGAACGGCACCTGGATTGTTGGTGTGGCCAAAGCAGGCAATGAGGAAGGGGTGCCAATGATTGCCGGCACCCAAATCATCGCCCCCTCAGGCGAAACTGTGGCGATGGCGGCAGGCGAAGGTGATGAGTTAATCACCGCGGCCTGTGATCTCGATCTTGCCGCTTCCTATAAGTCGACGGTCTTTAATTTCGCCCTGCACCGTGAACCACAGCACTATGGCCTGATCACTGCGACCAAGGGTGCGGTTTCACCGGCTGACGGCGTTGCGCTTGAAAAATCTGATAAATAGACCGTTACCGCGGCGTCGTCTCCGGTGGCTGCGGGCGCAGGGTGATCAGTGAGGCCGCGATGATAAGCGCTGCGCCAAGGATGGTTTCGATCTGCGGACTCTCATGAAAAACAACCCAGCCAATGGCCCCGGCAAATAACAGTCGCACATAGTCGACCGGTGCGATGCTGCTTGCCTCGCCAACTTTATAGGCTTGGATGTTGGCGAATTGTGAGGTTACCGCCAACAAACCGATGGCGACCATAAACAGCCATTGCAGCGGCGTTGGCGGCACCCAAAAATAAATCGCCGGGAGCAGCATCAGTGCGCCCACCATGAAGGCTTGATAGGCCAAAATCGTCACCGGCCGATCAACCTGTGCAATTTTCCGAATTAAGATCATCACACAGCCTGCGGCGGCGGCCGATAAAATACCCAATAAGGCATACACATTCAGGCCGGCAACATCTGGTTTCAAGATCACAATCACCCCCACGAACCCCAGCAGCACAGCAAGCCACTTACGGCGACCGGCGTGTTCGCGCAGCAACCAGACCGCAAACAGCGTCACAAAAATGGATTTTGCAAAGCTCAATGTTGTTGCTTCGGCCAACGGCAAATGGATAACGGCTGTAAACCCGGCAATCATTGCGACCAGCGCCAGGGCCACGCGCATGCTGTGCAAACCGACGATATTGGTGCGCAATGCGTCGGGAAAATTTGCCGCAATCGCTGGCATCACAACAGCGGTCATTGTTAGCTGGCGGACGAGCAGAATTTGAAAAATGGACACATCTTCACCGACAATTTTAATCAGTGTGACCATGATCGTGAAAAAGATGCCGCCACCTAAAATCCATAGGCCACCACGCAAATTTCGCGGCAAGCTATTGAAGCGTACGGCCACATAGCCATACCAAAGGATTGCTAATTTTTGCTGCACACTGTGTTCCCATCAGCTGTCAGTGAGGAGTCAATCGATGCGTGAGTCAGCTGGATGGCACCTTTTCGGCCGATGATTCGGTTAATAAAAATGATTCGCTATGAAATTCGGGGTAGAATCGATTTAACGGTTTAGAGTAGCATTTTTCTAAGCTTTAGCAGAAGCTCTTTGAGGTCCAATTTTAGCTGTTGTGGAGATATATTATGAAGATTGAAGGTGGCTGTTATTGCGGCGATATTCGTTACCGGTCTGAAGGCGAGCCTCAAGTATCCCTGCAATGTCATTGCCGCGAGTGCCAGTATATCACAGGCGGCAATACCAACCTGATCATGGGGGTGCCCGAGGATGCGTTCAGTTTCACCAAAGGTGAACCGCAGGTTTTTGCGCGCGATGATTTAGAACGCCCGGTCAAGCGGCTGTTCTGTGGTAAATGCGGCACCGCCATCGGCTCACGCTCGCCGGCGCGGCCAGGGACCATGCTGATCAAAGTCGGAACCATGGATGATCCGTCGATCTTCGAGGCTAAAGTTGCCATTTTCACCGTCGATGCCCAGCCTTTCCATCATATTGCTGACGGTGTGCCGGCGTTTGAGCGCCGTCCCGGTTAGGCATTAACTGGGTATGGCGGCCAGATAGCGGCAGCAGCGTCTTGCGAAAGCTGCCGCGTCGACATATTTCTGCCGTCGATTTTCCACAAAGCTGGTTGCGGTGCAGCATTGTCGTGTTAGGGTCTGCCGGTGCCGTCAGG
>JBELLC010000187.1:0-3613 GCA_042088965.1 Nisaea sp. | reverse complement strand
GCATCAATTTCAGGCTTGCGAACCTCGACAATGTTCAGATGAACATCAACACCGGCGCGCTTTGACAAGTCTTGGCGCAGTTTTTCGATGTCCTGGCCCTTTTTACCAATCACCACGCCTGGACGGGCGGTGTAAATGGTAATCCGCGCACGTTTTGCCGGCCGCTCAATCACAACCCGGCTGACACCAGCTTGCTTTAGCTTATCGAATAAGTAGCGGCGGATGCGCAAATCTTCATGCAACAGATCGGCATAATCCCGGCTGGCATACCAACGCGAATCCCAGGTCCGATTGATCCCGAGGCGCAGGCCAATCGGGTTTACTTTATGACCCATTATTCTTCCTCCTCGCGCTCACGCACGATCAGTGTGAGATGTGCAAACGGCTTCCGAATACGACCAACCCGGCCACGTGCCCGCGGACGGAAACGCTTCATCACCATACTGCAGCCAACCGATGCTTCCTTGACAAACAACCGATCAATATCGAGCTGATGGTTGTTCTCTGCATTCGCGATTGCAGATTGCAGTACCTTACGTACATCATCTGAAATCCGCTTCCGCGAGAAGGTCAAAGTCGCAAGCGCCTTATCAACCGCCATACCGCGGATCATTTGCGCAACAACATTCAGCTTCTGTGGGCTAACGCGGACATTATGTAAAACCGCTTTGGCTTCATTATCGTCCAACTGCCGCACCAATGCATTTTTTCCCATGGCGTCCTCTTTCGTCCTCAGCGCCGGGCCTTTTTATCGGCACCATGGCCGAAAAAAGTCCGTGTCGGCGAGAATTCGCCAAACTTATGACCCACCATATCCTCGGTAACGAGAACAGGCACAAACTTACGGCCGTTATGTACGCCAAACGTCAAGCCAACGAATTGCGGCAAAACAGTCGAACGACGCGACCAAGTTTTGATCACATCACTCCGACCTGAAGCGCGCGATGCTTCTGCTTTTTTCAGCAGATAACCGTCCACAAACGGTCCTTTCCAAACGGATCGAGCCACGACCCCGCTCCTTTCCTACTTACGCCGGCGCCGCACGATAAGGCGGTCGGTTTTCTTATTGCTGCGGGTACGTTTACCCTTTGTCGGCTTACCCCAAGGGGTCACCGGATGGCGACCGCCTGAAGTCCGGCCTTCACCACCACCATGGGGGTGATCAACCGGGTTCATAACGACACCGCGAACGTGAGGACGACGACCCAGCCAACGTGAACGGCCCGCCTTCCCAATCTTGATGTTCTTTTGATCCGGGTTTGACACCGAACCCACTGTTGCCATGCACTCCTGGCGCACCATCCGTACCTCACCCGAGGTGAGGCGCAGCAGGGCGTAACCACCATCACGACCAACAAACTGAACATATGTCCCAGCCGAACGGGCCAATTGACCGCCCTTGCCAGCCTTCAATTCAACGTTATGGACAATTGTCCCGACCGGAATATTGCGCAGGGGCAGTGCGTTCCCAGGCTTAATATCTGAGCCAGGGCCTGCATAAACAACATCGCCGGATTTCACCCGCTGCGGCGCCAAAATATAGCGCTGCTCGCCATCCTCATAGGTCACCAGCGCAATAAATGCAGACCGGTTTGGATCATACTCCAGCCGCTCAACCGTCGCCGCCATACCAAATTTTTGGCGCTTGAAATCAATCATCCGGTAGCGGCGCTTATGTCCGCCGCCACGATGCCAGGCGGTTGTCCGACCTGTGTTATTCCGGCCACCTGTCTTAGATAACCCTTCGGTTAGCTTTTTGACAGGCTTGCCCTTCCACAACTCAGACCGATCAACAATAACCAAGTTACGTTGCGACGGTGTGGTTGGGTTAAAATGTTTCAGAGCCATGTCTTTAGACCCCCGTTGCGATGTCGATGTTGTGGCCTTCAGCAAGCGTCACAATGGCCTTTTTCAGGTCCGAACGCTTCCCCAACTTGCCCCGAAAACGCTTTAACTTGCCTTTTTGGATCAGGGTGTTGACGGCAGTTACTTTGACGTCAAACAACTTCTCAACCGCTACCTTAATTTCCGGCTTAGTGGCATCCATTGGCACCCGAAACGCGACTTTCCCAAACTCACCCAAAAGGGTTGTTTTTTCAGTCACCAATGGGCTGCGGATAATGTCGTAAATCCGCTCTTGGCTGATGGATACTTCCTTCGCATTCCGTGGCCGCATACTCATTTTAAGCGTGCCTCCAATTTCTGGACAGCTTCGGTGGTCAACACCAATGTTTCCCGCCGCAAGATGTCATATACATTCGCACCCTGGCAGGGCAGCACGTCAAACTTTGGAATGTTCCGTGCTGCACGGGCGAACATTTCATCGACTTGCTCGCCGCCAATCACCAAGACAGAACCCCAACCGAAAGATGCAACCACCTTTTTCAGATCTTTCGTCTTACCGCTGACATTGGCCGGGTCTAAGACCACCAATTGCCCGGCAGATTGTTTTGCAGACAGTGCCACCTTCAGACCAAGCTTACGCACCTTTTTTGGCAAATCATGCGCGTGACTTCGCACAACCGGGCCATGCGCCACCGCACCACCGCGAAATTGCACCGACCGCAGGGAGCCCTGACGGGCCTTACCGCTGCCTTTTTGGCGAAACGGTTTCGCACCCGTGCCGCTGATCTCTGACACTGTCCGTGTCTTATGAGTCCCGGCACGACGCTTGGCCAACTGCCAATTTACGACACGCGCCAGCAGATCACGGCGCGGTTCAAGGCCAAAAACACCTTCATCGAGCTCGATGTCGCCAGATTTCTCATTGCTGAGATTTTTTACATCAACTTTCATCGCGCTCAATCCTTCTGCTCGGCATCGCCAGCAGGGGCATCGCCCTCAACGGCGTCAACCACAGGCGCAACATCGGCCGCCACTTCTGGCGCAGCATCTTCAGCCGCTGCGGCGACCCGCACGGCACCCGGATAGGGGGCCTCCGCAGGGCGTTCCGCCTTGACACCGTCACGCACCAAAACCCAACCACCTTTTGAGCCAGGCACCGAGCCCTGAACCAATATCAGGCCACGCTCAACATCGGTCGAAACAACCGTTAAGTTTTGCGTTGTAACCTGCTCAGCGCCCATGTGACCCGCCATCTTCTTACCTTTGAAGACCTTACCTGGTTCCTGACTGTGGCCGGTTGAACCATGACTACGGTGTGATACCGAGACGCCATGGGACGCCCGCAATCCACCAAAGTTATGACGCTTCATTGCCCCCGCAAAACCTTTACCAATCGACGTGCCAACCACGTCAATGACCTGGCCTGCCACAAAATGATCTGTGGTCAACTCGGCCCCGACATCAAGCAGGGCATCAGCCGCGACACGAAACTCTGCAAGACGACGTTTCGGCTCAACTTCTGCTTTGGCGAAGTGGCCCCGCATCGGTTGCGGAACATTTTTAACTTTAGCTGCACCTACCCCAAGCTGAACGGCGTTATAACCGTCCTTGTCTTCTGTACGAACAGCAACCACCTGGCAGCTGTCGACTTTTAAGACAGTGACTGGGACGTGACGGCCATCATCGGAAAAAACCCGAGTCATACCCATCTTCTGTGCGATCAATCCGGAACGCATTGGAGGATCTCCAAACCTTAAAGTTTAATCTC
>JBELLC010000186.1:0-1432 GCA_042088965.1 Nisaea sp. | reverse complement strand
ACCAGCCCCTGGACCAGCAACCCCGGCCCACATATCTGCCGGTTCAAAAACCGCATCAACGGCGGCCAAGACGGCCGGGGCAGAGCGGAAGGAGATGTTCATCGGCACATCATCCCAGGTCCCGCCTGCATCCGCGACCGCTGCGGCGAAATACTGTTGCATCGCCACAAAGCCAGCGGGGTCCGCGCCTTGAAAGCTAAAGATGGACTGCTTCACATCACCAACAGCAAATACTGTTCGGGGCATTTCGCCCGCTGTCTGGGGGCGTTCAAAAAAAGCTTCGGCCAATTTAGTAATCACATCCCATTGGGCGGGATTGGTATCCTGCGCCTCGTCTACTAAAATATGATCAATGCCGCCATCGAGTTTATACAACACCCAAGACGGCCCACCTGGCCGGTTCAGCAAACGCCGAGTCCGCAAGATCAAGTCATCGTAATCCAAGCGATCACGCGCCCGTTTTGCGCGCCCATAATGGCGAAGCACCGCATCACCAAGCGTTACCAGGGCGGCACTAGACTGGGCCACAATCTGGGCTTTAAACCGTGCATCAACTGCCAGTAAATGATCACATATGTCATTGACGATTTTTTCTAAATGCGGATGACGCTCCGCGGTTGCTTTGGTCAGCAACTTGCCGCGCGGGCTTCCCTTGAGGGTAAGGAAAATTGCTTGAAAGCGGGCGAACTCAGCTACCCGCGTTGCTGCATCAGCTTGTATCCAGACACCCAAGGCAGTGCCGCGTCCTTGCTCGCCTTTACTGCCCTCAAGCCAGGCTGCGGCCAGCGCAATCAAGTCTTCAGGGTGTTGATCAATGCTGGCAACATAATGGTCAATGACATCGGTTGCCTTAATTTTGGGATCAGCCTGGAGGCGCCGATAAATCGCCTCAACAACCGCTTTCACGCCGCCATAACACGACACCATCTCCTCAAACTTAGCCCGCGCCATGACAAGATCGGCGATCAAATCATTAAAGGTCGTCTCTGATGTCCCTTCATTGATCACCGCTAGGGCCTCACTGAGGATCGGATCACGGCCTGTCCTGGCGCGCATCAACACATGATCACTGGCCGCCTGGGTCAATTCAGCCGCACTGAGCGGGTCAAGAACATCAAACTGCGGTGAGATTTCTGCCTCAAGCGGAAAGCGCCGCAAAATTGACTGGCAAAACCCATGGACTGTTTGGATTTTCATGCCCCCCGGCACATCAAGAACCCGCGCAAACAAGCGCCGCGCCAATACCAATTCATCTTGACGGGCTTGACGCCCCAGAAGGTCACAGACCGCAAGCCCAAGGGATTTGTCGTCAATGACGGCCCATTTTGCCAGTCGTTCCGTGATCCGACCTGCCATTTCAGCGGCGGCCGCCTTGGTAAACGTCAGGCACAGCAAACGCCCAGGGTCAGTGCCTGCTAATAACAGCGATAAC
>JBELLC010000039.1:0-23037 GCA_042088965.1 Nisaea sp. | reverse complement strand
CGCCGTCAATCTTCGCCAAGTCAGCGGTTTTGAGAGTGCCGACATCCCCCTGCATATGCCGCATCAAAAAAACCCTCACCCTACCGCAAGCCAAGATTTACAAACGGGCGGCAGATCGGCTGGATTGGCGTTGCTCGAGAGTTTTTTAAACCAGCGTGGCCGGGCCTATCATCTGGAAATGTCGAGCCCGATAAGCGCTGTGGATAGCTGCTCGCGGTTATCTGTACATCTGGCAACAGGCACGTTGTCGATGCGTGAAATCACCCAAGCAACTTGGGCCCGCATGATGGCGGCCAAAGCCGATGATAGCACAGCGGGGAAGCGATGGCGGCGGGCCTTAAGCGCCTATATCGGCCGGCTCCACTGGCATTGTCACTTCATCCAGAAACTTGAAGATGCGCCCGGCATTGAAATGCAAAACATGCATGCGGGTTATGACGGCCTGCGTGAGAATGATTTTGATCCGATAAAGTTTGCGGCCTGGCGTGATGGCCAAACTGGTTTTCCATTTATCGACGCTTGTATGCGGTCACTCATCGCAACCGGCTGGATCAACTTTCGCATGCGGGCCATGCTGGTGGCCTTCGCAACCCAGCATCTCTGGCTGCATTGGCGCGAACCAGGTCTGCACCTTGCCCGCCTGTTCACAGATTATGAACCCGGCATTCACTGGAGCCAGATGCAAATGCAATCTGGTACGACCGGGATTAACACCGTGCGGATATATAACCCCGTGAAACAATCCCACGATCAGGACCCTGACGGCCATTTCATCCGCCGCTGGGTGCCAGAACTTGCGGCCCTGCCTGGCGATGCCATCCATCAACCGTGGACCCTTGGCGCGCTAGACTTGGCCGGTTTCAACCTTCGCTTGGGACACGACTATCCGGAACCGATTGTCGATCACCTCGCGGCGGCGCGCAGCGCCCGTGACCGCATCTATGGCATTCGCAAAGACCCGGCCTTTCGGGCGCACGCCGCCGACATTCTGGCGCGCCACGGCAGTCGTAAAGGCAGTCGTCGGGGCCGCCGCCGTAAACCCGAATCCGAGACGCCACCAGCGAACCAAGAAAGTTTTACTTTTTAATGGCCCGCACCCGTGCCAAGTCTGATCTGCCGCAAAAGGATTGTGTCACTTGTGGCCGTCCTTTCAGCTGGCGGCGTAAATGGGCAAATTGCTGGCAGGAGGTCAAATACTGCTCTCAGCGTTGCCGTAATCACCGCATAAAGGAATCGCCACATGCTGCGTCACCCAAAAGCCATTAAGCCTGGCCCTGGACAAGAATCTGTATGGGATTACCCACGGCCACCTCGACTAGAACCTGTGAGCGACGCATTGAAAGTGGTTTTTGCAGGTCAGCTTGTCGCGGCAACTACAGCTGGCTTTCGGGTTTTGGAGACATCCCATCCGCCTGTTTACTATCTGCCTGCAAGCGCTTTCCAAGACGGTCTTCTGAAGAAATTTCCAGGCAGTAGTTATTGCGAATTCAAAGGCGCAGCTGCCTATTGGTCGATTGACGTCGCCGGTAAAACCGCTGAGAACGCTGCCTGGTCATACCCAAACCCAACCAAAGCCTTTGCAGCATTACTGCATCACGTCGCTGTCTACGCCTCAAAAGTTGATCAATGCTGGGTCGGTGATCAGTTGGTGCAGGCCCAAGAGGGCGATTTCTATGGTGGTTGGATCACGGACAAGGTCGTCGGGCCGTTTAAAGGTGCACCTGGCACACGCTTTTGGTAGCCCCTTAAGCGGCCGTCAGGGCATCTAAAAATGCCGCTGCTTGGGTGCGGATTTCCGCTTGATGATCCGCCTCAAAACGATCCCAACTGCGATAGATTTGCGCCACCCGAGGGTTTACCGCCAATCGGTCTCGGTGACGGGCCAGAAAATCCCAATACAAGAAATTGAACGGGCAGGCGTCTGGGCCTGTGCGCTGTTTAACATTATAACGGCAGTCGCGGCAGTAATTGGACATCCGGTTGATATAATTACCGCTCGCGGCGTAGGGTTTGGACGCTAACACACCGCCATCCGCAAATTGGCTCATCCCCAAGGTATTTGGCAGCTCAACCCATTCATAAGCGTCGGCATAAACAGCAAGATACCATTCATGCACCTGTCGGGGGTCAACCGCCGCGAGCATGGCGAAATTCCCGGTGACCATCAGCCGCTGAATATGATGGGCATAGGCCTCGCGCTTGGTCTGGCCAATGGTATCGGCCATACACGCCATATCGGTCTCGCCATGCCAATAAAAGTCAGGCAGCGGACGGTGATGATCAAGCGCATTACGGTCTGCATATTCTGGCATAAAGCGCCAATAAATGCCGCGCACAAACTCCCGCCAGCCGATAACTTGACGGATAAAGCCCTCGGCGGCATTGATCGCCACTTTGCCATCATGATAGGCCTTTTCGACCTGTTGGCAGACTTTCAGGGGATCCAACAAGCCCGCATTTAAATAAAGCCCAATGACCGCATGAAACATGAACGGCGTATTACGCTGCATGGCGTCTTGATAATCGCCAAAGGATGGCAGGCGCTGGGCAATGAAATCAATGACAGATTGCTCTGCATCAGCGGCAGTAACCGCAAACCAAAATGGTGTTAAATCACCAAAATGATCTGGGAAATGGGTCTCAACCAATGTCAAAACATCGCGGGTAATGGCATCGGTTTGAAAATGCGTCGGCGCGGGGGCCTCTAGGCCGCCGCGCGGCGGTTTGCGGTTATCATGATCAAAATTCCACTTGCCGCCCTCAGGCCCATCAGCTGCCATTAACAGGCCTGTCGCACGCCGCATGTCACGGTAGAAATATTCCATTCGCAGCTGCTTGCGGCCCTCGGCCCATTGATCAAAGGTATGGTGGCGACAAATGAACCTGTCATCTTCAAACACCTCGACGCCCGCCGCCTCAAGGGCGCTCACCAACCGCCATTCCCCGGGGCGAGTCGCCACCGCCTGTTGCAGGCTATGACGGACCTTGGCGCGCTCAACCTCGCCGACAATCGATCCTGTGTTCTCGGGGTCATCTAAGGTGACATAATCCACCTGCCAACCTGCTGCCTGCAATTGTGCATGGAAATGGCGCATGGCAGAGAGAATAAAGGCAATCTTTTTGCGGTGATGGGCCACATAGGTGCCCTCGTCACGCGCCTCGACCATCAACACCCGATCGGTGCGTTGATCGCCGCTTGCAAGCACACTCAGTCCCAGGGACAATTGATCACCAAGCACCAGTATAAGCTTGCCATCGTTCGCCGCTGAATTGCTCATCGCGCTTGCCTTGATGGTTGCCATCCTGCCAGCAAGATAGGGCGAGACAGGGCCGATGGAAGCCTCGATCGTATTTAACCGCTTGATCCGATAGCAGATCACGCCATCTCCAAGTTATCGGATCTATTTTAAAGGCAAAGCCGGATATGAGCGACAAATCAGCAAATTCATTGGGGCGGGTGATGGGGATTGAGGATAATGGCGACATTATCCACGTTGAGTTTGAGACAGACCGCGGCGAAACCGTTGCTGGAATCTATGAATTGATTGGCTGGACCGAAGCGCCAAAGGCGGTCAAATTGGCCGTTGAACAACAGCTCTGGGTACCGCAAAAGCCGCATTAAAGAGGCCCCGTCATTTAGGACTTGTCGTCTGCAGCTTTCCGTTAAACACTCCCGCCTCACGCATGCGAGATTGGACACGCTGGTTATGCTGTATCGCCAATGCGGCACACCGCCGTCAAACCATTGCCCGATGTCACCGATAAACAACCATCAGACTACCGATGGTTGAGCCTCGAAATAGCCATTTCCATGGTGTCGCGCTGGCGATTGCAGGGGTACTCGTCTTAACACCGGATTCGCTGCTTGTCAGGTTGATTGCTGCGGACCCTTGGACCCTTTTGTTCTGGCGCGGCTTGGGGATTGGGATCAGCCTTTCTATCCTCTTTATTGCCCGCTACCGCCGTCACTGGGCGATGCATGTAAAGGCAATTGGCTGGCGGATCTTGCCCAGCGCTTTGACGATTGCCTTTGGCGCTATCTTTTTTATTCTATCCCTGGACGCAACCTCGGTTGCCAATACCTTGCTCATCATCAGCACAGCGCCGTTGTTTGCGGCCTTGATCGGTTCCATTTTTTTGGCCGAGAAAACCAAACCTGCGACATGGGCCGCAATCAGCGTCGGTTTTAGCGGCATTATGATCATTGTCTTTGACAGTTTGTCCAGCGTGGGTGTCAACGGTCTGCCATGGGGGGAGATTTTCGCCCTATTGACCGCCCTTGGGCTGGCGGTGCAATTCTCGCTGGTACGTGCGGCCCGCGATGTTGATATGACGCCATCGGTGATTGTAGGCTCGTTAATGGTCTCAGGGTTCGGCCTCATCATCTCCAATGATGTGAGCTTGCCCCCCTTAAGTCTTGCCCTTGCAGCTGTGTTAAGCCTGCTGATCTTACCCATTTCATTTGTTTTTTTGACCTCTGCGCCGCGCTATCTGCCAGCCCCTGAGGTCAGCTTGATTATGTTACTTGAAACCGTCATCGCCCCTTTCTGGGTATGGGCAGCCCTTGGCGAAACGCCAGCGATAGCGAGCCTTGTCGGCGGCGCGGTCATCCTTACGGCCCTCACCGGTCACAGTCTGTATTTCTGGCATCAAGGCCGATGAGAAAGCGTTAACGGCCCTCGAAAACAGGTTTGGTTTTATCCAGAAACGCGCGGAATCCTGTTTGAAAGTCGGCCGTGTCAAAACAATCATAGCCTGCCGCCATTTCGGCGTCGGTCAGCGGTGCCGGATCAAGCAAGCGATACAGAAACTTTTTGTGCCAGCGGGCTGTCAGTGGCGCGCCTTCTGCGATTTTACGCGCCCATTTGGCCCCTGCATCCTCAAGAGCGTCGTCTGCCACAACCTTATTCACAAGGCCGAGCCGGAGGGCGTCATCAGCGCTGAGCAAATCGCCGACAAAGAGAATTTCGAACAGGGCATTGACCCCGAATTTAGCCACCAAAGGACGTAACTCTTCAGGCGATTCGACCAATCCCAGCCGCTTAATCGGCACCCCAAAGCGCGCTGACTGGTTACTGATTCGCAAATCGCACATCGCCGCCAGTCCAAGACCGCCGCCCACACAGGCCCCTTCGATCAGCGCTAACGTGGGGTGCCGGCAGGCCTGCACCGCCGCCAATGCAGGATTAGACACCGCCGCATAGTCCATCGCTTGCGCGCGGGTGGCCCGTTTTTGCTCAAACTCTGAAATATCCGCACCTGCCGCAAAGGCTTTACCCCCCGCCCCCCGAAAAATGACACAGCGCACATCATGATCGGCATCTAGGTCGTCCATGGCGGCATGAATGCCAGAAAACATTTCTAAATTCATCGCGTTCATGCGTTCAGGGGCGTTCAATAATACTGTCGCAACGGGGCCATCCCGGCTGATTTCAATCGCACTCATGATGTACCCTCAGTTTGTGATGTGTCGCTTAAATGTATCGCTCCCGTGGCCGCCAGCGCGGCAATCTCATCGCCACCATAGCCATATTCTCGCAGGACCTCATCGGTATGTTGGCCAAACAGGGGCGCGGCTGTCGCCACCTTGCCGGGGGTTTCGTTAAGCTTGATCGGCAGACCAATGGTTTGCATCTCGCCTGCAACCGGATGCTGTAACCAGGGCACCATGTCACGGGCAATCGCTTGGGGATCATTATGCATCTGGTTGATATCCAAAATAGGCCCCGCAGGCACCCCTTCGCGGTCGAACAACGCCAGCCAATCAGCGCTATTGGCTGTGGTGAAAACGTGTTCAAGCTCTGTGATCAATGCAGCACGATTTTCCATCCGCCCGGCATTTTCTGTAAAGCGTGGATCTTTGGCTAAATCTGGACGCCCAATCACCTCCATTGCGCGCTCCCAAACCCGTTGATTGGCGGCCCCTAAATTGATGTACCCATCTTTGGTCCGGATCGCTTGATAGGGGGCGTTCAGCGGATGGGCCGAGCCCAGTGCCTGCGGCGCTAAGCCGGTGGCAAAGGCAATCGCCGATTGCCAATAGGTCAACGTGATCCCCGCTTCAAATAGCGAGGTATCAACCATCTGTCCCTCGCCTGTTTTCAGCTTATGCGTATAGGCAGAGACGACACCTAGGGCCAACAGAATGCCTGCAACAATATCGCAGACAGGCGGGCCGACCTTTACCGGCGGACCATCTGGCCGCTCGCCAGTGACGCTCATCAATCCACTCATGCCTTGAGCGACCAAATCAAAGCCAGCACGCGCCCCATAAGGACCAGTGCGCCCAAAGCCGGAAATCGCCGCATAAATAATACCGGGGTTGCGCGCCTTCAGGGCCTCATAACCAAAACCCAATCGCTCCATCACCCCGGGGCGGTAATTTTCTGTCACCACATCAGCATCTGCCAATAGTTTGTTCAGAACCGCTTTGCCCCCCTCTGTCTTCAAATCAAGCACAATGCCGCGTTTATTGCGGTTCATCATCATATATGAGGCTGATTCGCCTTCGATCGCGGGCGGAACCGTACGGCGGGTATCATCACCGCCGTCGATTTTCTCAACCTTGATCACATCAGCGCCCAGATCCGCGAGCATCAAACCACAGGTAGGCCCTGCCATCACGTGGCATAGCTCAATAACCTTGACGCCTGCCAAGGGACCAAACGTTTTCTTCGACATGATTGGGTGCTCCAGTTTTAAGATGGTGATCGGTATCGGGCCATGAACATCTTCTGACGTCAAGATAGCTTACTGCCTCTTGCAGCGCGGCCAAGTTTCCGCCATCGTAACGCTTTATGCAGATATCAAACGAGGCACCCCATGGCGAAACCTAAAATTACAGTGATTTCACTTGGCGGCACGATTTCAATGGTCAAAGGCACAACCGGTGTGACCCCCGGCTTGAATGCCGATGATTTGATTGCCGCTGCCCCCGGCATTGATGCAATCGCTGAATTGACAGCTGAATCACGGCCGCCAGTCGGTAGCTCTGATTTAACCATGCCGGAGATTTTCTCGGTTGCAGAACGCATTGTTGAACTGGCCGCCAGTGGCGAGGCGGATGGTGTGGTGATTACCCAAGGCACGGATACCTTGGAGGAAACCAGTTTCCTGATGGATTTATTGCTCACCCCTCCCCTTCCCGTGGTGATGATGGGGGCGATGCGCCATCCCTTGTCAACCTCGCCCGATGGTGCAGGCAATCTTGCCAATGCCGTCCGCCTTGCCGCAGACCCACGGGTGAGCAAGCGCTTTAACGATCTTGGCGTTATGGTTGTGATGCTTGATCAAGCCTGGGCCGCCGTCGATGTGGCAAAAGCCAACAGCCACCGCATTGACGCCTTTACAGCGCCTGAAACCGGCCCTGTTGCTGTATTTATTGAGGACCGGTGCCGATTGGTCAGCTTTCCAGACCGGGCCTGGAAACGGGCTGTTCAACGCTTTGATTTCATGCACAGGGTCAATGTTGACAGACTCACAGACCAGCCTGTTGCCATCGTGCCAATGAGCCTCGGTGAAGGCGGCGGGATATTGGCAGCAATGGCCCAGGCAGAGGATATGTTTGGTTATCGCGGGGCGATTATTTCGGCCCTCGGCGGCGGTCATGTGCCCGCCCGCGTGGTGCCCGCATTGGCGGCTTTACTGGAACGCATGCCGGTGGTCATCAGCGGCCGCATGGGCAGCGGCTATTCGCTGCGTAAAACCTATGAAGTGCCAGGTTCAGAAATTGATCTGGTTGCCCGCGGCTTCAGCTATGCCGGACGTTTGCCGCCGATTAAGGCGCGCTTACTGCTGGCATTGATGATCGCAAGTGATATTCCCCGCAACGACATCAACGCCTTATGGGAGGACCTAAACTAGGCCGCCCGTGCCGATGGGCGGCAGAGGCCCTAGGCGTTTGGATCAAGACCCCAGGCCTCATAACGCTCGGGGTCTTCCATCCAGTTTTCGCGCACTTTGATGAACAAAAACAAATGCACCCGCCGCTCTAGGGTTGCTTCTAAATCTGCCCGCGCGCGCGAGCCAATGGTTTTGATACGTTTGCCTTGATGGCCCAAAACAATCTTGCGCTGGCTCTCTCGCTGAACATAAGCGACCTGGTCAATGCGGACCGATCCGTCCTCACGGTCTTCCCATTTCTCAGTTTCCACCGTGATGGCATAGGGCAATTCGTCGTGAAGCTGCAGGTAAACTTGCTCGCGGGTAACCTCAGCCGCATAGAGCCGCAAGGGCAAATCGGTCAGATCGTCTTCTGGATAAAGCCAGGGACCAGCGGGCATCTGGCCCGCCAAATACCCCATTAAGTCTGAACAACCATGGCCCTTTTCCGCCGAAATCATGAAGCTTTGCTGAAAATCCGCCATTTCATTGAGGTCAGCCGCTAACGGTAATAGTTGATCGCGGTGCAAGGTATCAATTTTATTAATTGCCAAAATTGCGGGCCGCTTACTTGCGCTTAATGTCTCGGCAATCCGCTTGCTGTCATCATCGATTCGGCGTCGACTGCCATCGTATAAAAAGACAACTTGATCCGCATCACTTGCGCCGCCCCAAGCAGCATCAACCATGGCCCGGTCCAAGCGCCGACGCGGCACGAAAATTCCCGGGGTATCAATAAATACAACCTGGGCATCATCAACCATCGCCACCCCCCGAATGCGGCTGCGGGTGGTTTGCACTTTGGGGGTGACAATCGACACCTTGGCCCCCACCAAGGTATTCATCAATGTTGACTTACCTGCATTGGGCGCGCCCAAAAGCGCAACTAAGCCGCAGCGTGTACCGCCTTCAGACATCTAATTTCCTTTGTCAGCGCTTAAGCGCTGTAACATTTCAGTGGCGGCAGCCTGCTCGGCAACCCGTTTAGACCCACCTTCGGCAGAAACTTCTGCCACCCCCTCAACCATAACAGCAATCACGAAAATCGGCGCGTGGTCACTGCCCTTGCGCGACAGTAGACGGTATTTTGGCAAGGCTTTGCCGCGCCCTTGGGCCCATTCCTGCAAGCTTGTCTTAGCATCACGCGGCGGCGCCGCGTCAGCCTGGATCAACGTCTCCCATGCAGCTAAAATAAATGCCTCGGCGGCGGCCAGGCCAGCCGCTTTATAAAGGGCCCCTAATACCGCTTCTAAGACATCTGCGAGCACTGCGGCATTACGCCGTAGACCTGAATTTTCCTCGCCACTCGACAATTGCATGAAGTTGCCAAGATCAATATCCGTGGCCACCTTTACCAATGACTGGCGGCTAACTAATTTGGCGTGTCGGCGCGAAATCTCGCCTTCTGCCTCACCTGGAAACCGCCGCAGCAATTCTTCAGCCATCACCAGCCCCAAAACCCGATCGCCGAGAAACTCCAGACGCTCATAACTATTACGGCGGGTATTGCCGGCGCTTGCGTGTGTCAACGCACGGCGCAGTTCACGGGGATCCTCAAAGTGATGCCCGAGGCGCGCCATCAGCGGCGCAATATCGGTCTCGCCGCTCACTCGATGCCCTGGAACAACCGGGAGAACCGGATTGCCAAAGGCCAACGCCATATTTCCCAAAGGGCGGCACTGCCGTCGGTTGAGAAAAATAATACCTCTGCGCGCCCCACCATATTTTGAAACGGCACAAAGCCAACATCAGCGGCCCGGCTATCAACTGAGTTGTCGCGGTTATCACCCATCATAAAGTAATGTCCCGCAGGCACAGCAAACACAGGGGTGTTATCAAACGGTGCTTGATCACTAAATTCCAAAATCAGATGGCTTTTGCCATTGGGTAAGGTCTCGCGGAATTGCCGGGCGGGGACCACCCGTCCCATCCTGTCCGTATAGGTAAAATCAGCGACACGTTGGCGTTTTACCGCTTCACCGTTAATGTGCAAAAGCCCGCGCTTGACCTGGATTTTATCTCCCGGCAACCCAATCACGCGTTTGATATAATCAATTTCATTTTCAGTTGGTTTTTTAAACACCGCCACATCCCCCCGTTCTGGCGTCGACGCGAGAATGCGACCGGGAATCAACGGCAAACCAAGCGGCAGGGAATAACGGCTATAGCCATAAGATAATTTTGAGACGAACAGATAATCGCCCACCAATAAAGTCGGGATCATCGACCCGGATGGGATATTAAAAGGTTCATAGGCAAAGGTCCGAATACCCAGCGCGATAACCACCGCCCAAACCACGGTACGGACCATTTCCATAAACGATTGGGATTTTTTTCTGTCCCGAGCCTGCATAAAGGGTCTTCCTTTTTTGGGTTCACAGATGTGATGCACTGTGGCCGGTGATATGCCGGAAAACGCCCGTGTCGGCAACCGGCATGTGGTTTAGACAGGATTCTCTGTGATCACGGGATCAGCCGAAATCACGACAAAAGCAACCACCATCCGACGTTCATCGCTCAGCGACAAGTGAATCCGCCCTGTCCTACCAGCGCCGGCTTGCGCTGCTAATTGCGCGGCAGCAGCCCCCGTAAGCGTCAAGATTGGCGCGCCATGGAGGCTATTTGTGACTGTGAAATCATGCCACTTAATGCCTCTTTTAGAATCCGCGCCCAGCGCTTTCCAGCAGGCCTCTTTCGCCGCCCAGCGTTTCGCATAAACAGCGCCAGGGATCTCTGACTTTGCGGCCCGAGCGCGTTCCTCATCGGTAAAAACCCGCGCCAAAAACCGCATCCCAAATCGATCAATGGTTTTTTCAATACGTTCAATATCAATGATATCTGTACCAATACCAATAATCACGGCCATCTAGCTCCGCGCTCGGTCAATCGAGGTAATCACCGGCATCGCCCGCAAAGCCGCCATGATATGACTGAGATGGCGCACGTCGGCGACCTCAATGTCGACATTGAGATCAAAAAAATCTGCCGTTCTCTTGGTGATTTTAAGGTTCAGAATATTGGCGTTGTTATTGCCCAACACACTGCAAAGCGTTGCCATACTGCCGGTCTCATTGGTCAGGGTTACATCTAACCGCGAGACTTGTTGCGCATCATCACTGTTCTGATTCCACGCCACATCACGCCAGCGCTCTGGCTCCGCATGGAAACTCTCCAGAACCTCGCAATCAATGGTGTGAATGGTGACGCCTTTTCCAGTCGCGGCAATCCCAACGATTCGCTCACCTGGTAGCGGATGACAACAACTCGCAATATGGATT
Organism: Nisaea sp.; assembly: GCA_042088965.1. Classification (GTDB taxonomy): domain Bacteria; phylum Pseudomonadota; class Alphaproteobacteria; order Thalassobaculales; family Thalassobaculaceae; genus TMED26. The sequence goes on along the minus strand of JBELLC010000039.1, from coordinate 11,878 downwards.
GCAACGCCAGGCGTCAAGCCGGTAATCGGAATGGCACCCGATTTACGCGGGGTATTTTTCAGAACCGGCGGCGTATCACCCTCACTCGGCCGTGACGACGGTGAGGCCACATAGAGAACTTGGTTCGGATCCAGACTGCCATCACCAACGGCAACGATCAGATCCTCGGCCGTTGGATATTGGAATTTTGAACAGATATCCGCCAACAGTTTTTCGTTCAGCGCCACATCTTCTTGGCGAAAGGTCTTCTCTAAAATTTTATCCCCGAGATCGCGGAATTCGGCACGCTGTCGCTGCCGGGCGAATCGGCGAATTTGCGCCTTGGCTTTGCCGGTGACACAGTATTCTTCCCAGGTCGGTGATGGCGATGAGGTTTTTGAGACCACAATCTCTACCTGATCACCATTCTGTAATTCAACAGATAAGGGACGGTTTCGACCGTTGATTTTGGCCCCGACACAGGTGTCACCAAGCTCGGTGTGAACCGCATAGGCAAAATCAATCGGCGTTGCCCCGCGCGGCAAAGCTGTTAGCCGCCCCTTTGGGGTGAAACAGAATACCTGATCTGCATACATTTCCAATTTGGTATGCTCTAAGAATTCTTCTGGGCCGTCGGCATTATCCAGAATCTCGAGTAAATCGCGAATCCACTTGTACTGATCACCTTCCTTATGATCGCCACCTTGCTTATAGTTCCAATGGGCTGCAACCCCCCTTTCAGCAATGTCATGCATTTCGGCGGTTCGAATTTGAACCTCAATGCGTTGCTGTTCTGGTCCAATGACTGAGGTATGCAAGGAGCGATAGCCATTCGGTTTAGGGATACTGATGTAATCTTTAAATCGCCCTGGCACCACTTGATATCGACCATGGATAACGCCCAGAATTCGGTAACAGTCATCTCGGCTCGGCACAATGACACGGAATGCCATAATGTCTGACAGCTGCTCAATACTGGCGTGTTTCCGCTGCATTTTACGCCAAATCGAATACGGCGATTTGCGCCGTCCATCAACGTGGCAGTTGGTACCATTTTGGCTACAGACAGCGGTCAATTCATCGATGACAGACTGCACCATCTTGGACTCGCCACTGCCCAAAAACTGTAGTCTTGCGAGAATCGATTGCCGGGCGTCTTCATGCAATTCAGCAAAAGCAAGGTTTTCGAGCTCATCTTTTAAGTCCCGAATCCCAATACGTTCGGCAAGTGGTGCGTAAATGTCTAAGGTTTCAGCGGCAATGCGGGTGCGTTTCACCGGGTTCTTAATGAAATGTAGGGTCCGCATATTGTGCGTTCGATCCGCCAACTTCACCAACAACACCCGAATATCCTCTGACATTGCCAGCACAAATTTACGAAAATTCTCCGCATCTTTGGTGCGATCAGACTGTAATTCCAGCCGCGTTAATTTCGTCACACCATCAACCAAGCGGCCAATGTTTTTCCCAAAAATACGGTCAATGTCACCAAGGGTTGCTGCCGTATCTTCAATGGTGTCATGCAACAGCGCGGTGGCAATGGTATCGCCATCCAGCTTCATATCCGTGAGGATACCCGCCACTTCGATCGGGTGGGAGAAGTATGAATCACCTGAGGCACGCTTTTGCGACCCATGCATGCGCATCGCATAGACATAGGCACGGTTCAACAGGTCCTCATCGACCGACGGGTCATAGGCGCGCACGCGCTCAACCAAATCGTATTGTCTAATCATGCCGTTACCGTGTCATGATAGCGATTATTTGACGATTAAAAACAACAACGGATCAAAACAACAACGGGCAGCCGCAGCCGCCCGCCTAAAATACCGTTCAAGCCCGCCGCCTAGTCAAGCGCAGCGGCAGCATCATCCACAAAGCCGCCAGCCTGTCGGATCTGCATGCCCAATGCATCAGCATCATCATCGGCAATTTGTCCGCTAGCCGTCCCGCCATCAGCAATCTGTTGAGTTTCCTGCCCGATCAAATTCTCCAGATCATCATCCTCTGGATTATCAATCTCCACATGCTTCTGCAGGCCTTTAATCAAGGCTTCCTGTAAGCCCGGGATATCGACAGTCACATCCGCAATTTCACGCAAAGCAACGACAGGATTTTTATCCCGGTCACGATCAATCGTCAGCTCAGCACCCGCGGTCACATCGCGCGAGCGTTGCGCCGCCGTCATGACCAAATCAAAACGGTTTGGAATTTGCTGGATGCAGTCTTGGACAGTGACACGGGCCATGGGCGTCGTTCCTCACAGTGAATTTCGATAAGCGCGGGAATATACGGCTGGCACCGCTGAAACACAAGCCCAAATGCCAGCAACGAGAGGTTTAAGCAGGACCATGCCAAACAGGTCCGAGTGGATTTAGGCGCATGCCAGGGCGTAACCGTTGCCATGGCAGATCTGCCGGATCGGCAATCATTGGCCCTGGCGCTGCACACACCAGAATTTCAGCAGCAATCGGCGCAAAGTCAGCTCGAAAATGAACTGAACTCTTATTGACCAAGATTTTTTCGGTTGTCGGCTCAATACCCACAAAGCGATACATCGCTTGGTCCGCCAATTGCGCCTTATTGCAGGTTACCACCACGCGTACCCCGCCGATCCGAAGGCAAGCGGACGGCCCGAGGTTGAACTCTGCGCCGCGATAAAAAGGTCCTGTTGCATCAAACCTGCCGTCATGCAGTGTTTCAACGGTATAAAGCGCCTCAAAAGGCACATCACCAGCCAGTCCAGAATGGCCGCCAAACGACAACCGCACTTCGGCACCAACGCCCGCACGGTGGGCAATTTCAGCCGCGGTACGGTCCACCATCAACCCAAGCGACGCCTGCGTGGCCCGCGCTCGCACCAGGGCCGCCAGAACCCCAGCGGTATTGGAATCACCGCCCGCGCCAGGGTTATCCTGCGTATCTGCAATAACAATCGGGCCATGAGCTGTTTGTCCCAAGCGCATTGCCTCGGCGATTGCTTCATCAGGGCCGTAAATGCGCCCCGAAAACATGCCTTCAGCGTCACTTACCGCACCCGCCAACGCCCGACAGGCCCGATCTGTCGCCGCTTGATCCCAGCCATATGTAAACACCGATGGTCCACAATGATAAATATCAGCTGCTGGAAAACCGGGCGTGAATGAGGCGTGAATAACCTCTTCCTGCTCATAGCCGGGAAGGTCGTTATACAGGCCCTCGGCGGGCGCTATCATCGAGCACTGCCAGTTCAAAGGAATCAAAAAGGGCAGTTGCTGAAAGGCTTTTGCCGGTCGCGTGCCCTGGCGAAAGATATCATTCAGCAGCCGTGCCGTTCGCGCGCCCGTATCCGCCATATCCACATGCGGATAGGTCCGATAGGCAACCAAAAGATCCGCCAGGTCAATCATCTGCGGTGTGGTGTTACAATGCAGATCAAGACTGGCGACCAATGGGATATCCGGACCAATGAGATGACGCACGCGGCGTAACAACTCGCCTTCACCGTCCTCTAAATGCTCCGTGACCATGGCCCCATGCAGGCAAAGGTAAACGGCATCAAACGGTCCTGCGGCGGCAATACCATCAACGATCAAACCGGCAATATGCTCATAGGCATGCTCTGTGACCACATCGGATGGTGAGGCTGATCCCCAGCTCAGCGGATGGCAGACATGGCCAAGGGATTCGGCCTGTTCTACAAATCCAGCCAACGAGATATTTAGCCCCTGCATCTGTGCCAGCATGGCTTCACCAGAACTGAGTGTTGGTCGACTACCGCCAACCTCAAAAGCGGCGAGGTCGGCTTTGCTCGGGGCAAATGTATTGGTTTCATGTTGCATGCCGCCAACAGCAATTCGGGCCATGGTGCGTGTCTCCTCATCATGGGGTATCGACCAACCAGCAAAGGATGCTGGCATATGAATGATTTATTCTGCTGCGACTTTATCTTCCGCTGCTGAGGCAAAAGCAGCTTTTAATTCTCCCTCACGGCGCAAAGCTTCCGCCAAATGGCGTTCTTTAACATGACCATAGCCGCGAATCCGTTCCGGCACCGATGCCAGCTCAACCGCGATGTCATAATTGTCGACGGATAAGCGCCCTAAAATCATCTCAATGGTCGCGAAGTAATCAACGATTAGGGCCCGCTCGGTCCGCCGCTCTTCGGTTTTACCAAAAAGATCAAAGGCCGTGCCACGCAATCCTTTAAAGCGGGTTAAAAGCCCAAACACGGTCATCATCCATGGCCCAAACACCGCTTTCTTGAGGTGACCTGTTTCGGGATCACGTTTTGAGAACAATGGCGGCGCAAGATTAAATTGCAGCTTGTAGTCGCCTTCAAACTGATCGGCCAGCTGCTGGCGGAAGGTGGCAGAGCTGTGCAGGCGCGCAACCTCATATTCGTCTTTATACGCCATCAACTTAAAGGCATAGCGGGCGACCGCTTTGGCCAAACCATCACGGCCCGGGAGGACCCCTTGCTCAGCGGTTTCAACCTTCCGCACCAAGGCCTCATACCGGGCTGCATAGGCGTGGTTTTGGTAGCCTATCAGGAATTCACGGCGGCTGGCGATCATGGTCTGCAGATCATCAACAGGCTTGGCAACAGCGGCCGGGGCAGCGGATGCGGCGGGCGCTGCAATGCGTTCCACTGCGGCTAAATCATGGGCGGCACGACGGCCCCATAAAAATGCCTGCTTGTTGAACTCGATGGCGACACCGTTAAGTTCGATCGCCCGCTCAATCGCGTCGGCAGATACGGGAATCAAGCCTTGCTGGTAGGCATATCCCAGCATAAAGCCATTTGCAGCAATGCTATCGCCCAACAATTTAGTGGCAATCTTTGTGGCCGCTAGAAAATGGCTGGAATTATCCCCAGCGGCGGCACGGATGGCCTCTTGCATCGGGTCACCTGGGAATTTCATGTCGGCATTCATTGCAAAATAACCGTTCATGGTCTCTTGGGTGTTGACGATGGCAAACGATTGATCGCTGGACAGTTTGGCCAAGACATCTGGCTGTGTCGCGGTCACAATATCACAGGCAATCAATAACTTGGCACCACCAGATGACACCCGAACCGCGTGTAAATTCTCGCGCGCATTGGCAATCCGCACATGGCTAACCACGGGACCGCCTTTCTGCGCCAACCCGGTTGCGTCTAGAATGGTCACCTGACGCCCTTCAAGATGAGCCGCCATCCCCAGCAAAGCCCCAATGGTCACAACACCGGTGCCACCGATGCCCGCCACCATAATCGAATAGGCGTCATCAGCCGCCGGTAATACAGGTTCTGGCAAGGCTTCAAACACTGTTGGCAGCGTGGCTTTTTTAGCCTCACCGGTACGCCGTTTCACACCACCGCCAATGACATTTACAAAACTTGGGCAAAAACCCTTCACACAGGAATAATCTTTGTTGCAGCTTGACTGATCAATCCGCCGCTTACGGCCAAAATCCGTTTCGATGGGGGTGACAGAAACACAGTTTGACTTTGTTCCACAATCGCCACAGCCTTCACAGACCAGCGGATTAATGAAAATACGTTTATTCGGGTCTTCCATCAAACCGCGCTTACGCCGTCGGCGTTTTTCCGTCGCACAGGTTTGATCATAGATTAGGACAGTCACACCGTCGCGTTCTCGCAAGTCACGTTGCACCCGATCAAGATCATCACGATGTTCCAATTTTACACCGCTTGGCCACGGCGTTCCCATGGGGTATTTCTCGGGATCATCGGCAACGATCACAACATGCTTTACACCCTCTGCCGTCACCTGGGCGGCAATTTGCGGTACCGTAAAACCATTATCGGCAGGTTGCCCGCCGGTCATCGCAACAGCATCATTATACAGGATTTTATAGGTAATATTGGCACCGCTGGCGACGGCCATACGGATCGCCATAGAGCCAGAGTGATTGTAAGTCCCATCGCCTAAATTGGCGAAAATATGCTTGGTTTTGACGAACTTTGACTGCCCGACCCAGGGAATCCCCTCACCACCCATATGCGTATAGGTATGGGTCTCTCGATCCATCCACACTGACATGAAATGACAACCAATGCCCGCCGTCGCCCGGCTGCCTTCTGGAACGCGGGTTGAGGTATTATGCGGGCAACCTGAGCAGAACCACGGCTGGCGGTTAAAATCAGTTGCTGCTGGCTTCAGCAGTTTACTTTTGGCCTCAATAGCCGCGAGCCGATCGGCAACAGCCGGTTGATTAATGTATTGACCAAAGCGCTGCATAATGGCTTTAGCAATATCACCGGGGGATAGCTCTGTGACCACCGACATCAGAGCCTTGCCATCCGGGTCGGTCTTGCCAATCACCCGCGGACGGGCATCGGCGGGCTGATTATAAAACTGTTCTTTGAGCTGTGGTTCGATCACCGCGCGCTTTTCTTCAATCACCAGCACTTCGTCTAGGCCTTCTGCAAAAGACCACGCGCCATCAGGCTCTAACGGCCAGGACATGCCGACCTTATACAACCGCAAGCCAATGTCAGCCGCCAACGCCTCATCAATGCCGAGGTCATCGAGTGCTTGGCGGACATCAAGGTAAGCCTTACCGGTGGCGATAATGCCAACACGCGGCTTTGGGCTATCAATAACAATTTCATCAATTTTATTGCGGCGTGCAAATGCATGTGCCGCTTTCAGTTTGAAATTTTGCAGGCGGGGTTCTTGGTCATACCACATATCCGGCCAGCGGATATTCAAGCCGCCTTCGGGCATCTCAAACGCGGGCGTGGTGAGGGTCTTGCTATCGGGATCAATATTAATGGTTGCCGAGCTATCCATGGCCTCCGTGACGCATTTCATGGACACCCATAGGCCCGTGAACCGCGACATGGCAATCGCATACAGACCAAAATCAATGACTTCCTGCACATCCGATGGATTTAACACCGGGATCGATGCATCCATCATCGCAAATTCACTCTGATGCGGCAGCGTCGATGATTTCCCCGCATGGTCATCACCCAGCAGCACCAAGACCCCGCCATGAGGTGACGTGCCACTATTATTACCATGTTTAAAGACATCGCCGCAGCGATCGACACCCGGCCCTTTGCCGTACCACATGCCAACGACACCATCGATCTCACCGTCGCCAAACAGGTTGGTTTGCTGACTGCCCCAAACAGCAGTTGCTGCCAACTCTTCATTGACGCCGGGCTGAAATTCAACACGGTGTTTTTGTAAAAACTGTTTGGCTTGCCACAATTGCTGATCCACAAGGCCAAGAGGGGAGCCGCGATAGCCGGAGATGAAAGTGCCTGTGGTCAGGCCTGCCCGTTCATCACGGCGCTGTTGAAGCATCGGAAGACGCACAAGCGCTTGCACGCCGGTCATAAAAACCTGCCCTGTTTCGGCGACATACTTGTCGTCAAGGGATACGTTTCGCAGTGCCATCTTATCCTCCAGATACAACCGATCCCGCATCGGATCACATGCGGCCGCTTTTATGTTACGGCGTATTTTCCATAACGACAATGCACGCGATCAAATTCCTCATGCAAATGCATTACTGCGACAAATTTACCATTTTGACTCAACCACAAATATCGAGGCGCTACACCAAACTTTCAGCGCATCTCCGCCGCATTAATCCCTGTGATCCTTTGCAAATTTGCATTAATCAGGCATAACTTCGTCGACATTCACACAATGGACGACGTTCATGGCAATCCTGGTTACCGGCGCAGCCGGATTCATTGGCATGCATACCGCCACCGCTCTGTTGACGCGCGGTGAGCAGGTTATCGGCATTGATAATCTGAATGATTATTATGACCCCAGCCTCAAACGGGCGCGCCTGGCCAGACTTGAGGGCGATGCGCATTTCACCTTTTTGCCCATCGACTTTGCAGACCGTGCTGCCGTGGCGGACCTGCCAGCGCAGTTTCCCGAGATCGATCGGATCCTTCACCTCGGCGCCCAAGCGGGGGTGCGCTATTCGATTGAGCAACCATTTGCCTACGCCCACAGTAATCTTTTGGGTCAGCTGACCATGATGGAGTTGGCGCGGTCGTTGCAGGAAAATGCCAATGGCTGCAAAAGCTTTGTCTATGCCAGTTCATCATCAGTTTACGGCGCCAATCGCGATCTGCCATACAGCACCAATCAGCAAACCGATCAGCCTGTGTCCTTTTATGGCGCGACCAAAAAAGCGGCGGAAGTGATGGCGCAATCTTATGCCCATCTTTATCAGATTCCAGCCACCGGGCTGCGGTTTTTCACTGTTTACGGGCCTTGGGGGCGGCCAGATATGTCACCCTGGCTATTTACCTCTGCGATTATTGAGGGCCGCGCCATTAAGGTTTTCAACAACGGTCAGATGAAACGCGACTTCACCTATATTGACGATATTGTTGCGGGCACCTTGGCAGCGTTAGATCGGCCGCCGAAAGCCAGCGACGCTGCCCCCCATAAAGTCTATAACCTTGGCAATCATGAACCTGTCAATCTGCTCGACTATATCGGTGTGATCGAACAGGCGTGCCAGAAAAAGGCCGTATTGCAGATGTATCCGATGCAAGCTGGTGATGTTTTGGAAACCTATGCGGATATCACGGAAAGCCAGCGCGACCTGGATTTTCAGCCCAGCACCTGCATTACCGATGGGATCCCGCGCTTTGTCGATTGGTATAAATCCTATTTTGGCGTCTAAAGCCGATGCATAACACCGCGCCAACTGCCGCGCCGCGGGTTATAACCGGTAATTTGGTCACTGTGATCAGCGTTTTTCTCTGGTCAACGGGCTTTCCGGCAACAGCGTTACTTTTGGAAAATTGGGACCCAATCCCGCTGGCGGCAATCCGCATGAGTATTGCGGGCATCACCCTCACCTTACTGGTGGTGATCAGCGGGCGCGGCAAAGAGCTGTTGCGAGTCAGCTGGCGGGACGCCTTTCTATTCGGGGGCTGTTTGCTATCGCTTTCGACAACCTGCCTGATCACCGCGCAAAATTACGCCGACCCAACCTCCGTGGCAATTATCTCAACAGGCGTGCCTGTTGTCTCCTTGTTCATTGGTTATTTGGCAGGCAGCGAAGATTTAGGCACCCGCAAAATCATCGCCATTGCCTTTGCCATCGCGGGCGGCATCACATCTGCTATGGCCGGGATCACCGGCACGGGGGATTTTCGCGGCGGCGAAATTATTATCCTCGGCTCCTTGGTGATGTTCACCATCTTCACCCGCAACACCGTGAGCCGATTTCAAAATGTTTCAGATTTAACCAAGGGCGCGGTCACCACCACCGCTGCAGCGCTGGTCCTCACGGCTGTCATTGGCAGCCTATGGGGCAGCGGTTTGGTTAGCTTCCGCTATGATTTGAATACCAGAGACTTGGGCTTAATGCTGTGGATTGGCAGTATTTCAGCGGGTATTTCCATGGTGCTATGGTTTATGGGCGGCCGTTTGCTGGGCGTCACCATCGCGGCCATGCATCAAAATGCCGTCCCATTCCACGTCATGCTGGTGATGTTCTTGCTTGGAGGTGGCTTTCTTTTTGACCGCTTAATCGCTGCTGGGATGGTGATTTTTGGGGTAATCCTTGCCCAAATGACAATCGGCAAGCGCCACCGAAAAGTCTAGCCATACAGCGCCTCAAGCCGCTCACCATAAAGTTCTTTTAACCTATGTCGGCGAATTTTTAGGGTCGGTGTCAGCAACTCATTGTCCACATTGAAATCGCTGTCGGCGATTATAAATCGGCGGATTTTTTCGATGGTCGATAATTGCCCATTGGCAACCGCCACGGCCTGATTTAACACCGCGCGTAATTCTTTGTCTGCCGCCGATCCAGCAGCAGGCGGCGTAAAGGTCTCCTTCGGCACCAGGACCGCCACCAAATACGGCTGCTTATCCCCATAGACCATGGCTTGGGCAATGTCCGGCTGAAGTGTCAAGACGCCTTCTACTTTCATCGGCGAAATATTATCACCGCCGGTATTCACAATCAGATCCTTCTTGCGGTCGGTGATTTCCAAATAACCATCTTCATCTAAAACACCGATATCACCTGTATGCAGCCAGCCATCGATAATGGTTGCTGCGGTGGCTTCGGGATCCCCCCAATACCCCTCCATCAACAGCTCACCACGCACCAGGATTTCGCCATCTTCTGCGAGCCGCACGTCAACCCCATCAAGGGCTGGGCCAACGGTATGAATCTTAATTTTTTCCGGGGGATTAACGCAGATCACAGGGGCGGCCTCGGTTTGACCATAGCCCTGTAAAAGACGCACACCAAGGGCCAGGAAGAAAGTGCCAATATCTTCATTAAGGGCCGCGCCGCCAGAAACAAAGGCTCTCAGGCGACCACCGAAGCGTTGCCGAACCTTGCGGCGTACGGTCACTTCAAGGAACGCATTCATCAGCCGCTCACCAAGGGTTAAGCTTTTGGGGTCCGCATAGGCTTTGCGTCCGAGCGCGACCGCCCGAGCGAACAGCGCTGCCTTACGTCCGCCCTGTCGTTCCACACCTTGGCGAATGCGGGCGTGCAGGACCTCGTATAATCGCGGCACAGCGGTCATCAATGTTGGCTGCACGGTTACCAATTCTTGTGACAAAGCCTCAGGGCCAGCGGAATAATACACTTCCGCGCCAATACCAATCGGCAAGAACAAGCCAATCGTATGCTCATAGGCATGCGACAAAGGCAGAAGCGACAGAAAAACCTCATCACCCACCCCAAATTTTTTCAAAATTTGTAAGGCGCCAAAACAATTGGTCAAAATCGCCCGGTGACTGAGCATTACGCCCTTCGGCCGCCCGCCGGTGCCAGAGGTGTAAATCAGGCAACACAGCTCATCTCGGGCCAGCGCCGTCGCCCAGGCCACAACATCACCTGGTAGCGCCTGACCTTCGGCATACACACTGCCCCATGAGAGAATTTCAAGCGACGCATCCGGTGCGGGATCCAGCGCGGCACCTGATGCGCCCAGATCGTCAATGCTGATCAGCATCGAACAGCTGGCGCAACTCTGGGCGGCGGGTAAAACCCGTTCTGCAAGAGCGGTTGTTGAAACAATCACAGCAGCGGCGCCGCAATCGGTCAAAATATAGCGATGATCATTCACCGTATTCGTGGTGTAGGTTGGCACAGTGATCGCGCCAGCAGCCATGATCGCCAAGTCAGCCAGTAGCCATTCCGGGCGATTTTCAGCGACCACAACCACCCGATCCCCTGGGACGATACCTCGGGCCCGCAGCCCCCGAGCAAGCGCTGTCACTTGATCGGCTGCCTGGCGCCATGTAACCGGCGTGAAAGCACCGTCACTGCCTGACTTTCCCCATAAAAACGGTTTATCCGCATAGATATTCGCTTGCTCGAAAAACATTGCTGGCAGGTTTTTGACCGTTTTGAAGTCCACAATTGATGCTGGCATTGTTCATCCCTGTTCCGAATTTCCAGGGCAATCAGCCCTTGCCCACTTGTACAAAGTCATTCCTGCACCAAATCACAGCTAGCCGTGTAACGCTACCGCGTGTTGCCCGATCAGTCTTGCCCCCCGATCTCAGTATAAGGACGCCAACCATGCCGCAGGACCAAATGATTGCCGCCCCTGGCTGGGATTTAAGTGATTTTTTTTCAAGTCCAAGTGACCCTGCAATCGCCCAAGACCTTGATAGAATCGCGGACACAGCGCGCGCTTTCAAAGCTCAATACGCCGGCAATTTAGCGTCCCTTAATGGCCGCGACTTGGCCAAAGCAATTGCCGCATTCGAGGCCATGGAAGACAGCCTTGGGCGCGTGATTTCGTATGCCCAATTGCTGCATGCCGCCCATACCGAAGACCCGTCGATCGGTCAGTTTTACCAATCCATCCACGAACGTGCGACCGATATCGGTAGCGATATGTTGTTTTTTGGGCTCGAAATCAATCAGTTGGAAGACGCTGATTTGG
>JBELLC010000185.1:0-3666 GCA_042088965.1 Nisaea sp. | reverse complement strand
GATCGAACCGCTGACCTCTACAATGCCATTGTAGCGCTCTCCCAGCTGAGCTATGGCCCCAAAACTCTGATTAGGGTAACACCCGACCCTTTTTAGCGGGTTTGAAGCAGCTTTTTCAAGCCTAATCGCCGTTAATTATTTGTCTCATCGTCATCGATAACGGCAACAACACCTTCGTCTTCAATATTCGTGTCATCGTCATCGTCATCGACCAACAGGGGATCGACGGCACCGTCGATGTCTTCATCTTCGGCTTCCTCAAACCCGGCCGCTTCCGTGGCCTCCACAGCTTCCACCTTGGGCCGTTCCGCGACAACTGGCTTGTCATCACTGATGACACGTCCGCGGCGACTTTTCAAAATCGCTTCAGGATCAAATGTTGCCCCGCACTCGGGACAATTGATCGGCGCTTTCATCAAATCATAATAGCGGGCACCGCATGCCTGGCATATCCGCTTGATACCTAGTTCCGGGTTCGCCAAAATCGCCTCGTATTACATTTGTTCAGAACACTGTGTGTGGACAGCGGAAATATCCAGTTCATCGCCCTATGTAAAGGCCAAAATGAATTCACGCTGTTTTGATAAAGCATGTTACTACATCAGCAATGAGATATTCCACAGGATTTTAGGGCGATGTCGCACGCAATTAGCTCACACCCATGCGCTGGATTGGTTGGGGAGATTTTTGTTCCTGGCGATAAATCCATCTCCCATCGCAGTCTCATTTTAGGGGGCCTGGCGATCGGCAGCAGTCATATTGACGGCTTGCTGGAAGGGGAAGATGTGCTGGCGACCGCTGCGGCCATGCGCGCCCTTGGGGCAACGGTGGAACAGCGCGCTCCTGGTCGCTGGCAGGTGACCGGCAATGGCCTCGGCGGCCTGCAAGAACCGGAGGACATTCTTGACCTGGGGAATAGCGGCACAGCGACCCGCTTGCTCATGGGTGTGATCGCAGGGCACCCCATCACCGCCACCATGACCGGTGACCCTTCGCTGCGCGGCCGACCGATGCAACGGGTCATGACGCCGCTAGAATTGATGGGTGCACAATTTGTTTGTCGCCGCGGCGGCAGGCCGCCTTTGACCGTTACCGGCACCGCTGATGGCAGGCCGCAAAGCTATACCCTGCCTGTCGCCTCCGCACAGGTGAAATCGGCGATCCTGCTGATGGGGCTGACCATCGCTGGGGAAACATGCGTGATCGAACCCCATGCCACCCGCGATCACACCGAAACCATGTTGCGCGCCATGGGGGCGAAAATCAGCGTCACAGAACAGCATGACGGCGCCCGGCATGTCATTCTTACCGGGCAACCCGAATTACAAGCAACTGACTTTTTAGTGCCCGGCGACCCATCCTCAGCGGCCTTTCCAGCGGTTGCAGCGTTAATCACCGAAGGCTCAGACATTACCCTGAAAAATATCTGCGCAAACCCGTTACGCTTTGGCTTGTTTGACACCCTGATCGAGATGGGCGGCGATATCACCCTCCTGAACCAACGAATTATCGGCGGCGAGCCGATTACCGATATGCGAGTCCGGTCCAGCCAATTACGGGGTATTGAGGTACCTGCCGAACGGGCACCGTCGATGATTGATGAATATCCCATCCTGGCCATCGCTGCCGCCCATGCGACAGGCACGACGCAAATGCACGGTTTGGCAGAGCTGCGGGTCAAGGAAAGCGATCGACTGGCCGCGACAGCCGCCGGGCTGCGGGCGATTGGCAGCATCGTTGACGAAGGCGACGCGCATTTAACCGTCAGCGCTGGCGGTAATATGGCAGGCGGCGTCACCATCGCCGCCAATCTTGATCACCGCATGGCGATGGCCTTTGCTGTCGCCGGGATGCGAACAGCCCGTCCGGTAAGTATTGATGACGCCCGGACCATTGATACCAGCTTTCCAGGGTTTCGAGATTTGATGAATGGCATGGGGGCAAACATTCAAGGCGACCCGACAGGCACGGCGACAGCCGCGATATGATTATCGCAATTGACGGTCCAGCAGCCTCTGGTAAAGGCAGCATTGCGCGCCGGGTGAGTGCCCATCTCGGCTACCCTCACCTTGATACAGGGGCCTTATATCGGGCGGTTGGACTTGGTATGATGCAGCAAGGCTTGGATTTAGAGGATGCAGCGGCGGCGGCAGAAATCGCCGCCAGCCTGTCTTTAGAGCTGTTAGACGCAGCAGAAATTCGGACCGCCGAAGTTGGCGAAGCGGCCTCACGGGTGGCTGTCCACCCCCTGGTGCGCAGCGCTTTACGGCAGTTTCAAGAACGCTTTGCCGAGCAATCCCCCGGCGCGGTTTTAGATGGCCGCGACATTGGCACGGTGATTTGCCCAAAGGCGGATGCCAAGCTTTTTGTGACAGCCGATGTGGCGGTTCGCGCCGACCGCCGTCATAAAGAGTTGCTTGCACGCGGTGAGCCTATTATATATGCCCGCGTTCTTGCCGATTTGAAGATCCGCGACCAACGAGATGCGGGACGCAGCGAGGGGCCACTTCGGCCTGCAAATGATGCGTTTCACATCGACACCAGTGACCTTGATATCGAGGCGGCGGTGGCAGTTGCGTTAGACTTCATTGAGAGGCAACGAACATGAACCCGTTCCCACTGTCCCCCAGTGTGGAGCATGTTTAACTTGCTGGCGGCTGGCACGAACGGCTAGCGCTCAATGCGTGAGGGGACTATTGGGCAGGCCGGGAAAAGATGTTTTCCAATCGCCACCGCCCCGACAGGTTGCGTCAAAACAGCCACAACGTCGGTACTGCCGCTTTTCAAAGCGGATTTTATCCCTAGGAGTTTACATGGCCGAAACAGCCATCCAAGCCGCCGATATGGCACCAATCGAAGATTTTGCTGCGTTACTTGATGAATCATTCGCCCAGCAAACAAGCATTGAAGGCAGCGTTGTTCGAGGCATTGTCGTTTCAATTGAAAATGACCATGCCCTGATTGATGTTGGTTTAAAATCCGAAGGTCGGGTTCCGGTAAAGGAATTTGGCCTGCCAGGACAAGACCATGGCCTCAGCATCGGCGACGCCGTTGAGGTATATGTCGAGCGCATGGAAGACCGTGACGGCATGTCAGTGTTGTCACGCGAAAAAGCCCGTCGCGAAGAAGCATGGGCGCAGTTAGAGCAAGCCTTTGAAAAAGGCGAGCGGATCACGGGGACCATCTTTGGCCGCGTCAAAGGCGGCTTTACGGTTGACCTCTCAGGCGCTGTGGCCTTCTTGCCAGGCAGCCAAGTGGACATCCGCCCGGTACGTGATATCAGCCCGCTTTTGGGAACCCCTCAGCCCTTCCAGATCCTCAAGATGGATCGTCGGCGCGGCAATATCGTTGTTTCACGCCGTGCGGTCCTTGAAGAATCACGGGCAGAAGCACGCTCGGAATTGGTGGCCAACCTGAAAGAAGGTCAAATCCTGCAAGGGGTCGTCAAGAACATCACCGATTATGGTGCCTTCGTGGACTTGGGCGGCGTCGATGGCCTGCTGCATGTCACCGATATCGCCTGGCGTCGGATCAACCACCCAAGCGAAGCCCTGCAAATTGGCCAAACGGTCAAGGTTCAGGTGATCCGCTTCAACTCTGAAACCCAGCGGATTTCTTTGGGCATGAAGCAGTTGGAAGCCGATCCATGGGAAGGCGTCGATCTGA
>JBELLC010000184.1:0-3677 GCA_042088965.1 Nisaea sp. | reverse complement strand
CCAACCTGGATAACTGTTGGCGGCGCTTCTTCGGCCTGCAAGTCACCATCTGGGCTCAGCAAAACACCGAAATCATGGTTATCCATAATGTAGGTGATTTTTTCTGCGCGCAGCCCAAACCGCGCGCACGCCGCAATAAAGGTCTGCGGGCGATAGTAATGCACATGCGGATGATGGATATCATGCCAAAGCCCCGCATCAGCAACTTCAGCGCCATTCGGCACTTCTAAATATGCCAAACCACCCGGGCGCAAGCTGTCAGCAATACCGCGCAGCATAGCGATGGGATCTGGCACATGTTCCATCACCTGGCGGGCGATAATGATATCTGCCATTACCGTTGGTTCAAAAAACCCATTGATGACAGTCATATTGCTGGCCGTTGATGTCAGGTTTTGATTTGGCTCAAAGAGTGTGACGTGATCACCAAGCGCGGCGAGCTTACGGGCAACATCGCCAGCGCCGGCGCCAATCTCAACAATCGACTTACCGCGCAAATTAGCGTCACCGATAAAATCCAAAACCGCTTGATAGCGGTGCATCATGCCAGCGCTCACCGGCTTATTCGACAACGGTTGATCACGATAAATAATTGTATCTTGCCCAACTTCATGGGCCGCATTCCACAAATGCCCACAATTCTGGCACATCGACAATCGCAACGGTCCTGTTTCAGACAGTCCCTTTGTCCAGGTTTTGAGCGGCAGATCCACCTCATAAACGACGGCTGTCGACGCGCTGTCACAGAGCGGACAAATATCCATGATGATTGCCTTTGTTTTATCACGACCGAGCGTTCGGTTTTAGCACTTTAATCGGAACTTGTGACACCCCGTTTTGGGTCAGGGCCAAAGCCATTAGCTCGCGGCCCAACTGCGCGATTGTCTCAGACAGCGGGGCTGACGTGATCGCCGCATTCAGACGATGACGACACACCCCGGCAAGTGGCCTGCTGCGCGGGTTATTTGGTGCCGTATCACAACAGAAAAATTGTTGTTTTCGACACAGACCATCCACAAGCGCCGCACCGCCGATATAAACGCCAGAATGTTATCGCCAGCAGGGTCATTCAATTGACAGTCGCGCAGACAGGTGTTTACCCCAAAATACCCGGCAGCCGGAGGGCGTTGACGCGGGCGCAGTCGATCGCGTCCTCATAACCTGCATCTGCATGCCGCCAAACAGCCGATGCCGGATCGTTCCATAGCACCCGCTCAATCCTTTTGGCGGCCGCTGCGCTGCCATCGGCGCAAATCACCACCCCTGCATGTTGCGAAAAGCCCATACCAACGCCGCCGCCGTGATGGATAGATACCCACGTCGCCCCAGAGGCTGTATTCATCAAAGCGTTGAGCAAGGGCCAATCAGACACCGCGTCAGAGCCATCCCGCATCGCCTCCGTCTCGCGGTTTGGGGACGCCACCGAGCCACCATCCAAATGATCGCGCCCAATGACAATAGGCGCGGCCACCTCACCACGTTTGACCATCTCATTAAAAGCCAGTCCAAGGCGATGGCGATCGCCCAAACCAAGCCAGCAAATCCGTGCAGGCAAGCCCTGAAAGGCAATCCGCTCACGCGCCATATCAAGCCATTTATGCAGATGCAGGTCGTCCGGCAACAACGCCTTTACCTTGGCATCGGTTTTATAAATATCTTCTGGATCCCCTGACAGCGCACACCAGCGAAATGGCCCAATACCGCGGCAGAAAAGCGGCCGGATATAGGCCGGAACAAACCCGGGGAACGCAAAGGCTGTTTGCAGACCTTCTTCTAACGCGACCTGACGGATGTTATTGCCATAATCAAGAGTCGGAACACCAGCATTCCAGAAATCCACCATCGCCGCCACATGGGTTTTCATCGACGCCCGGGCCGCTTTTTCAACTGCTTTTGGGTTACTTTCACGCCCCGCCCGCCAGTCAGCCATCGTCCAGCCTTGGGGCAAATAACCATTGGTTGGATCATGCGCTGAGGTTTGATCCGTCACCATGTCGGGATGGACCTGCCGGCGCACCAATTCAGGGAAAATATCTGCGGCATTGCCAAGCACGCCAACTGATTTTGCCAGTCCCTGAGCGGTCCACCGCGCGATCATCGCCAGCGCGTCATCCAAGCTATCGGCTTTATGATCGAGGTATTTGGTGCGCAGACGGAATTCAATACTTTCCGGATTACACTCCACTGCCAGGCAACAGGCACCCGCCATCACAGCCGCCAGCGGTTGTGCGCCGCCCATGCCGCCCAGGCCCGCCGTTAAAATCCATTTCCCTGTCAGATCACCGTCATAATGCTGGCGGCCAGCTTCCATGAAAGTCTCAAACGTCCCCTGAACAATGCCTTGCGAGCCAATATATATCCACGAACCGGCAGTCATCTGGCCGTACATTGCCAGGCCCTTTTTATCCAACTCATTAAAGTGATCCCAGGTCGCCCAATGGGGGACCAAATTGGAATTTGCAATCAACACCCGAGGGGCATCTTCATGGGTGGTGATAATGGCCACAGGTTTGCCCGATTGCACCAACAAGGTTTCATTAGCTTCCAGTGCTTTCAAGCTATCGACGATCAAGTCAAAATCTTTCCAGGTGCGGGCAGCCCGTCCAATGCCGCCATAAACCACCAATTCATGGGGGTTTTCAGCAACATCAGGATGTAAATTATTCATCAACATCCGCAGCGGCGCTTCTGTCAGCCAGCTCTTTGCTGTCAGTTTAGGGCCAGTTGGTGGATAGATATTGCGTAGATTTCGCCGTGGATCGGTCATATCGCCTCTCTGTTCAGATCATCTATTTGCCGCCCGTCACGCTAATCGCGGCAGGTCAGTGTCGACGGCCTGAAGGAGTCCACCTGCGGCGACTAAATTCTTTGCGGCCTCTAAATCTGGGGCCAGATAGCGATCCTCCTGAAGACGATCGACCGTCTGGCGCACGCAGCTTAGAACATTTTGTAAAGCTGGGCTGGTTTGCAAAGGTGCGCGAAACTCGACACCTGCCGCCGCACATAACAATTCCACCCCCAGAATGTGATCCAGGTTTTCGACCATGGCCTGCAAGCGCCGGGCACCATAAGCGGCCATGGAAACATGGTCCTCTTGGTTTGCCGATGTCGGCGTTGAATCTGTCACACAGGGGGTCGCAAGATGCTTATTCTCGCTCATCAGGGCCGCTGTCGTCACCTCTGCGATCATCAATCCAGAGTTTAACCCTGGCATAGGGGTTAGGAAGGGCGGCAGGTCATGGCTCAACGCTGGGTCAACCATGAGCGCCACACGGCGCTGCGCAATCGCGCCCGTTTCCGACACAGCAAGAGCGATCATGTCGGCGGCAAAACCAACCGGCTCAGCGTGAAAATTACCACCAGAAACAATCTGTCCAGAATCACATAAAACCAGCGGATTATCTGTTGCCGCATTGGCCTCAATCGCCAAAGTTGTTGCTGCTTGTCGCAGCACGTCCATGGCCGCACCCGTGACCTGTGGTTGACAGCGGATACAATACGGGTCTTGCACGCGGCGATCATTATCACGGTGACTTTCACGAATTTCGGAACCTGTAAGCAGGCGGCGCATAGCTGCCGCCGCATCGATTTGGCCGCGATGGCCCCGCAATTGATGCACGCCGTCTAACAGCGGCGCTGTTGATCCCATAATCGCGTCCGTTGATAACGCTGAGACC
>JBELLC010000038.1:6855-23262 GCA_042088965.1 Nisaea sp. | reverse complement strand
AAAAAACACGTTGCCCTTTTTTTGTGCGATTGCCAGGCGACGGACACTCGCCTTTTCAACACGGCAATATGCTGCGACCTTTGGTCGGTTGTGGATGTAAAATCACACTCTATATTTACACATGAAATTGACAGGAAGGGCGGTTAACCATGGACAGTGAAATTGTCATCGTCGGGGCTGGGCTGTCCGGGTTGGCGATGGCCGCGACCCTGGATAGCGCTGGGATCAGTTGCACGTTGGTTGATCGCCAGCCCTTGCCGGCCGATATCTCTGACATTAGCGATGGACGCACCACGGCAATCTCTTACACCTCGCGGCGGATGTTAGAAGCGCTTGATCTTTGGCCAGCGCAGCACGCGGCACCAATTTTAGACATCCGGGTGACCGATGGACCGTCGCGGTTGTTCCTGCATTTTGACCACCGCGATGCGGGTGACCAGCCAATGGGGCACCTTATTGAGAACCGTCATCTGCGGGAACGTTTCCAGCAAGTGGTAAAAAAAGCCGAAAATGTTCAGATTGTAACAGGCCATGGAGTCACAGACCTGAGCCGCGATGCAAGCGGTGTCAGCTATACCCTGGGGGATGGTAGCACTGGCCGCGCCCGGATCATCATTGGCGCGGATGGTGCCAGATCTTGGTTGCGCGACTCCGTTGGTATCCGCACCAGCGGCTGGTCCTATGGCCAAAGCGCCATGATTTGTAATATTCGCCATCAATACCCCCATAACAATATTGCCCATGAACGGTTTTTACCGGGCGGTCCCTTTGCGGTGCTGCCCCTGGCAGGTGAACGGGCCTCTATTGTCTGGTCAGAGCGTGACGAACTGGTGCCGGTGATGATGCGGCTTGATGACCACGCCTTTGCCGGCGAGTTGTCGCGACGTTTTGCCAATGACCTTGGCGAGATTGAGATTGAAGGGCCGCGCAGCAGCTATCCCCTCTCGCTTAAGGTTGCTCATGATATTGCCAGCACGCGCCTGGCGCTGGTTGGCGATGCGGCCCATCAAATGCATCCGATTGCCGGACAGGCTTTCAATTTAGGGCTGCGCGATATTGCGGCCTTGGCAGAAATTCTGGTTGATCGCCGCCGCCTTGGTTTAGACATTGGCAATGATGACGGATTGAGCCGTTATCGGCGCGCGCGGCGTGTGGATATCGCCACCCTGCTGGCCGCGACAGATGGCTTAACATGGCTGTTTTCGAATGATATTCCACCGGTTCGGATGGCCCGCGATCTAGGGCTGGGGCTGGTCAACAAAATGCCACGCCTGAAGACAATGTTTATGCGCAGCGCCATGGGGACCTCCGGCAATGGCCCACGGCTTTTAAGAGGTCAGCCGCTTTAATGGGCAAACCGATTGGCATCGGCGCGTCTTTACGTGCCGCCACAGATCACGGGTCGCGGCTTAAACCCTCGGCATCCAAATTCTGAAGATATTCAGCCCACAACCGATCCTGTTCGGCGCCAAGTTTGTATAAATAGCGCCAGGAATACAGCCCGGTATCATGCAGGTCATCAAAACTGAGACGGACCGCGTAATTGCCCACAGGTTCGGCACCAATGATGGCCACATGGCGGCGGCCCGCAACGGTCTTTTTTTGATCCCCGCCATGACCTTGGACTTCGGCTGACGGGCTCTCGACGCGTAATAATTCAGCGGCAATGACAAAGCTTTCGCCACTTTCAAAGGCGATTGTCAGCGTCTTATTCGCTTTGTCGATGCGCAAATCCGTCGGCCAAGGGTCGGTGTCGCTGATGCTCATGTTGCACTCATGGTGTGCTCTTACTGACCGCTGCCAGGGCCGCTTTGCCCGCAGCCACGGGATCATCATTAAGTGGCCGCGCCTCATCCACCAGCATGATCGGCACACCATCGCGCACCGGAAAGGCCAAGCCAGCTTGCATACTGATTAACTCGCTTGTCTCACGGTCAAACTGCAATGGCGCTTTGGTCAAGGGGCAAACCAGAATTTCCAACAAGCGTGGATCAACAGGCCGATTGGTCACATCTTCAGTGCCGGACATGGCTACCATCTCCCTGCTCTGCCGACGCCAGTTCCATCAGGGTCATGATCGTCTCGGCGCGCGCCACCACTGTATTACTTTCCAGCAAGGCTTGTTTTTCGCTCGGCTCAAACGGGAAAATCATCGCCAGAGTCGTCACCAAGCGTTCTGCCGACGAATCCGCCACCGCTGTCCAATCAGCCTCAATCTGGTTGGCGGTCAGATAGCCTTTCAAACACGCCAGCAAGCGTTCGCGATCAATCTCACCAGCGTCAACCTGGAAATCTGCTTCAAAATCATCCCATTGCGGGCGGACAATGCGATAGCCCCGCATCGATTGTAGCTCTTCGGTCACCCGGAAGCGGCAAACCCCCGTTAAGGTCACCAGCAAGCGTTGATCTTCGGTTTCCGAAAAGCTGGTGATCCGGCCCGCACAACCCACCTGATACAGCTTTGAGGGATCATCATCGCCGCTCTCTTGGTGCGGCTGGATCATCCCGATCAGCCGGTCAGAGCGCATCGCGTCAACGATCATATTGAGATAGCGCGGCTCAAAGATATTCAGCGGCATTTTTGCGCGTGGTAAAAGCAAAACCCCCGACAGCGGGAAAACCGGCAGGGTCAACGGCAGGTCTTCAAACTGAGTCTCTAATTTCGGCGGTTTAATTTGCACGATGTTTACTGCCTTATGAAAACAAGATGGCTGATAGCCGACGACGGGCGTCCATCGTCAGCGGATCGGTATGGCCAATGGCCTCGAAAAATTTCAGAAGTTGCTTGCGTGCGGCCTCATCATCCCAGCTGCGGTTGATGGCAATACTATCCAGCATCGCTGTCAGCGCCGCTTCGCGGTCACCGCCTCCAAACAGCGCCATTGCCAGGGCATAATGCGCCGCCGGGTCTTTGGGGGCTGCCTCGACTGCGGCGCGGGCATCGGCCACATCGCCGCTTTCCGCGGTTTGATCCAGCAATTCCAACGCCGCCCGCAGGCCTTTAATCTCGGTACTATCGGCAATCTCTGCGGGCACATCTTCCAGCAATTCGCCTGCTTGCGCCACATGCCCAAGGGCGATCAACATATGCCCCAGCCCGGCCATCGCCTCGGCATGCTGTGGGTCATGTTGCAAAACCTCGCTATAGACCCCCGCCGCGCCCTCATGATCGCCGTCTTCGATCATTTTCTTGGCCGCATCCAGCGCCTCTTGTAATGGCGATTCAACACCCGCACCGCCTGTCAAGCGGCCGACAAATTGCCGAATCTGACTTTCTGGCAAAGCGCCGGCAAAGCCATCGACAGGCTGGCCATTTTTGAAGCCAAAAACCGCTGGGATCGATTGCACCCGCAGCTGGCCTGCCAATTCCTGATTTTCGTCCACGTTAATCTTGACCAAGCGGACGGCGCCAGCAGCATCTTTGACCACCTTTTCCAAGGCAGGGCCCAATTGCTTACACGGGCCGCACCAGGGGGCCCAGAAATCAACAATAACCGGTGTCTCGCGGGAGGCTTCGATGACGTCTGCCATGAAGGTCGCGGTCGAGCCGTCTTTGATCACATCCTCTGCAACCGCGGCGGCGTTAATAAGTGTCTCCATCGTCGTTCTATCCCTCACCGATCATTCCGTTAATAGGTGGCACGAAAGCCGCGCCTGACAAGTCCTGCGCAAATAGCACAGGATACCTTATGCTGCATCCCCCGCGATAGATAGGGTCTCCGGCTGGTGACCGCAATCAACGATAAAGCGTTGCAGATCCGTGGCGGCGATGGTCACCGTCATCTCATTGCTCAAGGGGTGAAAATTCAGCTGCTCAACCGCCATCATGGCGGCATCCAAAATCACCGTCACCGTCTGCTCGGTATCATTGATCACCGCCAGTGGTGAAACCGCCCCAGGGATAATCCCTAAATAAGTCATCAGCCGATCCGCACTGCCAAAAGACAGCCGCCCGCCCAGCAATTCGCCCAAAGCTTTTAAATCAACAACGGTGTCCTCCAGCGTGGACACCAGCCACATTTTGCCCTTGCGGTCGCGTAAAAACAGATTTTTACAATGCCCACCGGCCATGGTCCCTCGGAAGGCTTTGGCATCAGCAACGGTTCGCAGGGCGGGATGGCGGTGCAATGTATACGGGATCGCCAGCGCATCAAGGCGCGCTAAAACGTCTTCAGGGGTGTGCGGGGGGGTGTGCGGGGGGTTGGTCACGGCAGCCGCCTCCTGTTTGCCAATCGAGGGTTAAATTGTGCTCAGAAATAGCAGTGTTCGCGGGCTGGGAAAAGCCTTTCGCGGGCCCCAATGACGCCGCCACACGCCGCCGCGACAGCGCATGTTCCCCAGCCCCAATTGGCCGGTGATATTTTTTTAACCAAATACTTGCAAACAGCGATGATTTGCGTATTATCCGCCCTCGCTGTGGTGTTGCGTGAACACATCAGCTGATGCGGGCGTAGCTCAGGGGTAGAGCGCAACCTTGCCAAGGTTGAAGTCGTGAGTTCGAATCTCATCGCCCGCTCCAATTTTCCAAAGATATCAATCATCCATACCGGCAAGGGGCAAACCCTGGCGCTTGTCGCTGTTGACCGTTTTAGGGGCGAGAATCGGCACAATGAACGGTCACCGCCAACAAAATTGTTTTGCGACGGGCAGGCCCAAGCAAGCGAGACCCGCCGCACCTTGACACATTGCAGGACGTCTTGAAGGCGCTTGATTTGCACTTAGCAATGCTGCCACAGACATGACCGCGCAGCTCATCGCGCATCTCATCGCAATGCGTTATTGACTAACGCGATCCAGGCTCCACATAATATTCTATGTCTGGTCAATATCTCACGGCTGTTTTTGAGATGCGCCCCTCTAAACGCAAGGCGGCAATTCTTGAGCATGCGCGGGCAACAGCTGAATCGGCTTTCTGGGCCTTCCTCGATACATATGAAAGTGACGCAAAAGATATTGCGGGCATGGCAGACGCAAAAACCCGCCGTGAGCGCCTGCGGGAGCTGGCCAAAAAACCTGCCCCTAAGACCGTTCAACGATTGCATGAACCGCTTGCGCAAGGAGTCCACCGGGATGTTATGGCGGCCATCAAAAGCTATGTTGAGCTGTATCAACTCAGCTTAAAGCCGGGCAGCGGTGTCGAAAAACCAGAATGGCCGTCACAATCGAAAAATATCCGTACAAATTACATTTCTGCTTTAGGCGACCTGGTAACTGTCACAGACAGCGAGTCGGAAAGACGCCTGCGTGATGAATTAAACCGCAGCGACCGGGCCCCCCCCTTAAAGCCATTTACCTTGGCACGGGCGCGCGATGGTAAGATCATCCGCCATGGCGAAACAGGCGCGCTTGGGGTAGAGTTAAACATCTTGCCTGCCAGCGATAAAAAAGCCCGATCCTGCGCCCGCGCCGGGGGTATTGACGCCGCTTCAGGCGCATGTATCAAAGCGGCGCAATCAAAACGCAAAATTTTGCTTCCGCTGTCCTGTTCAAAGTGGCACGAGCAAAAGTTTTTGAGCGGCCAAGCACACCACCGCTCAAGCCTCATTGTCCGCAAACAAGATCGCTGGTTTCTGCTGGCACAATTTGAAATGCCCCCAGCCCCCGCCATTCAGACGCACAGCTACCTTGGGGTTGATCGCGGCGTGGTGAATCCGGGCGCAATTGCTGTTTGTGATGCCAAAGGCGTTGTCACGTCTGTTGCGCCCCCCATGGGTGCTGAAATTGGCACGGCGATTACAGAGTCTGACAAGCGACGGCGCGCTGAACAAAAAAGGCGCGGCCGCAGCTCAATTGGTCATAAACGCCGCGCAGATGATGCCCTGCACCAATTGGCAAACCATATTGTTAAAACCGCACAAGCCACCTGCGCACAGGTTGTGATTGAAAACCTGGGGGGGCAAAAAATAACGATTTCTACCAAGCGCAAAAAAGGCGCGCCGAAACGCGGCTGGCGCAAGGTTCTCAAGCGGTCGCAACTGGGAAAGCTCGAAACGCTGTTGGCGTATAAGCTGGCGTTGGCAGGGCTAAAACCCTCACAAACGGTTTTTCCTGGCGGCACCTCAATAACATGCCCTAAATGCGGACATTACGATGGTAAGAACCGGCCATCACAAGATAATTTCACGTGCACCAATTGTGGTTTTAAAGGCCATGCCGACAGTGTTGCGGCGGTGAATATCGCCCGGCGCGGTGCGCAAATGAAAGCCATCAAAAAAGGAGAAAAACTCGCTGTTAAAAATCAGAACATGATCGATGACCTGCGCGGTCACGATCATTGCGGTCTTGGGCCGCTTGGCCAATCGGCTGAGTGGATCGTTGCGGACCGCGCGGCTGGGAATACCCCGTATCACCGCATCGGCGGGACTGGGGCTTCTCGGCGCAAAAGCTCACGAAATGCCAATCAAAACGGCTGAAATGTCGTATTCGCAGCGCGGATTGGCGCAAATTTTAAGGGACCGATTGGATGTTTCGGCAGGCAAATCAGGCGCTTACGATGTATCAGGGTGCAGGCACCCTCAGTTTGTGGTGTGAGCGCAACGAAAGGTTTGCACCAATAAAGCTGGTGCCGGGTGCAGGCACCCTCAGTTTGTGGTGTGAGCGCAACCTATGTATCATTACGATACCATTGGCGCGGGGTGCAGGCACCCTCAGTTTGTGGTGTGAGCGCAACTGTGATCTTTTTAACCATGGCTTGCGCTTAGGTGCAGGCACCCTCAGTTTGTGGTGTGAGCGCAACAACGGAAACAGCATGGGACACCGACCTTGGGGTGCAGGCACCCTCAGTTTGTGGTGTGAGCGCAACATGCAGATACCGTTGGGTGTTTCTGACTGGAGCGTCACAACGACAACTGCAGCACAGCCCCCAGAATTGAGGCGAACAGCAAGATTCTGATGACCCCCCAGTGTAGCCGTAATGCCAGAACGCAGCTCATGAGGAACAACGCCAACGCCATCCATTCGACCGTGGCAAGGTCCGGCTGCCAAAGCGTCACTGGTCCAAATCTTTGGCGGCTTACAGTGGCAAATAATACATGTAAAGCGAACCAAATCGACAGGTTGAGAATGACACCCACAACCGCTGCCGTGATCGCCTTTAGTGCACCCTTTAACCTAGGTTGACTTGATATCCACTCGATGTAGGGCGCACCTGCAAATATCCATAGAAAACACGGCGCAAAGGTCATCCAGAGAGCCACCAAGGCAGCGGTCAGCGCGAGGAAAATACCACCTTCCGCGAACCCCGCCAAGAAAGCCACAAATTGCGTCACAAGAATCAGCGGCCCGGGTGTTGTTTCTGCCAACCCCAACGCGTCTACCATTTGCATTGCGGTTAGCCATCCAAACTGCACCACAACGTCCTGAGCCATGTAGGCAAGGACAGCATAGGCACCACCGAATGTGACAAGGGCAAGGGTAGAAAAAAACGTGCCTATTTCGACAAGAAGTACTGGTGCTTCTAACCACACTAACGCGAGTAGCGGCAACAGCCAAATTGCAAGCCAACTGGCAATCGTTGCCAACGTCTTTCCAGCCGACACATGGGTCATATTGACGATCTGCTGCTGTTCCATCTTACGCCCCCAGAACCAGCCAATGAGGCTCGCCATCAATACAATCAATGGATAGGGGATGGAGAAAAAGAATATTCCAACGAAGGCAAAGCCTGCAATCACCCAATGTAATTTTTGCGTGAGTGCCCTCTTAGCAACGCGCAAGAGCGCCTCGACGACGATCACCAATACCGCAGCCTTAACGCCATAGAACAATGCCGCTACGAGCGGCACATTGCCATATATGCTATAGATTGCGGCCAGCGCCATGATCACCATGGCACCGGGTATGACAAACAATAATCCAGCGATTAAACCGCCCACAATACCATGGAGTCTCCAACCCGCGTATGTCGCCAGTTGCATAGCCTCAGGGCCGGGCAGGAGCATGCAGAAACTCAAGGCATTGAGAAACTGTTGCTCCGATAACCATTTGCGGTCCTCGACAACCTCCTTGTGCATGAGCGCTATTTGGGCCGCAGGGCCACCAAAGGATAGAATACCAATTTTCCACCAAACACGTGTCGCTTCAGCTAGAGACGTATGAGTGTCTGCTGAGGTCTCGCTTGAACTGGCCATGATTTAACCCTTTGTCGAAGCGACAGGCCAGTCGTGTCGTTCGCCTGTTGCATCACGCGCCCATCGATAGAAGGCATCATAAAGTGTCATACCAACTTCAAGCTGTTCCAAGTCGTCACGGAACATCCGTGATAAGCCCAATGACGCCGCCAAAAGGCCCGCCGACTCTGGTACCAGATCGTGCTTGTTGGTATCGGCACCGCGCACGACGAGCGCGAGCTTTGCGAGCGCATCGTTGCCAATACCAAATTCCTCGATCATCGTTTCAAAAGTACACTTTTCGCCGCGGTGGCTCCAGAATACGTCCTCCATATCGAACGGAGTCGCATTGAAACGCTCGGCGACGTTATTCACTTGCGATGCCACAACAAACAAAAACTGAGCCCGTGGATCAATGAATCTTCGTATGAGCCACGGACAGGCGATGCGGTCGACCTTTGGCCTATGGCGTGTAACCCAGACTGTCTGCCCATTTGCGTCTAAAGGCGGCATCTTCTCTGTCAAAACCATTGGCTGTCCGGCATCTCTCCAAGCAAATTGCCCACCTTCGAGAACCTCCGCCTTAATGCCACAGTTACGCAGCACTGCCGCAGCGCCCTGGCTGATCTTGAGGCCCTTTTGGCAATATACAATAACCGATCGCCCTTTGAGATCATCAGCCAGATCGCGCATATTCAGAGCGGAATGGCGGTATGCGCCAGGGATCAACCGGGAGTCATCCTCAAAGTCCTCGTCGATGCGCACATCGAGTAACACAGGACAGTCAGGTGTTCCTACTAAACGGGCTAAAGCGGATACGGAAATTTCATTATAAGACGCCATCAAAGCATCCTCCTTACAATTTAAACGAGAAGGACGCAAAATTAGGCTGGCGCCTCACGGGGTTTTTGCAGACCCCTGTAATTGTTACTTAGCGTCCACATGATGGCCTGTCAACTCGAATGGCGCTCATTTTTTGGCACCACCCATGGTGGTAAGCCTATCCCAAAAACAAGCCCTTCAAAGGTTGAACAGAATGGATTGCCTCATTCAAAACGTCGTCGGCGTGAAATTATTCCGCATACATACCTCTGAGCTACAATTTTTTAAATCCGTGTACGGGCTATTTAAATAAAATAATGCTGCAGGCCGCTGGTCCTGCATCCCCCTCCATGCGTGACCGATCTGACCGAGGTTAGCCGGGTTTGCTGGTTGGTTATGCGTGAGCCTGTCAGATCTCTTGCATGGAACCTGCTATGCCCTGAAGTACCGCCCGAATTGGGCAGTGCCCTCATCGCACGCAGTCATGGCGAAGCCGCCTGTCGCAACGTTAACGATCTGGAATCCAAACGCGACAGCCACTTGCTGGCGCGGCTGCAGGTGATGTAGGATCGTTAACCATGACTTATGTCCCGCAGAGTGCAGAAGATGCCATCAACAGCCATCACGCCGCGATCAACGCTTGTGACCCTGATGGCTACCTTGATAGCGTGCATTTCCCGTTCACCTATCAGAATTATAATGGCATCTCGATCACGGTTGAAACGGCCGACGCCTATCGACGCGATTTTCAAATGCCCTGGGAAATCATCAAAACAACCGAGCCAGAATGGTCGCACACGCGTTTGCGCCGCCTGGAAAAAGTCGCCCAGTCGGCGACATCCAGCGTTTTCAAATATATCGGCCAGCGGATCAACACATCTGGCCTATCAGAGTTTGAGCTACAAGCGATCTGGATTGCTGTTTTCAAGGACGGGCGCTGGGGCGTACAATTTCGCCATAATCTGGGCAGCACAACATCCCCCGCCCCATCCGCCGCCGATTGATGGCTTTGCCGCTCATTGAAGCGGCCTGCAAATAACAAAATATTTGGCACTGGCGGTGCGTGACTTTAAGCTTTGGTTTTACGGCAAAGCTGAGGTGAGACAGGAGATAACCTATGGCGCATACGCAGAAGACCCTCAACGGCGACTTTGGATTGATGATCGAAGGGGTCACCCCAGGAGACCTAAGCGACCCAACGTTTCAAGCAGAGGTCCATGATCTTTGGATCCAACATGGTGGATTGCTGGGCGTGCGCGGTGATGATTTGGCGGACCTGCAACCCGCCGAACTGATGGCTTGGTCAGAGATTTTTGGGGCTGTCGAGCAAGAGGGCATGGCGGCCCGTGAAGACAAAAGCGTCGATGGTTTTCCAATTTTAAAAATTGGCAATATTCGCGATCAGGCCGGTAATTTAAAAGCCAGTTTGGCGCGTGTACCCGCGCTGCAAAGTGATGCGGACATTCGCTATAACCCCGAAACTCGGCGACCCGTTTGGCATACTGATTCGACCTTTCGGGCGCGCCCGCCCATCGGCTCTGTTTTCCATTGCCGCCGGGCGCCAGAACAGGGCGGTGAGACTCTATTTGCTGATATGCGCGCCGGTTACGCGCAGTTAGATGCCGCCACCAAAGCCAAACTTGACGGCCTGGAAGCTGTCTGTTCCCTGGCCCACCACGACAAGAAAATCAGCCTCTATTCCCCTGATTACCCGGTTTTAACGCCAGCACAACGCGCCGCCAACCCACCAAACCGGGTGCCGCTTGTCCTCACGCATCCGATAAGTGGTGACCCTGCCTTCTATGGCCTCAACAGTTCGACCTGCGCAGTTCTGTCAAAAGGCGCGGCAATCTCACAAGCGTTGCTGGATCACTGTGACCTAAACGGCGCAGAAGATGCCAGCGTCGATATCATGCGCGATTTACTGCCCTTCTTAACCGGTCCCGAATTTACTGTGAAATGGCAGTGGCAAGCAGGCGATGTGGTTGTCTGGGATAACCGTTGCACCATTCATGCGGCAACTGGCTATGATTATGAGAAATATCTGCGCGAGATGTGGCGGCTAACCCTCATCGAGCCGCCAGCAGCAGCGGCCGAATAAGCAGGCACCTGGCCGCATCCGCGCTGTTTTAACGGGCCGCTTTTTCGCCAGGCACCTCAATAATGAGCAGTTCCGCCTGAGGGGCCGCGCGCAAGGTGATGTCTGCCTCATCACTGATGGCAATACCATCGCCCTTGGTTGCGGTAATCGCATTCACGTGGACCGTACCAGCCGACACCAAAACATAAGCTTTGCCTTTAATCTGGTGCGTTAAGGTGTGACCTGCCGTCATGCGACCGGCATAAATCCGCGCATCCTGGTTGATCTGCAACGGCGCACTGCCATCCCCAGACACCAATAGGGTCAGGCGACCATCAACAGGGGCTGGCGGAAATTCGGCCATATCCCACACCGGCGCAATTCCGCGCTGCTGTGGGGTAATCCAGATCTGGTAAAGGCTGGTCTCGTCGTTTTCCAGATTATATTCGGAATGCACAATACCGCTGCCCGCGCTCATCACCTGGACATTGCCAGCGCTGGTGCGGCCCTGATTGCCCTGATCATCTTGATGGCTGATCGCCCCGCGCCGCACATAGGTAATGATCTCCATATCGCGGTGGGGATGGGGATCAAAGCCTGTTTGCGGCGCAATCAAATCATCATTGATCACCAACAGCTCTCCATGGCTCATTTTTTCTGCGTCGTGATAGCCTGCAAAACTGAAATGATGTTTGGCGTTAAGCCAACCATGATTGGCACCGCCAAGGCTGTCATAGGGGTGATGGATAAGCACATATCTCTCCGGTGAACGGGTCACTCAAGAGCCGCAATATGGTGCGGCGGCTCTAAAATGTAAGTGGAAAACACCTGCGAGATTGCCAAAAGGCTGGCGTTATACCGATAGATTGGCTTTAGTAACCTAAAAGGAGACAGATATTGACGCATTTGTTCCACCGGCAACCGCATCATGACATGCCCATCGCTGTGTCAGGTCACGGCCCCTATATCGTTGATCAAAACGGCAAACACTATC
Source organism: Nisaea sp. (assembly GCA_042088965.1). GTDB lineage: Bacteria > Pseudomonadota > Alphaproteobacteria > Thalassobaculales > Thalassobaculaceae > TMED26. The sequence continues at coordinate 11,258 of JBELLC010000038.1, read as the reverse complement.
TTGACGCCTGCGGCGGCGCGGCAGTGTCGTGTTTAGGGCATGATAACGCCGACGTGAAAGAGGCGATCAAACAGCAGCTTGATCAGCTGGCCTGGGCGCATACAGGGTTTTTCAGCTCACCACCTGCAGAAGCGCTTGCCACTTTGTTGGCCAAGGTCGCTCCCGGTGATCTTGATCATGTATATTTGCTCTGTGGTGGCTCAGAAGCGGTCGAAGCGGCTTTGAAACTGGCCCGCCAGTATCATGTCGAACGCGGCATGATGGGCAAATCCCAGATCATTGCCCGCCGTCAATCCTATCATGGCAATACCCTTGGGGCGCTGGCGGCTGGCGGCAATATTCCCCGCAAACAACCGTTTTTGCCGCTCATGAGCGACAACATGCATCACATCAGCCCCTGCTATTACTGGCGCTGGGCAGAGGTCGGCGAAACCCCGCACGATTATGGCCAGCGCATGGCCAATGAATTGGCTGATAAAATCGCCCTACTTGGCGCAGAAAATGTTGCCGCCTTTATTGCCGAGCCCGTGGTTGGCGCAACCCTTGGCGCGGTTACCGCTGTTGATGGTTATTTCAGCCGTATCCGCGAGATTTGCGATGAAAATGACGTATTGCTGATCCTTGACGAAGTGATGTGCGGGATGGGCCGAACCGGGCATTTATTTGCTTCAGAATATGACCAAGTGGTGCCGGACATCGTCTGTATCGCCAAGGGCTTGGGCGCTGGGTATCAGCCGATTGGCGCAATGCTCTGTAATCAACGCGTTTATGCCGCCATTGCGCAAGGCAGCGGGTTTTTTCAACATGGCCACACCTATCTCGCACATGCTGCCGCAGCAGCAGGCGGCCTGGCTGTGATGGCCGAAATCAGCAAACCCAGCATGCTGGCACAAATCCAACAAACCGGTCAGGTGCTTCACAATCGCTTGCAAGAGAGCTTTGGCCAACACCCGTTCGTTGGCGATATTCGCGGCCGCGGATTATTCTGGGGGCTGGAGTTTGTTGCTGACCGCGACAGCAAGCAAGCCTTTGATCCAAACCTTCAGTTGGCCAAAAAATTTAAGCAAATCGCCTTTGATCGCGGCCTCATGATTTACCCGATGAGCGGCACCATCGACGGCATTCAAGGTGACCATATATTGCTTGCGCCGCCCTATATTTTCGGTGACAGCCACCTTGACGAGCTGATGGACAAGCTGCATTTGACCATTGAGGACGCGGTTCAAGATCTGTGAAAACAACCGGCTTGTCTTTTGTTCTCACCTTATCCTTTGCTCTCACCCTATCCTTTGCTCTCAAAGGTCGGCGATGTTAGATGCAAAAAAACTGTTGCCAGATCTGTTTCTGAGCGCACCCGCACTGGCAGCCATAACGCCACATCATCTCGGCGCGCCACCCAAACGTCAATCACAGGGGCAGAATCACTTCGACCGAGCCAGGATTTTTTATAAGCCCCGGCCCGCACTGTATAGGTGAGTCGGCATCGCTCCGCTTGACCCTCGAAACTGCTATAAGGTGATGGCTGAAGCTGCTCGCGGCCTATGTGGCGAATCTCAATGTCAGAGCGGATTGTGCCATTATAAATGGGCACCATCCCGGCACACATATTGGCCGCTGATGGTTGCATCGCAATTTTCACGTAGGCAGCAATCGGATCGAAGCTATTTTTCTGCAACTGCGGCGGCACAGGGTCACGTTCATCAATCGGAATCGGCGGGGTAATGGCCACATGAAAGTTGGCTGATGGCAGGCGCTGTAACTCAATCTGGCGTTTTTTACCGCTGTATTCTCCAACCAGCGAAAAGCGTTGATCTGGACCGAAGGGCCAAGCCCCCAAGCCACGCACCTGGGAGCGAAACGACGACAGGTAATCCAAAAAACCAGTGGATCGCGTCACGCTGGTGATATCGTATTTATCCTTTTCAAGGGCGATGGAGATATCAACTTCAACCGCTTCCAAGCCGCCAAAATAGCCGGTATAATTCAATCTCAAAGGTGTTTCAGTCACCCCAGGCGGGGCCGTCACAACCATCATGAAAGCGACACCCACAAACCATCCAAAAAGCTTTAAAAAGCCTTGATATGTCTTTTTATGTGTCCCTTTCGGCGTCACAATAAGTCCCTTTTGAAAACCAGATCAGACCCACGCCATCGCACCCGTTCAGGCGGTTTCTGCTGCGTCATCAGCCGCCGCGCGGATAGCTTCGCGGCGGATCATATACAACCCCGACGTCACAATCACAGCAACCCCAAGCCAGGTCAGCGGACGCGGGAAGTCATTGAAAAACGCCCATCCAAACAGCGTCGCGCCGATAATCTCAAGATAGCTTAATGGCGCTAAAATGCTAGCGGCAACACGTTGAAAAGCCGTCGTAATCAGTAAATGACCTACCAAAGAAATAACCCCCACCGCCATCATCCATAACCAGGCTGACGGGCTCGCCCAGACCGGGTCAAAAGGCTGAAATCCAATTTGCTGGCCAACGCCTAAGCCCACCGACATGAAAATAAGACCCGACAGACCGGCGCTAAATTGCAAGGCAAAAGCCCCATAGCGCTGACTTTGGCGGCGGGTAAGGGCCAAATAGATCGCAAAACTCAGGGCCGCCGCCAAGGGCAAGGTTGCGGTCCAGCCAAATAACGCCCAGCTTGGTTGAATCACCAGCAGGGCACCGATAAAGCCTATGAAAATCGCGCTATAGCGACGCCAACCAATGGTCTCGCCAAGAAACACAGCTGAAATCAGCGCCAGAATGAAAGGCTCAACAAAGAAAATCGCGATTGCATCAGCAATCGGCATGATCTGAACAGCGGCGAAAATAAACATGGTCGCCAGCGCCAGTGTCAGCCCCCGGATCGCTTGCGGTAAAACATCTTTGGCTGCCAAATGCCGAAGGCTGGACCACATAAAAGGCAGCAATATGAGGGTTTGAAAGGCAAACCGCGCCCAGGTGACCTGCCCTGCTGGAACTGAACTGGAAAGATGTTTGGCAATCGCATCAATACCCGGCAACATAAACATTGCAATCGCCATGAAGGCGATACCGGTATTGATATCGTGGCTTCTGCTGTTTGACTTAGAAAAAATAGACATGAGACAACATGGCGGCAGCAGGCCCGTAAAACAATGGCTAAAGCAATCGCCGCACCCGCTGTAACCTCAACGGACCACCATCTCAATCGGCGCCGCTGATAACCGTTCTGGTGGACCATCTGTGACCAGCACCGTTTCGCCTAAAGTCATGGCCTGATTTTTTTGGCTGTCCATTAAGATCATGTGCAGAAAAAATACCATTCCTGGGGCGGCAATCACCGGATTGCCGTGATAAAACATCGGATAATCCATCCAAATCGGTGCAAAGACGGCCCCAAGAGAATACCCGCAAGCGTTCAGGCGGGCATGGTTTAATCCGGCCGCGTCCATGACCGCCGCATGGGCATCAAAAACCTCCCCAATGGGGCGGCCTGGCCGCAACGCGGCCTTGGCCGCATCCAGTGCATTGGTACATGCCAAAAACATATGGCGTTGATGGTCATCTGCTGCGCCGATAACGATGGTGCGCATCATACAGGCATGATAATGGCGATAAGCACCCGCAAATTCGAGCGTCAACTGATCTTGGCGATCAAGCTGCCGGCGCCCTGAAAAATACCGGCACAAGAGCGCATCATTGCCTGAGCCAATAATGAACTCATTACCGGCATAATCGCCGCCACCGCGAAACACAGCCCCTTGCATCCCGGCCAGAATCTCGCCCTCATTGACGCCGCTGGCCGTCAAATCAAGCGCAACCTGCCAGGCATCATCTGCCAATGCACCTGCCCGCCGCACATAGGCCAGCTCTGCTGGGCTTTTAATCAAACGTTGCTGGCTGACCAGAAAGGAGGCATCGGTAAGGTGGCAAAACCCATGCAACGCAGCATCCAGTTTTTTGCCGCTGGCCGCCGTCAGGCCATAAGCATCATATTCAACACCAATACGTTTACCGGCAAAGTTCTGGTCAGCTAAAATGTCCTTCAGCATCTGCTGTGGTTCAGCGGCGGCATCATCAGTCCAAATACGAATGTCACCAAGGATGCTGGTATTTTGCGCCTGTCGCAAATCTGGTGCCCGCGTGAGGAGCGTCAAGCGACCATCGGCTGACAGCACCAAACATTGAAAAAAGCAGAACCCAAAACTGTCATAGCCGGTCAGGTAATACATGCTTTCTTGACGAAACAAGAGCAGACCATCCAGCCCCTCGGCGGCCATATTTGCAAGGGCTTGGGCTTGCCGGGCCGCATATTCCGAGCTCTCAAAATGCACTGCCATCGCGTTATTCCTTCTTCGATAAGGGCCACATGAGCGACCTGCTGCAATGTCACCGTAAAATAAACCCTACCAGAAGGGCATATAATTTCTG
>JBELLC010000038.1:0-6755 GCA_042088965.1 Nisaea sp. | reverse complement strand
CCCTTGAGTGCGCGGATCTGTGATATTAGCGCCATTCCTGAAATCCGTGGGATTGAGAAAACAGCAACGGGCTGGCGTATCGGGGCGCTGGCCAGTTGGCGGGATTTGACGCGCATTGACCTGCCGCCTGCCTTCAACGCTCTGGTCAGCGCAGCCCGCGACGTTGGCTCCATTCAAATTCAAAATCGCGCCACCATTGTTGGTAATATCTGCAATGCCTCCCCGGCTGCCGATGGGGTGCCAGCCTTGCTGATCTTGGGCGCTGAGGTGGACCTGGCATCCCTTCACGGTGTCCGCAGATTACCCTTGCAAGATTTCATTCTGGGCAACCGTCGAACCGCCCGTCGCAGTGACGAAATGGTGACCGCCATCCATGTGCCAGATGCTGAAACCAGCGGCCAAAGCCATTTTGTGAAACTGGGGGCGCGGCGCTATCTGGTCATCTCGATTGTCATGGTGGCCGCCCGCCTGGTTGTTGATCAGCACGGTTTGATTACAGATGCCCGCATTGCTGTCGGTGCCTGCTCAGAAATTGCCCAACGTCTACCGCCGCTGGAGGCGCGATTGCGCGGCAAAGCGGCCTCTCAGGCGCATCGCCATATCACAGCTGATGATTTAACAGGGTTACAGCCCATCGACGATATCCGGGCTCCGGCCCATTATCGCCGTGATGCCGCCCAAACCCTGATCCGTGACGCTGTACAGGCGTGCTGTTAGATGACCCTTGTCCCGCCCCCCACAATGACCGAGCCTATCCTCACACTTACGGTTAATGGCGACAGCCATCAGCTCACCACCTCCCCCGGCACCCGCCTCAGCACGGTTTTACGCGGGCCGCTTGGGCTCACAGGGACGAAAGTTGGCTGTGATGCAGGGGATTGTGGGGCCTGTACCGTGATCATTGACGGCGATGCTGCTTGTGCTTGCCTGGTCGCTGTTGGACAGGCCGAAGGATGCCAGATCACCACCATAGAAGGCCTAACGGACGATCCTGTGGCGACCACTTTGAAGCAAGCCTTTGCCCGTCATGGTGCGGCGCAATGCGGCATTTGTACGCCCGCCATGATGGTTGCCGCTTATACCTTGTTAACTGAACAGCCCCTGCCAACAGAACAGCAGGTTCGCGATGTTTTAGGTGGGGTGCTGTGCCGCTGTACGGGCTATCAAAAGATTGTTACTGCCGTGATGGCCGCAGGGACCGGAATCACAGACGCAAACCAGACCTTATCGTCTGCTATTTCCAGCCCCGCCCTTGGGCAGGCGATCCCGCGCCTGGATGGCACCGCGAAAATTAACGGCCAAGAAGTTTTTGGCGCAGACCATATCCCCGATCATGCCTTGGCCGTGCGGCTGATTCGTAATCCCCATCACCACGCAAGGTTTACATTTGGTGATCTTGATGCCTATTGCCGCGCCACCCCCGGCATTGAAAAAATCCTCACCGCCGCTGATGTGCCGGGGCAAAACCGCCATGGTGTGATCCCTGGTTTCAAGGACCAACCGGTTTTTCCCGAGCGCCGGTCCATCCATCGCGGTGAGGCTGTGGCAGCGATTGTTGGCAAGCCGGATATGATCGCAGACCTGAGCCGAGAGGACTTTCCCATTTCCTGGGACCCGCAGCCAGAATATCTGACCGTTAAGGCCGCAACAGACGCGACTGCGGCCCAGCTTCACCCCGATCACAGCGACAATATACTGGCCCGCGGCGGTGTCGCGCGCGGCGATATCGAGGCCGGTTTGGCCGCCGCCAGCCATCAGGTCGCCGCACGCTTCACCACCCCTGCGTTAGAGCATGCCTATATTGAACCTGAAGCAGGCTATGCAGAAATGCGAGACGGCCGAGTCTGCATCTTTGCAAGCACCCAAGCACCCTATATGGACCGCGAGGGGATTGCCGCTATTCTCGGGCTGGACGCGGCTGATGTACAGATTATCCCATCGGCTTGCGGCGGCGGTTTTGGCTCAAAATTAGATCTCTCGATCCAGCCTGTTCTGGCGCTGGCAACCTATCATACCGGGCAACCTGCGGCGCTGGCGCTCAGTCGGCAGGAATCCATGTCCTCGACCAGTAAACGCCATCCCAGCGATATGCATGTTCAAATTGGCTGTGATGCAACCGGACAGCTGACCGGCTTGCGCTTTGATGGACAGTTTAATTCAGGGGCCTATGCCAGTTGGGGGCCGACCGTCGCCAACCGCGTGCCAGTGCATGCCAGTGGCCCGTATTTTCTGCCCGCCTATCGCGCCGATAGCGTGGCAGTGGTGACCAATGCACCGCCTTCGGGGGCGTTTCGCGGTTTTGGCGTTCCCCAAAGCCTGCTGGCCGTTGAAAGCCTGCTGGATGACCTGGCTCTAAAAGCCGGGATCGACAGGCTCAGCTTTCGTATTCAAAACGCCTTAACAAATGGCCAAGCCACCGTTTGCGGGCAAATCTTTGACACAGGCGTCGGGATTCGTGATTGCCTGGTGGCGCTGAAGCCTGCATGGGCGCGTGCACAACAAGACGCTACCGCCTTTAACCAGAACCCAGATCAGCCGTATTTACGCCGTGGTTTTGGGCTTGGGACTTGTTGGTATGGTTGCGGCAATACCTCGATGAGCAATCCGTCAACCATCCGCATCGGCATTACCAAAGCAGGCACGGTCTGCCTGCACCAAGGAGCGGTCGATATTGGCCAAGGCGCGAATACTGTGATTGCGCAAATTGCCGCCACCGCCCTCGGCGTGTCCGTGGCGAACTTGACCCTTATCGGCGCAGACACCGATAAAACCCCGGATGCCGGTAAAACCTCCGCCTCGCGGCAGACATTCATTTCCGGTAATGCCGCGAAACGGGCAGGTGACATGCTGCGGGCCGATGTTTTGCGGCATGTAAACGTCAGCAGCCAAGCCCGTATTGGCATGGCCGATGGCATGCTGGTGATCGACGACAAAGGCCGCCGCCACGAAATTGCCCTCGGCACCTTGCCGCCAGATCAACATGGCTATGTTTTTAGCGCCGAAGAAAGTTATGACCCGCCAACCGCCCCCCTCGACGCGAATGGTCAAGGTGTCCCCTATGCCAGCTATGGTTATGGCGCACAGCTTGCCGAAGTGATGGTTGACCTGCGCCTTGGCAGCGTGCGCCCGCTGCGGATCACTGCGGCCCATGATGTTGGCAAAGCCATCAACCCGTTATTGATCGAAGGCCAGATTGACGGCGGTATCGCCCAAGGTCTGGGGTTGGCATTGATGGAAGAATACATTCCAGGGCGGTCTGAAAACCTGCATGACTACTTAATTCCAACATTTGGTGACATGCCTGAAATTGAGCATATTATTCTCGAAATCACTGATCCCGAGGGGCCCTTTGGGGCCAAGGGCCTGGGGGAGCATGTCTTGATCCCAACCGCGCCAGCGATCCTGAATGCCATCCATGATGCAACTGGTGCGCGCGTCTATGATTTACCAGCGACACCGGCGCGGGTGCGGGCGGCGATTTTAAAAAAGGACACTGGTAATGACAGATGATGGTCCTGTGAAAGCCGAAAAAATCCGCTGCGATGCATGCCCTGTCATGTGTTACATCGCCGATGGTCGATCTGGGGCCTGTGACCGCTATATGAATGAGGGCGGTGCCTTGGTGCGCGCTGACCCGCTGGTATGGCTGCAACGCAGCCAAGATGCCAGCACGGCGATGGTGCCGTTTTTGGACCAGCAAGCCCCCTGGGACGGTGACATCATTGCCCCTGGCGACAGTTTCGTGACCGCCATTGGCGCCGGCACAACCTATCCTGATTACAAGCCCGCACCGTTCATCGTTTCCCAACAGGTTGACGGTGTCGATATGGTGACAGTCGTCACCGAAGGGATCTTTAGTTATTGCGGTGCCAAGGTCAAAATTGATACCGATCGACATATTGGCCCAGAACGCGCCCTGGCGCGCGTCAATGGGGAGCCGATTGGCCATGTCACCACCAGTGAATATGGCTCGCAGATGCTCTCCTTGGGGGGCGTGCATCATTTAACAGGCGGCAGCAAAAAAGAAGGCCGCATCACCTGCAAGGCATTAATGGACCTGTGCAACGGTGACGCTGTTGAAATTGACGTTGATGACGGCGCTGCACTGGTGGTGCAAGCCGGTCAGCCGCCGGTGGTCAACGGCATGACGGAAGCACGCATGCGGGTGGGGTGCGGCTCTGCCACCATCGGTATGTTTGCCTCGCAATGGCATCAATTGGTAGATGATGTGGTGGTTGTCGATGATCATATTACCGGTGTCGTCTCTGAGCATCAGGCTGGAAAAGTCCTCGGATGGCCCGATACCGGCATTCGCATCGCCGGGCGCAGATCAACCCCAGGACGGTATTTTCAAGTGGCAGAACCCGGCAGCGGTTGGGGCGGCACTGATGTGGATGACCCGCTATCGATCTTAGAGGACTTTAATCCTAAAATCGCGCGTCCCGGACAATCCTTGCTGATGGTCTCAACCACTGGCGAGCAATACGCCTATTTCGAGTTGGATGATGATCTAAAACCCCTCGAAAAACCAATGCCCAGCCGACTATTACCATCGGTCCAGCGTATTGAGGAGAATTGCGAGCCTGCTTTATGTACCGTGCTGTTCATGGGGGGTGCAGGCGGCTCGCTGCGGGCGGGGGTCACCGAAAACCCTGTATTGTTAACCCGCTCGGTTAAAAACATGCTGACCAATATCACCTGTGGCGGTGCCCCTGGATATGTCTGGCCGGGCGGCGGCATTACCGTTATGGCGGATGTGACCCGCATGCCGGCAAAGGCTTTTGGCTATGTGCCGACGCCCGCGCTGGTCGCACCAATCGAATTCACCATGACCTTGGCGGAATACCAAAGCCTGGGCGGGCATATGGACTATGTCACCTCTGTCGACGAGGCCCAGCGCGGCATGTTAAGCGCGCAAAATGATCACCGCCTGAGCGGTCGGCGCACAGAACCGGCGCATGCAGCAAACCCTTGGCCTCTGAATCACTTGGCCGCACACCATCTGGTAAAGCAGACCTAATATGTCCGCAGCAAACGCAGCCCACCGACAAACACGCCTGCACCATCACGGCGATGGCGTGCAGGCGGCATGGCTCGCAGATGGCAGGCGCCGACACCTGCAGCATGGCCCCATTGATTTGATCATCAGCGTTGACGGCAGCGCCGAGGAATGCCGTTTGGCAATCGGCCAAGCTGAAGCCCGCTTTGCCCCTATCCTCCATGAATTGGCTGCCGAGTTAGCATCACTAAGACAGCCTGCAAACGGCGATAGCCTGGCCCACAGCCCTGTTGCACAGCGCATGCTACATGCCGTTCAGAACCATGCTAAAAACTGTTTCGTAACCCCCATGGCGGCGGTTGCAGGCGCGGTCGCTGATGAAGTATTGGCCGCCCTGTTGGCTGGCCGTCATCTGCAACGGGCAGCGATTAATAATGGCGGGGATATCGCCCTTTGGCTGGCTGCGGGAGAACACTTTACAATCGGTTTAGCACCATCACCGCAGCACCGCGCACTTGCCGCCCAGATGACGTTATCAGCCCCTGATGGTATTGGCGGCATTGCCTCCAGTGGTTGGGATGGTCGCAGTCACAGCCGCGGGATTGCCGACACGGTGACCGTGCTGGCTGCCAGCGCTGCTGGCGCCGATGTCGCGGCGACCTTAATTGCCAATGCTGTTGACTTGCCCGCCTCACCAAAAGTGAGCCGCCAGCCTGCCAGCACACTGTCACCTGATAGTGATTTAGGCGAGCGATTGGTCACCGTCGGGGTTGATAAATTGACCGCAGGTGAATGCAGAACCGCCCTTGAGCGCGGCCGAAAACGGGCTGAAAAGATGCTGGAAAGTGGTCAAATCATTGCCGCTGGCTTGGTTTTACAAAGCCATGTGGCGACGGTTGGCAGGCAACTTGACCCCGACGCCGTCGACACCCCATCCAAGACGCTTTTAGGCCCCAAGGAGACACCGTGATGACGACAGCAAATATCCGTAAAATCGTGACCATTATTGACGAGACTCATCGCGAAATGATGCAAACCATCGCCCCACCAACGCGCCGGGCGGCTGTTATTGCGGTCATCGAGAACCCCTTTGCAGGGCAATATGTTGACGATCTAGAAGCCTTAATGGTGATTGGCGAAGAGCTGGGCGGCCTGCTGGGGGAGCGTGCCGTCGCGGCCCTTGGGATCAATCCTGATGCCGCTGAAAGCTATGGTAAATCTGCCATGGTTGGCGAAAATGGTGAGCTTGAACATGCTGCCGCGATTTTACATCCCCGCCTTGGCGCACCATTGCGTAAAGCTGTTGCAAAGGGGGCGGCCTTGGTTGCCTCAAGTAAAAAAATGGGCGGGCCTGGCCAATGCTTGGACATCCCCTTGGGGCATAAGGATGCCGCCTATGTGCGCAGCCATTTTGATGGTATGGAAGTCCGCCTTAACGATGCGCCCCGGGCCAATGAGATCATGGTTGCTGTGGCGGTGACGGACTCCGGCCGCCCGCTGCCCCGCGTTGGCGGCTTGACGCATGGCGATGCAAAGGGTGAAGATGGGCTGCGTTAAACCATAGGCGAAACCCGATCTTAAAAAACGGGAGTGATCTAATGACGTTTATTGAAAACGCTTGGTATGTTGCAGGTTGGTCGCGGGAGTTCTCTGAAACCCCTGTCGCGGCAACGATTCTTGACCAAGACATTGTGCTTTTTCGTGCCACCACGGGCATGGTTTCCGCCCTCGAAGATAGCTGTCCACATAAAGGTAT
>JBELLC010000037.1:0-23447 GCA_042088965.1 Nisaea sp. | reverse complement strand
AAATCCTTCGTAAGGAAGGCAAGAAGAAGTAGGGGCCTGAGCGATGTTGAGCACAAGAGAATTATACGAGCGGCGCAAGCTGCGTAACCGGCGAGCTCTTAAAAAGCGCGCTAATGGTCAGCCACGGTTGTCGGTGTTTCGCTCTGGGCGGCATATCTATGCGCAGGTGATTGACGATAACGCCGGGGTGACATTGGTCGCTGCGTCTTCATTAGAGAAAGAGCTCCGGACGGATCTGAAGTCGGGGGCGGGGACAGACGCTGCTGCGGTTGTCGGGAAGCTGGTTGCTGAGCGTGCAAAGGCCAAAGGGATCGAAACCGTTCTCTTTGATCGCGGCGCATATCTTTATCATGGTCGGGTCAAAGCCCTGGCCGAAGGCGCCCGTGAGGGCGGCCTGCAGTTTTGATCCAAGGGGTTTGATTTATGGCACGTGGCGAAAGACAGGACCGGGGCCAGCGCGAAGAGCCAGAACTGATTGAGAAATTAGTTGGCATTAACCGTGTTGCGAAAGTGGTCAAGGGCGGTCGGCGTTTTGGTTTTGCGGCGGTGGTCGTTGTGGGTGATGGTCGTGGCCGGGTTGGTCATGGTTCTGGTAAAGCGCGTGAAGTGCCGGAAGCGATCCGTAAGGCAACTGAATCAGCGAAACGGAATATGATCCGCGTGCCTTTGCGCGAAGGTCGGACCTTGCATCACGATGGCCGGGGCCGTTTTGGCGCAGGTCGGGTTTTGTTGCGGGCGGCACCGGCAGGGACCGGGATTATCGCCGGCGGCCCCATGCGGGCGATCTTTGAGGCACTCGGCGTGCAAGATGTTGTTGCCAAATCGATGGGAACCTCAAATCCCCATAACATGATTAAGGCAACCTTCGAAGGCCTGCAGAATATGAACTCACCGCGGTCGATCGCTGGCAAGCGCGGCAAGAAAGTTGCTGATTTGTTTGAGCGCAGCGACGAACCTGCTGCGGCTGCAAGCTAAGGACGAGAAGGGATAGTATTATGGCTACCAAGAAAATGGAAACGGTGACCGTTACCCAGATCGGCAGTCCAATTGGACGGAAGCAGTATCAGCGTCAAACCCTGGTTGGTCTGGGCTTGAATAAAATGCATCGCACCCGCACATTGGAAGACACACCGTCTGTCCGTGGCATGATCAATAAGGTGCAGCATTTGGTTCGGGTCGAAGAGACCTCGAAATAATTTTGATAAGGCGGCCTGTGCCGTTTGAGTTGGAGCGTTAACATGCAACTTAATGACCTTCGCGATAATCCGGGTTCCCGCAAACTGCGCAAGCGCGTTGGTCGCGGCAGTGGCTCTGGGATGGGCAAAACGTCAACACATGGCCAAAAAGGACAAAAGTCGCGGTCAGGTGTTGCCATTAATGGCTTCGAAGGCGGCCAAATGCCCATTAACCGCCGCTTGCCAAAGCGTGGGTTTAATAATATTTTCCGTAAGCTATTTGCGGTTGTGAATATCGGTGATGTGCAAAAAGCCATTGATGCCAAACAGCTTGATGGCAGCGCTGTGATCGATACCGCAGCCTTGCGGGCCATTGGGTTAGGAAAACGCGGGCGTGACGGTATTCGCTTGCTGGCCAAGGGCGAGATTACGGCAAAAGTTGACATTCAGGTTGCTGGTGCCAGTAAGTCGGCCGTTGAGGCCGTCGAGAAAGCTGGTGGCTCTGTGACTGTCGGGGCTGTTGCAGCACCGGCGGCAGCCGAAGGGTAAGAATAGGTCATGGCCTCAAGCGCGGAACGTATGGCACAGGGGATGAACCTTGGGGCATTTTCCAAGGCGTCTGAGCTGAAGCAACGTATATTGTTTACGTTGGCAGCTTTGGTTGTCTACCGCCTTGGCACGTATATCCCACTTCCTGGTATTGATGCCGCGGTGTTGGCGGAGGTCTTTCAGCAGACGCAGGGCGGCATCCTGGGGATGTTTGATATGTTTGCCGGTGGTGCCCTTGGCCGGATGACGATTTTTGCGCTGAACATTATGCCGTATATTTCGGCAGCGATTATCATGCAGTTGATGACGGCGGTTTCCCCCAATCTTGAGGCGCTCAAGAAAGAGGGCGAAGTTGGCCGTAAGAAAATTAACCAATATACCCGTTATTTGACCGTTCTTTTGGCCGCTGTTCAGGCGTATGGCATTGCGGTTGGCCTCGAGAACTTCTCCACCTCCCAAGGATCGCCGGTGATTAATCCTGGTATGTTCTTCCGGGTGATCGCGGTGATCACTCTCGTGGGGGGAACTGTATTCTTGATGTGGTTGGGCGAGCAGATTACCGCGCGCGGGGTTGGTAACGGTATCTCGCTGATCATTTTTGCGGGGATTGTTGCCAATTTGCCGTCTGCCTTGGCGGGGACCCTTGAATTGGGTCGTACCGGCGCACTGTCTGCGATTTTGATCATTTTCTTGCTGCTGATGTCAGTGGCCGTGATTGCTTTTATCGTGTTTGTTGAGCGGTCACAGCGGCGGATTTTAATCCAATATCCAAAACGCCAGATGGGCAATCAGATGTTCGGCGGCGACAGCTCACACCTGCCGTTGAAACTGAATGTGGCTGGCGTCATTCCGCCAATCTTTGCAAGCTCAATCCTCTTGATGCCTGCGACCATTGCAGGGTTTTCGGCCGCCGGTGGTGCCGGTCCGGAATGGCTGGGGACAGCTGCGGCCATGCTTGGGCGTGGCCAGCCACTGTATATGGCGATTTACATTGGGATGATTGTTTTCTTCGCGTTCTTCTACACCGCGATTGTTTTTAATCCCGTGGAGACATCAGAGAATTTGCGGAAATATGGTGGTTTCATTCCAGGCATTCGGCCCGGTAAGAACACAACTGACTACCTTGACTATGTGTTGACGCGGTTAACGGTCGTTGGCGCGGCATATTTGGCAGCTGTCTGTATTCTGCCAGAAATTCTGATCAGTCAGTATTCGGTGCCGTTCTATTTCGGCGGCACCAGTTTGTTGATTGTTGTCACCGTTACCATGGATACGGTCGCGCAAGTTCAATCCCATTTGTTGGCGCACCAGTATGAAGGTTTGGTGAAGAAGTCTAAGCTACGGGGTAAGCGAGGATGAACGTAATCTTGTTGGGGCCCCCAGGTGCTGGTAAGGGGACACAAGCGAAACGCCTTGAGAGCGCCTTTGGTGTGGTGCAACTCTCGACCGGGGATATGCTGCGCGGCGCAGTTGCGAGCGGCAGCGCGCTTGGGGTCCGTGTGAAAACGATCATGGATTCCGGTAATTTGGTGCCAGACGATGTGATGGTGGCCTTGATTGAAGATCGCATTGGTCAGGCGGATTGCGCGAAAGGCTTTATCCTTGATGGCTTCCCCAGGACAGTTGGCCAGGCAGAAGCGCTCGACAAGATGTTGGCTGAAAAAGGATTGACCATCGATCACGTGATTGAATTACGGGTTGATGAAGACATCCTGGTTGAACGGATCAAAACCCGCGCCGCCGAAACTGGCGGTGAGCGAAGTGATGATAACGAGGAAACGTTGCGCCATCGGTTGTCGGTCTATCGGCAACAGACGGCACCGATTCTTCCGTTTTATGAGGCCAAAGGCGCTTTGAAAGGCGTTGATGGCATGGCAGAAATCGATCAAGTGTCAGCTGAAATTGCTGTGTTGGTTGGTGGCTGAAGGAAATGGTAAGGGGTGACACGGTTGTTGACTTGTGGCGGGCGGGCCATATAATCCCTGCCCTCGGAAGCCAGCTTCGGATGGGACCACTTGCCTTGTTAGAAATTGGGGTCGGCAGGGTAATTGTCGATCGTATCAGGGCCGCTTTGGCCTGAGTTTGGGAGTAACGGACGTGGCACGCATTGCAGGCGTAAATATTCCAACGCAAAAGCGCGTTGAAATTGCCTTAACCTATATTCATGGGATTGGTCGGACGACGGCAACCCGCATCTGTGGCGAAATCGGTATTCCGTTTGAGCGCCGGGTGAACGAGATGACGGAAGATGAAGTTGGCCGGGTGCGTGATGTCATCGACCGTGATTTTGTCGTCGAAGGCGATTTGCGTCGGCAAACAGCCATGAATATTAAGCGCTTGATGGACTTGGGGTGCCTGCGGGGCTTGCGCCATCGCAAGGGCTTGCCTGTTCGCGGGCAGCGGACCCATACAAATGCACGGACCCGAAAAGGTCCGGCACGTCCGATCGCTGGTAAGAAGAAGTAGGTTTGTAACAACCTATTGATGTAACACGCCCCCCAGGGGCTGGCCCCCAGGGGCTGGATTGAAGAGAGACAAATATCATGGCCAAGCAACCGACAGGGCGCGTCCGTCGCCGCGAGCGAAAAAATATCACGTCTGGCGTGGCGCATGTTAATGCGACCTTTAACAACACCATGATCACGATCACCGATGCCCAGGGCAACGCTATTTCTTGGTCAACTGCGGGTGCCATGGGCTTTAAAGGGTCACGGAAGTCGACGCCCTATGCGGCACAGGTTGCGGCGGAAGATGCGGGTAAAAAAGCCCAGGACCATGGCATGAAGACGCTTGAGATCCAGGTCTCGGGGCCTGGGTCGGGCCGGGAGTCGGCCTTACGTGCTTTGCAATCGGTTGGGTTTAATGTGACGTCAATCCGTGATGTGACACCGATTCCACACAATGGTTGCCGTCCGCGCAAGCGGCGGCGGGTTTAACGTTACCTCGGTGTCACCTGTCAGTGACGGTGTGACACCAAAAAACTGTTAGTTCTGCCACCTGAACCAAGTTGGTTCACACCAGAAGGGCCGCACCCGTGATTCAAAAAAATTGGCAATCACTCATCAAGCCGAATAAGTTAGACATTCAGAGCGGGCAAGAGAATACCAATCGCGCAACTGTTGTTGCAGAGCCGCTCGAGCGGGGCTTCGGCCTAACGCTCGGGAATGCTTTGCGGCGTATTCTGCTCTCCTCTTTGCAGGGTGCAGCTGTTACCGCCATCCAGATCGATGGGGTGCTGCACGAGTTTTCATCTTTCCCAGGTGTCCGTGAAGATGTCACTGACATTGTGTTGAATGTGAAGGCGATCGCACTGCGTATGCATGCTGAGGGGCCAAAACGCATGCGTCTGGCCGCAGAGGGACCGGGCGAAGTCACGGCCGGGATGATCGAAACAGGTCCTGACATTGAGATCATGAACCCGGATCATATCATTTGCTCGCTTGACCATGGGGCCGCCATTTCAATGGAGCTGACGGTTGAAAATGGCAAAGGTTACGTGGCGGGCAACGCCAATCGCGCCGAGGACGCGCCGATTGGCTTGATCCCTGTGGATGCGATTTTCAGTCCAGTGCGTCAAGTGACGTATAAGGTTGATAACAGTCGTGTCGGTCAGGTGACTGATTATGACAAGCTGTCGATGAGCTTGGAAACAGACGGCTCGTTAACGCCTGAAGACGCTATTGCGTACGCAGCGCGTATTTTGCAGGATCAGTTGCAGTTATTCATCAACTTTGAAGAGCCGCGTGCCGATGCGGAGCCTGAAGAAAAGCAGGAACTTCCGTTTAACAAGAACTTGCTGCGCAAGGTTGACGAGCTTGAACTTTCTGTTCGTTCTGCGAATTGCCTGAAAAACGATAACATCGTTTATATCGGTGATTTGGTGCAAAAGACCGAGTCGGAAATGTTGCGGACACCGAACTTCGGGCGTAAAAGCCTGAACGAGATTAAAGAAGTTCTGTCTGCCATGGGCTTGGCGCTCGGCATGGAAATTACCAATTGGCCGCCAGAAAATATTGAAGATCTGGCAAAACGCCTCGAAGAACCATATTGATCACGCCCCATTCGGGCAGGGACCAGGAGTAGAGATATGCGTCACCGCAAGAGTGGCCGGAAACTTAATCGTACGGCCAGCCATCGCAAAGCGTTGTTTAAGAATATGGCTGCGGCATTGATTAAGCACGAGCAGATTGTCACCACGTTGCCCAAGGCCAAGGAATTACGGCCTGTGGTCGAAAAGTTAATCACCCTTGGCAAGCGGGGCGACCTGCACGCCCGGCGGTTGGTTTTTGCCAAGCTGCGGGATGACGGTATGACCAAAAAGCTGTTTGATGTGTTGGCGGATCGCTACCGCGAACGTCCCGGCGGCTATACGCGTGTGATGAAGGCCGGGTTCCGTTATGGTGACAGTGCACCAATGGCTGTGATTGAGTTGGTAGACCGGGATGAGGACGCCCGCGGATTAGATTCCGGTCCCATCCAAGGCATTGAAGAAGATCTTCAAACGGCCATGCCTGCAGCGATTTAAGCAAGCCTAAAACTGCTTTTGAAACCCCGGCCTTGGCCGGGGTTTTTCTTTTTTTAGGTAATTGTCATCCATGCCTTGAAGATCAGGCGGCAATCGCCGACATTATTGCCATGATTATTTTTCCGCGAACGCTTGTGATGGCGCTTTGGCTTGGTCTTTTTATGACCATGGCGGCCAACCTTGTGGCGGCTGATCAACGCATGCCGCAGTCGAAAGCAGAGATCACACTTAGCTTTGCGCCTTTGGTAAAGCGGGTTGGCCCGGCTGTGGTGAACATCTACACAAAGACCGTGGTCGCACAGCGGCGCCGCTTGTCACTGATGGGTGATCCCTTTTTCCAGCAGTTTTTCGGTGATGTGTTTGGCAAGAAATCCCGCCCTAGGGTGCAAAACACCCTCGGCTCTGGGGTGATCATGGATGCCAGTGGCCTCATCGTGACGAATTATCATGTGATTGAAAAGGCGAGTGAGATCAGGGTTGTGCTGTCGGACCGGCGGGAATTTGATGCCGAGGTTGTGATCGCAGACCCGCGGACGGATTTGGCGGTCCTGAAGGTTGATACCGGCGGGGTCTCTCTGCCGTCAGTGACGATGCGCGATTCCGATGATCTTGAGGTTGGGGATTTGGTGTTAGCCATTGGCAACCCTTTTGGCGTGGGCCAAACGGTCACCAGTGGCATTGTATCCGCGCTGGCACGCACCACGCAAGGAATCGCTGATTTTAGTTTCTTCATCCAAACCGATGCGGCCATTAATCCTGGTAATTCTGGCGGTGCGTTGATTGCCATGGATGGCCGATTGGTGGGAATTAATACAGCGATTTTCTCTAACCGTCGGTCAGATGGTGGCGGCAATGTGGGGATCGGTTTTGCCGTGCCCTCCAACATGGTGCGAACAGTGCTTGATGCGGCGATGAATGGCCGTGTGGAACGGCCTTGGGCGGGGGCCAGAATGCAGACTGTGACGTCTGAGTTAGCAGCGGAGTTTGGCTTAGACCGTCCGGGCGGTGCGGTGATCACAAAATTATATGACCAGGGTCCGTTTGCCCGCGCAGGTCTAAAGACGGGTGACATCATTATGGCGGTTGGGGGGCGCGAGATTCCGGACAAGCAAGCCTTGGCCTATCGTATTGGCACGCAAACGATTGGCAGCCAGTTGCAGGTAGAATTTCGCCGTCGTGGACGGGTTTTGCGCCAACAGGTCCGGATGACAGGGCCACCCCGCACGCCGCCAGCGAACCAGACATTGATTGCAGGTAAAGCGCCGTTCAGCGGCATTCAGGTTGCAAACCTGTCCCCAGCTTTTGCCATTGAGAACGGTTTTGATGATTTGCTGGCGGGCGTGATCGTGACGGGACTGCAACGTGGCAGCCCAGCGGCGCGGGCGGGTTTTCGGGTGGGAGATGTGATGGTCTCCATTGATGATCAAAAAATTACGCGCGTGGCCGATATGGTGGACGCCGCGCAGTTGCGGCAACAACGGTGGGATGTGCGCATTCGGCGCGGCAACAAAATCTTAACCGCTGAATTTGAAGGCTAGGGCGCGGTCATGTCACTGTTTGAAGGTGAAGCGCCCCGTCCCCTTGCAGACCGTTTGCGACCTGCACGGATCAGTGAGGTTGTTGGCCAAGATCATCTGCTCGATGTAACCGCGCCAATTGGCCGAATGCTGTCGCAAAAACGCTTGGCATCATTGATCTTATGGGGGCCGCCTGGTTGCGGAAAAACCACCATTGCAGGCCTGCTGGCGGCGGAAAGTAATCTTGAATTTGTTGCCCTGTCGGCAGTGTTTTCAGGGGTTGCTGATTTACGCAAAGCATTTGAGGCGGCCCGGGAGCGGCGGTCAATGGGCCGGGGGACATTGCTTTTTATTGACGAAATTCATCGCTTTAACCGTGCCCAGCAGGATGGCTTCCTGCCCTATGTTGAAGATGGCACCGTGACGTTGATAGGCGCAACAACCGAAAATCCCAGTTTTGAGTTGAATGCGGCATTACTATCCCGTGCCCAGGTGTTTGTCTTGCGCCGGTTAGATAACGCTGCACTTGATGAGTTGATCAGCCGGGCGGAAGCCATCGAAGGGCGCGCCTTGCCGTTAACCGATGATGGCCGTGAAACGGTCGCGGCAATGGCTGATGGCGATGGTCGTTTTTTGTTAAATCTGGTCGAAGAGTTGTTCCAGGTTTCACCACACACAGCTCTTGATAGTGCTGGTGTTGCCGCAACCATTCAGCGCCGTGCGCCGGTCTATGATAAGAATAAGGATGAGCATTACAATTTGATCAGCGCGCTGCATAAATCGCTGCGCGGCTCAGACACTGATGCGGCTTTATATTGGTTAAATCGTATGCTGATGGGCGGCGAAGACGCAGGCTATATTTTGCGCCGGTTAACCCGCTTTGCTGTGGAAGATATTGGTCTCGCTGATCCGCAGGCGGCCACTCAGGCAATTGGCTGTTGGCAAATCTATGAACGTCTGGGGTCGCCAGAAGGCGATTTGGCTCTGTCGCAATTGGTTATTTATCTGGCAACAGCACCAAAGTCGAACGCGGCCTATAAGGCCCAGAAAGCGGCCGCCAGGGCGGCCAAGGAGACCGGCTCTCTCATGCCACCCAAACACATCTTAAACGCCCCGACGGCTCTTATGGAGGGGTTGGGCTATGGCTCTGGCTATCAATATGACCATGATCGTGCCGATGGCTTCTCGGGGCAGGACTATTTCCCTGAAGGTTTGCCCCGCCAAGAATTTTATCAACCTGTGCAACGCGGCTTTGAACGTGAGGTGCGCAAACGGTTGGCCTATTGGCAAAAATTACGTGCTGAACGGGCGCAAGATACCTCAACAGGCGGCGATCAATGAACGCCAATGAGGACCCGCCCGCGCCCTTTGATCTTTTTGTTGGGGTTGATTGGTCTGGGGCCAAAGGCCCGCGTCTGGGTGGATTGCAGGTCGCCATCTGTCGTTCTGGTGAGGCGGCGCCTGAATTATTGACGGGACCGTCAAACGGCTATTGGACCCGCCGTCAGGTTTTTGACTACCTGATTGCCCAGCAGGCGATGGGGCGGCGTGTCCTTGCAGGGATTGATTTTGCCTTTGCCTATCCGCATGCTGATCAATCGGCGTATTTCCCAGGGCTGGCGATCGCCCATTCCGGCGCGGCTGAATTATGGGCGATGGTGGATGAGATCTGCCTTGCGGCAGATGATTTTTATGGTGGGCCATTTTATCGCCGCAAAGAGCTGCCGTATTTTGACTATCTCAACGCCCCCGGGCATCGCGGGGCCAAGTTCCAAAGTCGCCGCCGGATCACCGAGCAACATTGTCGGCGGGTCACCGCGCCAAGCCCCGTGTTTAACTGCGTCGGGCCTGCGGGCGTCGGTATCGGGTCGCTTGCGGGGATGCGGTTTTTGCACGCTCTTGGGCAAACTGTCACTGCGTTTGCGGCATGGCCCTTTTCAGTGCCCCAAAGCCTGACGGTGGTGGAGATTTTTCCGCGCCTTTATTTTAAACTGGCTGGCGCCGATCCGCGCGCTTGGCATGATCTAGATAATGTGAACGCTGCGTTGGCAGCCTGGCAGAGTCAACAACTGGCATCCGATATGGTGATGCGCACAGAAGATCAAGCTGATGCGCTGGTTTCTGCTGCCGCCCTTCGCTGTCTTGCCGGGCGACCTGGCGTTTGGCAGGCTGCCGATGAGGTCCCTCAAGCCAAATCCCATGAGGGCTGGATATTCGGGGTCGAGTGAGGTAGGGATCGCTATGAAATTATTGATCGCCATCGCTGTTGGTGGTGCGTTTGGTGCCATTGCCCGCTACAAAATCACCTCTTGGATGGGGGGGGTAGGCGGTACAGGTTTTCCCTGGGGGACGCTTTTTGTCAACGTTGCAGGTGGGCTCCTGATGGGCCTTGTGCTCGAAGGGCTGGCGTCACGCGGGCAGACAGATCCGGCACTAAAGGCATTTTTGCTCACAGGCATGCTCGGCGCTTTTACAACATTTTCAGCTTTTTCCCTGGATGTTGTGACCCTTGTTGAGCGGCAGCAGCTATTGCTCGCAGGTGGCTATGTGACAGCGTCGGTTGGGGCAAGTGTGGTGGCTTTATTTATGGGGATTTTGATCATGCGTTGGGCGCTATCATGACAGGAGTCGTCAATCAAACGGTTGCCGTCGAAGACGATGAAATGCGTCTGGATCGATGGTTTAAACGTCATTACCCGGCGCTTGCTCGGGGGCGCTTGGAAAAGCTCTTGCGCACCGGTCAAGTGCGCGTCGACGGTGGCCGAGTGAAAGCCGCACAACGGCTAAATTCTGGGCAGGTCGTGCGGGTGCCGCCATTGGGTGATTTGCCGCCACCTCAGCTTGGCTGGAAAGCGGCCAAAGCGGCAAAAGCCGCCAAAGCTTTTGACCCGGCGATTATTGCGCAACTGACGGCGGCTGTTTTATACCGTGATGATGATGTTTTGGTAATCAACAAACCAGCAGGCTTGCCGGTGCAAGGTGGCAGTGGTGCACCTGTCCATGTGGATGGCGCGTTGGACGGCCTGCGGTTCGATAACAGCGAGCGACCGCGCCTTGTCCATCGCCTGGATAAAGACACCTCTGGGGTTTTGGTTTTGGCCCGAAGCGCTGCCGCGGCGCGTTGGCTGACAGCGGCCTTTCGCGATCAGAATACCCAAAAGCTATACTGGGCGATTACGGTTGGTGAGCCAAAACCAAAACAAGGTCAAATTGACCTTCCGCTGGCCAAACGGGAAGGGCGTGCGGGTGAAAAAATGATGGTTGATCGGACCAATGGTAAACGCGCACTCTCACGGTTTTCAGTGGTTGAAAGCTTGGCAGGAAAAGCAAGCTTTGTTGCCATGACCCCGATTACAGGACGTACCCATCAATTGCGTGTCCACATGGCTGAAATCGCAACGCCGGTGCTGGGCGACGGCAAATATGGCGGCCCGGCAGCCTTTCTTGTGGGCGATGGGGTGTCGCGTAAATTGCATTTACATGCCCGCCGGATTCGGTTGCGGCGGCCCGATGGCGGGGTGGTTGATGTGCAAGCACCACCCCTTGGGCACATGGCGCAATCACTGGCATTTTTTGATTTTGACACGGCCTCGGGCGATGCCGCCTTTGAGCGCCTGTTTGAGGATGTTCAGTGAGCGCAGCTCTGAAACTTGCTGTCTTTGATTTAGATGGCACGCTGGTTGACAGCCTGGGCCACATCGTTGGTGCAATGGCTCAAGCGTTTACCGCCGAAGGTCTTTCGGTCCCGGCGACAGCTGCTGTTCGGTCGATTGTTGGCATGTCTTTAGAGTCCGCCATTAATGCGTTGGACCCGCAGTTGTCATCTGCCCAAGTGGCGCAGGTGACAGCCTCCTTTAAAGACGCTTATCACCATCAAATCACGGCTGCTGAAGGGATTGAACCGTTGATAACAGGCGCGCGCGAGTGTTTGCTTGCCTTAGATGCCGCGGGTGTCTTACTGGGGATCGCAACCGGCAAGGGCCGGCGTGGGTTGATCCATGTGCTTGAGGCGCATGGTTTGCGGGATTTATTTGTGACCCTGCAATCTGCCAATGACGCTCCGGGAAAGCCCAACCCGACAATGTTGCTGCAAGCGCTTGATGGCGCAGGCGTGACGGCAGCTCAATCTGTGATGATTGGCGATACCAGCTTTGATCTGCAAATGGCAAGAAATGCCAACGTCCCTGCCATTGGGGTGACCTGGGGGTATCACGATCGTGGGCAGCTCTGGCAGTGTGAGCCATCGGCGGTCATTGATCAGTTTCAGCAATTACCAGCGACAGTTCAGCGCGTAATCACTGGCTCATATTCCCGATAACCGGCGGGGGCGATTTGACGTGCTGTCGGCCGCGCGTAAATCTCTTGCCCTATGGGGCGGGGAAGCTGCTAAAAACATCTGGCATAATGGGGAAAAACCAACCAGACGAGGTGATTTTGAAGCGCTTTTACGAAACCGCCAGTGTGGTCGCCGCAGAGGGCACACACAACGGCTTTCACGTGGCCCTTGATGGCCGGGTGATTAAATCACCTGCCAAGCGCGACCTGATCTTGCCCAATGCCGCCTTGGCGGCGGCTATTGCCGATGAATGGCAGGCCCAGGGCGCGAAAATCATCCCCGCCTCGATGGCAATGATGACCCTCGCGGCGACAGCGGTTGACCGGGTCACGCCGCAGCGTGCTGAAGTTATTGAGATGATTGCGGCCTATGGCGGCACCGACTTGATATGCTATCGGGTGACGGAACCTGCTGATCTGGTGGCGCGGCAACAATGCCAGTGGCAGCCGTTGCTGGAGTGGGTTGACGCCCATCATGGTGCCCGCCTGGCCGTTGCAGATAGTCTGATGCCGGTCACGCAATCAGCGCCAGCATTGGCCGCTATTCGCGCTGCGATTTCCAGCTATAATGACTTCGAACTTGCCCCCTTACATACGCTGACCGCGACGGCTGGCTCGGTGATCATTGCACTGGCGGTGCTGGCCAATCACATCGATGGCGCAACAGCTTTTGCCTTGTCGCAGCTTGATGAGAGCTATCAGATTGAGCGCTGGGGCCTTGACGACGATGCCAAGCAACGACGTGAGGGGATTTACGCAACAATTGAAAATGCTGCAAAATTTGTTCAAATTTTACGCGATTAATGGTATCTCCACTGCCTGCCGTACAGCACGCAAAATAAGGAAAAGATGATGCAGGAAATGATTCAGCGCTTGGAAGAAAAGCGGGCAGCAGCGCGTGCTGGAGGGGGAGAGCGGCGCATCCAAGCGCAGCATGCCAAAGGTAAATTAACTGCCCGTGAACGCATTGATCTGCTGCTTGATCCTGGTTCCTTTGAGGAGTGGGACATGTTCGTGGAGCATCGCTCGGTCGATTTTGGCATGGCGGATCAAAAAATCCCCAGTGATGGCGTGGTCACAGGTTATGGCACCATCAATGGCCGCTTGGTGTTCGTGTTTAGTCAGGATTTCACTGTTTTTGGCGGTTCCCTCTCGGAGGCTCATGCCGAAAAGATTTGCAAGGTCATGGACCAAGCGATGAAAGTCGGCGCGCCAGTTATTGGTCTGAACGATTCCGGCGGTGCGCGGATTCAAGAGGGGGTGGCCTCACTTGGCGGGTATGCCGAGGTTTTTCAGCGTAATGTGCTCGCCTCTGGTGTGGTGCCGCAGATTTCCATGGTGATGGGGCCGTGCGCTGGCGGGGCGGTGTATTCCCCAGCGATGACAGATTTCATTTTCATGGTCAAAGATAGCTCTTACATGTTTGTCACCGGCCCTGATGTGGTCAAAACGGTGACTCATGAAACGGTCACCCAGGAAGAATTAGGCGGTGCGCTGACCCATACGACTAAATCGGGTGTGGCTGACTTGGCGTTGGAAAACGATGTTGAAGCGCTTTTAAGCCTGCGCCAATTCATGGACTTTCTGCCCGGCTCAAACCGAGAAGAGCCACCTCAGCGCGAGACCAGCGACCCGTTTGATCGCGCTGAGCCATCATTGAATACCTTGGTGCCGGATAACCCCAATAAGCCTTATGACATGAAGGAATTGATCCTGAAGGTCGTCGATGATGAGGACTTTTTTGAACTTCAGCCAAGTTATGCGGGCAATATCATTATCGGCTTTGGCCGGATGCATGGCCAGGTTGTTGGTATTGTCGCCAATCAGCCAATGGTGTTGGCAGGTTGTTTGGATATCGATAGCTCAAAGAAGGCTGCGCGGTTTGTGCGCTTTTGTGACTGTTTCAATATTCCTATTGTGACTTTTGTGGATGTGCCGGGGTTTTTGCCCGGCACGTCGCAGGAATTTGGCGGTATTATCAAACACGGTGCGAAACTGCTGTTTGCCTATGCCGAAGCAACGGTGCCAAAAATAACCGTGATTACCCGCAAAGCCTATGGCGGTGCCTATGATGTGATGTCGTCAAAGCATTTGCGGGGGGATGTGAATTTCGCCTGGCCGTCGGCTGAAATTGCGGTCATGGGGCCGAAAGGGGCAGTGGAGATTATTTTCCGCCAAGATAGCGGCGACGACGAAAAAATTGCCGAGCGTACAGAGGAATACCGGCAAAAATTCGCCAATCCCTTTGTCGCCGCGGCACGTGGTTATATCGATGATGTTATCATGCCGCAGAACACCCGTCGCCGGATTTGCCGCGCCCTCGATATGTTGCGTGACAAGGCATTGGAGAACCCCTGGAAGAAGCATGACAATATCCCGCTTTAATAACCGTCTGACAGCTTAACAGTGGATTAATCGCTATGTTTTCAAAGATCTTAATCGCCAACCGAGGTGAAATCGCCTGCCGTGTCATCCGCACGGCAAAGGCCATGGGGATTAAAACTGTTGCAGTTTATTCCGATGCGGACGCTGATGGCGTGCATGTGCAAATGGCGGATGAGGCGGTGCGCATTGGCCCGCCGCCATCGGCGGAAAGCTATTTGGTGATTGATAACCTGTTGCAGGCAATCAAAGATACAGGCGCTGATGCGGTGCATCCAGGCTATGGCTTTGTGTCCGAAAATGCCGCTTTTGCCGAGGCCTTGGCGACGGCGGGGGTGGCCTTTATTGGCCCGGGGACACGGGCCATCCGAGCGATGGGAGATAAGATTGAATCAAAAAAGCTCGCTGATAAGGCGGGTGTCAGCACGGTGCCGGGCTATCTTGGCGAATTGGCTGATGCCGATGAGGCAATCAAAGTTGCCGGTGATATTGGCTATCCGGTGATGATTAAAGCCTCGGCAGGTGGCGGCGGCAAGGGCATGCGGGTTGCCTGGAATGACG
This sequence comes from Nisaea sp., assembly GCA_042088965.1. Taxonomy (GTDB): domain Bacteria; phylum Pseudomonadota; class Alphaproteobacteria; order Thalassobaculales; family Thalassobaculaceae; genus TMED26. The sequence goes on along the minus strand of JBELLC010000037.1, from coordinate 8,403 downwards.
ATGAAGCGCGCGAGGGCTTCCGGTCGGCCGTAAATGAAGCAAAATCGAGTTTTGGCGATGATCGGGTCTTTATTGAAAAGTTTATCGAAGACCCTCGCCATATCGAAATTCAAATCTTGGCCGATCAACACGGTAATGTCATTCACCTCGGCGAGCGGGAATGCTCGATTCAGCGCCGCCATCAAAAGGTCATTGAAGAGGCTCCAAGCCCGTTTCTTGACCCTGAAACCCGCGCTGCCATGGGCGCAGAAGCGGTGGCCTTGGCGGCAGCGGTTGATTATTGCTCGGCAGGGACAGTGGAATTCATTGTCGATAAAGAGCGCAATTTCTATTTTCTGGAAATGAACACCCGCTTGCAGGTGGAGCATCCTGTCACCGAATACATCACCGGCCTTGATCTGGTGGAACAAATGATCCGAGTGGCCGCTGGCGACCGCCTCGCCCTGACCCAGGATGACGTCACCTTAACCGGCTGGTCGATGGAAGCGCGGGTTTATGCCGAGGATCCAAGCCGCAATTTCTTACCGTCCATTGGTCGTCTTATCCGCTATCAAGCCCCCGAAGAAACGGCCAATGTACGGGTTGATAGTGGCGTCTGTGAGGGTAATGAGATTTCCATGTTCTATGATCCCATGGTGGCCAAGCTGGTGACCTATGGTGTGGACAGGGATGCGGCTATGGATGAAATGGCCGTTGCGCTGAATAATTTCCGCATTCGCGGTATTGGCAATAATTTGGGGTTTTTATCTGCAACCCTGAACCATCCCCGGTTTCGTGAAGGCCGCCTGTCAACAGGCTTTATCGCGGAAGAATTTGGTGATGGGTTTGCGGGTGGTAGCCTCAGCGAAAGTGAAGAAAACATGACCAATGCTGTGCTTTTGGCGTTTGAGCGGCAGATGGTTGAACGCCGCAACACCATTACGGGCCGCTTGCGCGAAGCCGCCAGCACCGCCGATGTTCTTGATCTGGTCGTGCGCACGGATGGGGCGACCATAAAAGGCGCAGTGAGGGCCGTTGATGGCGGTTATCACGTATCCCTTGAGACGGGTGACTATGAGGTTATTGGTGATTGTGGGCCAGGCGTGCGGCTTTTCGCGGGCACCGTCAATGGCACTGCCATGCCAGTTCAAATTGAGCGTAATGGCATATACTATCATGCCGCCTATAATGGGGTCAGCCGCCAGGCTTTGGTGGGGCCACTGAATGTGGCAGAGGCATTGGATAAAATGCCGGTTAAGGAAGCTGCGGATATGAGCCGCTTCTTGCTGTCACCGATGCCCGGATTGCTGTCCTCTGTGGCGGTGAGCGTGGGCGAGCCTGTCAAAGCGGGTCAGGAATTGGCCGTCATTGAAGCCATGAAAATGGAAAATGTTATGCGCGCTGAACGCGATGGCGTGGTCGCTGTAATTCATGCTGGCGCTGGCGACAGTTTGGCTGTTGATCAGGCCATCTTAGAGTTTGAGTGAGCGTCTCGATGGCAACCCAGGTGCGCATCCATGGCCATGTGCAAGGGGTTTGGTTTCGTGCTTGGACCCAAAAGGCGGCCCGCGCCCACAAGCTTGATGGGTGGGTTCGTAATACCGCCGACGGTTGCGTCGAGGCGCTGTTTGACGGCGATGTTGACAGCCTTCAAGCTATGCTCAAAGCCTGCCATCAAGGACCGCCAAACGCCACTGTCACCGCTGTTGAGGTGATCAACACAGCGGACGCTGCGCAGGTGAGCACAGGGGCGGGTTTTTTCATTCTCGATGACGCATGACGGGTGGCCCACGCACCGGCCGTGACGTGTTGACACCGCCGCGACCCCGCGGCTGGACCCAACGCGCAGATTGGCTGGCCACACAGCAGCGCCAGCGGTCGATTGACCTGGCGCAGTGTCATGGGCCCCAGGCCGCAGCAATGATTGCCGAAATGGCGCGCGCCTATTGCGCCGGGGCTTATGCGGCGGTGATCGTGCTGGCACAAGCGGTTCTAGATGCCGAAATGGCGGCGCGTGTCGCGACCACAGATCTGCCCCTGTTGGACCGCAACTATACCTGGCTGCGCCAATATAGAAATAAGTTGGCGCATGGGGTGAATGATGATGGCGAGATTAACCTGACGCTCAGCATCGATGCCGTGGGCGAAGATCAACCGGCGATGGACAGGGATGCTCGTCGTGCCATCATTTTGGTCTTTGAGGCGGTTTTTGATCCCCCAGGGTGAGGGTTAGCGCGAACAGGGGGTGCCCAGTCTGTGTCGGGCCCAGTCTGTTTTGGGGCCAGTCTGTTTTGGGGCCAGTCTGTTTTGGGGCCAGTCTGTTTACCTACCGGGTCTATTTACGAACCGGATCTTTGGCGGCGGGCAAAAACCCCATCGCCTGCAAAAATCCCATCAAAGCTATCTCGTAGGGCCATATCTAGCTCATGGAGGGTGATCAATTGGCCCATGTCATGCAAGCTGGTGACACCATGGGCCGCAATCCCGCATGGCACGATGCCTGAAAAGTGGCTCAGATCTGGATCCAAATTAATAGACAGCCCATGAAAGGCTACCCAGCGTCGAACCCGCACCCCAATGGCCGCGATTTTATCTTCTTGTAAAGGCTGATTGCGATCTTCGCGGGTGACCCAAATACCCACTCTGCCATCACGTCGCATGCCATCTATGGCGAAATGTTTGAGGGTTTGAATGGTCCATTCTTCCAGGCAATGGACATAGCTGCGCAAATCCTTTTTCCGGGCGTTCAGGTCTAACAGGGCATAAACAACCCGTTGTCCAGGGCCATGATAGGTGTATTGGCCGCCGCGCCCGGTTTGGTGTACAGGAAAGCGATCGGGGTGGAGCAAGTCGCCAGGGTCAGCGCTGGTGCCCGCCGTATACAAGGGGGGGTGCTCTAATAGCCAGATCAGTTCAGGGGCGGTGCCTGCGTATATTGCGGCAACCCGCGCTTCCATTTCTGCCAGTGCCGCCTCATAGGCAACGGGCTGATCGGAAATACGCCATTCGGGGGCTGTATCTTTGGCGGTGGTTGGGGCCGTATAGGCGGCCGAATCCGAGCTCAACATGCAGCTGCTCCAGGCTTTCGATGTGATGGCTTTACCCCATTGCGGTAGGGCTTGTCAGCTAAAACCAACGCTTTGTGATTTTAGTCTCTGTAAACGGCGCGCTTTATCTTGACGTGACCAGGGGTAGTTGACTAAGTTCCCATTCCGTTTCGTGGGTTGATCCGCGAAATCAGAAGTTTAGTGCGGTCGTGGCGGAATTGGTAGACGCGCAGCGTTGAGGTCGCTGTCCTGGAAACAGGGTGGAAGTTCGAGTCTTCTCGACCGCACCACTTATTCAATGAAAACAATGTTTTGTGGCGTATGTTCGTAAATCATTCGTGGTGGGCGGATTTTACGGCTGCGGGGCGAGATCCTTGCTGTGCGGCACCTGCGCCGGCAAAACCGTTATCAAGGCGAGTCTGAGCCCGACAGCGGGCCATGATGCCACAAGCGCGATATCGCCTTTGATACAGATACACTCCTTATCAATCTGACGATTCATCTTTGGGCAGGTCTTAGAACAGCGCCAAGAACGATATATCCGGTTGAAGATGGGCCATAAAAAAGGCCGGGCGAACCCGGCCTTTAAATCTTGTGACAAAAGTCTTGTTAACGAATTGCCCAGATTTCTGAGTAGCTACACTCAAGCGTATATTGATTTCTTTTTCTGCAGCCGTCAAGATCAATCTAAGGTTGATAAAAAGTAATGGGGAGTAATCTATGATGTGGCGTTTGGCACTTGACATGGGCACTAACTCACTTGGATGGGTAGCGTTTGATCTCGATCATCACGGAAATGTCATTGCACTGTTAGATGCGGGCGTGCGCATTTTTTCTGATGGGCGAGAGCCTTCATCAAAGGACCGCGTTGGCGAAAGTCTTGCCGTTCAGAGACGCTTGTCGCGGGGCGCACGGCGTAACCTGGACAGGGGCGGCAAACGCAAAAAGGCTCTGCTTGAACGGCTCATCAATTTGGGGCTGATGCCGCGCGACCCTGCCGCATGTAAAGCGCTTGAGCGTGGTATTGACCCCTATCAGATGAGGGCCGCCGCCATTGATCGTCCGTTAACAGCCTATGAATTAGGCCGGGCGCTATTTCAACTCAATCAACGACGGGGGTTCTTGTCTAATCGCAAAAGCGATGACGATGAAGAAACAGGAAAAATCAAACCTAAAATTACGGAACTGCGCCAAGCGCTGGGCGGTCAAACTTTAGGGCAATGGTTGAATAATCGCTTGATAGCGGGCCAGTCTATTCGGTTTCGCGGGGAAGATGGCGACTATTTTGCAGACCGTGCCATGTATTTGGAAGAATTTGACGCCATTCGTGAAAACCAAAAATCGCATCACACATTATCTGAGCAAGATTGGGATGACCTGCGCAACGGTAACAAGGCGCAAGGCTTTGACGGCATATTTTTTCAACGCCAGCTCAAGCCGGTGGAAAAAGGTCGGTGCGCATTTTTTATAGAGGAATACCGCGCTCACAAAGATCTTCCCATTTCGCACGAATTTAGAATTCTACAAGAAGTTTCGAACCTTCAGTATTACGGCGAAAACTACGAAAAATTTGATTTGGATGCGGTGCAAAGAGACCACGTTTTGAAAGCGTTGGAGTCTCAAAAAACGCTGTCGTTTGGATCGCTTCGAAAAATGAAAAAAACAGATGGCAGCTTGGTTTTCTCCAAGGCGTGCAAGTTCAATTTAGAAAATGGTCCGCGCGATAAGTTAAACGGTAACGCCACCGCCATCGACATGCGTAAACCCGAACTGTTTAGTGATCAATGGAACACGTTATCCGTGGATGATCAAAATGATGTTTTGGAAATGCTGCATGATGCGATAGACGATGATCACCTCATTGCAGATTTGATCGCGCGCTTCGATTTGAGCGACGCCCAAGCTGAGGCCCTGTCAAAGTTTCCGCTAAAATCGGCAACCACGCACCTGTCCCGCAAATTTATGCAGCGCTGTGCCGAGATCATGCGCAAAACAGGCAAGCGGTATGATGAAGCTGTCACAGATGTGTGGGATGACGACGGTGTTTTACTGCATCACAGCCATCGGCAAGTGGATGAAATACTCAATAAACTTCCCTATTACGGTGAGCTTTTACGGGGAAGCATGATCGGTGCCAAACCAGCTGATTTTGACCCTCAAGATCATCCCGAACAACATTATGGAAAAATCAACAATCCAACGGTTCATGTTGCGTTGAATCAACTTAGGAAATTGTTGAACTGTCTTATTGAACGGTTTGGCTCGCCAACGGAAATCCATGTGGAGCTGGGCCGCGACTTAAAGAAAACAGCTAAGGCGCGCAATGACATAACGAAAGAAAACGCAAGCTTTGCCGCCGCGAATGAAAAACGCGCAACCGCGTTTCGTGGCGTCGTTCCCGGTCAAGACCCGTCTGGATTGGATATAAAAAAGATCCGTTTATGGGAAGAATTGGGCGCGGACCATCTCACGCGTCTCTGCCCCTTTTCAGGAAAACAGATCTCCGCAGCGATGTTGTTCAATGGCGATGCGGAAATTGAGCACATCCTGCCGTTTTCCCGCACCCTCGACAACAGTGCCGCAAATCTGACCGTTGCCATTCGTCAGGCCAATCGGCTTAAAGGCAACAACACACCCTATGAAGCCTTCGCCAATGACCAACACGCTGCCAATGGCATGGTGTGGGCGGAAATTGCCCGCCGCGCACAATCATTCCCGAAGAATAAACGCTGGCGGTTTGATGCGGATGCGATGGAACGGTTCACGAAAGAGGGTGGGTTTATCGCCCGGCAATTGACCGACAATGCCTATATTGCGCGAACAACCAAACGTTATCTCGGTCACGTCTGTGCTCAAAATAAAATTGTCACGATTCCCGGTGGGCTGACAGCCATGATGCGGGGCAAATGGTATTTAAACAACTTGTTAGGGGATCACAATTTCAAGGAACGTAACGATCACCGCCATCACATCATTGATGCGTTTGTGGTTGGCTTGACAGATCGAAGCCTGCTGTCCGCGGTCTCCCAACAAACAGCCCGCAGTTCCGATGACCGTGTTCACATTACCTTGCCAGATATCGCACCACTGCGCGAACAATTGGCAAACAGGCTGCAAAGCGTCGTCGTTTCCTTCAAGCCGGATCACGGCACCAACGGCAAAATGTTTAAGGATACGGCCTATGGCAAAGTTACCGCAGACAAACTAGATCCTGATTTAGAAGGCTATGACTTAGTAACCCGCAAGAAAATTAGTGCTCTGACAGAAAAGGAAATCAGCGCTATCCGTAATCGAGGGTGGCGTTCCTTGGTACAAGAGCATGTGGCGAAGGCCAAGGCGACACAGGAGAAATGGGATAAAAATAGTTTGGCGAAGGTTCTGAACGAATTTGGCCAAATGCATAACATCAAAACCCTGCGCATACTGGTTTCCAATCAATCTGCAACGGTGATTCCGTCAGCGCCGTATAAAGCCTACGCTCCAGATGCTTTTATGTGTGTGGATATTTGGCAGATGCCAAAAGGAAAGCCAGGCAAATGGAAAAAGGGTGAATTTGAATGGCAAGGGGCATTTTGGTCCTATGCGCAATGCAAGGGAGAATTACCCAACAAAAATGCAGGACGGATCAACGATCAGCCAATTCACCCGGCAGCTAAGTTCATTACCCGGTTGTTTAAAAATGACATGTTGGCATTAAAGGAGGGTGATCAGGTCAAAATTTTAAGAGTCGCCGGGTTTAGTACCACAAACAATACGATCGATCTGCGCCCGCAATACGAAACCGATGGAAAACAAAAATTTATATCCATCAATAAATTGCAGCAGACCTATCAGCGGCGTTTAAGCGTGTCCGAAGACGGCGTGGTCAAAGGTTAGGACGATGGCAACACAGGTCGTGGAAGTCTCAGAAAATGGTCATTACCTGTCCAAACACCGGGGATTCATGGTCGTTCAACAAGGTGATACAGAGCTTGGCAGGGTGCCCCTAGATGACATGACAGCACTGATTTTATCGGCCCATCAAATCACCCTGTCTAAAGCGTTAATCATGGCATTGGCAGAACGTAAGGCCCCTATCGTAACCTGTGGCAAGACCTATCATCCCTTGGCGCTGACATTGGCCTATGACAGTCATTATGATCAAACAGGTATTTTGTGGATGCAAATTGAGTGTTCCAAGCCCTTTGAAAAGCGGCTTTGGCAAGCAATTGTGGCGGAAAAAATTAAAAATCAGCGGATAACATTGGCGTATTTTGAGCCTGATACACCCATCGTGGCGGAATTGGAGGTTTTGTCCCGACGCGTTAAATCAGGCGATCCGGAAAATATCGAGGCCCAAGCAGCACGGCGTTATTGGACAGCATTGTTGGGCGATGCGTTCCGCCGGGATTTTGAAACGGGGCTGGAAAATGTCATGTTAAATTACGGCTACAGCGTGTTGCGCGCCGCCACTGCCCGCGCGGTGTGCAGCGCTGGTCTAACCCCTGCTTTGGGCATTCATCATCGTAACCGAAAAAATCCTTTTGCCCTTGTGGATGATTTGATGGAACCGTTTCGCCCTTTGGTCGATCAAACCGTTCGCCGCCTTTTGCATGCGGATGGCCGGGAACATACCGATTTGACGCCAGATTTAAAACGTAAATTGGCGCATGTTTTGGACTTGGATGTCGGGTTGCAAAAAGGCACTTCGACGGTCATGAATGCCATGTACAGGGTGGCGCAAACCTTTGTGACCAGCCTTCAAGAAAAAGAAAATGTTCTCGAATTCCCAACCCTGAAGCCTTTTGATAAATTAATTTGATCATGATACGAGACCAGGCAACATGGCTGAGCGGGTATAAATTATTGTGGATGTTGGTCATGTTCGATTTACCCGTGATCGAAAAAGAAGATCGCAAAGCTGCGACCAAATTCAGGCACTTTTTGTTAGACCAAGGCTTTGTAATGGCGCAGTTTTCGGTATATTATCGGTTTGTCTCCGGAAAGGATCGTGGCGGCGCATTAGAACGAAAGATACAAAACAATTTACCGGAATATGGCAGTGTCCAAATTGTTTCAATCACTGACAAACAGTACGAAAACATCAAAACCTTCACCGGCAGGACGCGCGAATCTCATAAAAAACGCGCGCAGCTCATTCTATTTTAGGGTCTTTTTGTCTGTTTTTAAAAAAGAAAAGGCGCTAATAGATCAATATAATCAACCTATTAGCGCTTATCTAGTGTAGCTATTCAGAAATCTGGGTCAATCCGCAACACCTCTTTCATTTTGCTTTCTTCTGTTTAGCTGACATAACAGATATATTGTAAGCAATATAAATATATAGCTGGCTGATCATTCAAGAGAAAAATATAAATAATTGCATTTTTATTTAAGC
>JBELLC010000183.1:0-3789 GCA_042088965.1 Nisaea sp. | reverse complement strand
ATCGCTGGCAACAGCGTTTCAGCATCGAGTAAATGCAGATAATCGGGCCGAAAGCCGGCGTTACTCAGCGCTTGTTCCGCCTCGGCCAAATGACTTTGCATTTCATCCAAGGATGCCGTTAGGCGCGCACTTAAGCGCGTGAGTTGTTGATACAGTACTGGTGCTGCCTGACGTTCGGCGGCGGTGAGAAAATGATTGCGCGAGCTTAACGCGACACCGTCAGCCGCCCGCACGGTCGGCACACCCAGGATTTTGAGGGGCATCGCCAAATCAGCAACCATCTGGCGGATAATCGCCAATTGCTGAAAATCCTTTTGGCCAAAAACCGCGATATCTGGCTGCACCATATTAAACAATTTTGCGACCACCGTGGTGACACCCGAAAAATGCCCCGGGCGCGACGCACCACAATATAAATCGCTGATCCCTGGCACCTCAACCCGCGTCTGCGCCGCCATAGGCCCTGGATAGATGTCAGTGACCGCCGGCAGAAACAACAGATCAACCCCCTCTTCGGTCAATGCCGCCTGATCTGAAGTTAAGGTTCTTGGATAGGTATCCAAATCCTCACGCGCGCCAAATTGCAAGGGATTGACAAAAATGCTGCAAACCACCGTTTTTGCATGCGCCCGCGCCTGGCGCATCAACGTCAAATGGCCGTCATGCAGGTTTCCCATTGTCGGCACAAAACCAACAGCTCCCCCACGTTTGGCAAACCGGATCGCCTCGCTTAATTCACCAGGATCTGCGATCACAAGCATATAACCCCACCCTTACATTATCATTTACAAAGTGATTGGACGGTCTCTAGCCAGCCATTAATGGAGATCTTTAGATTAGAAAAATATCACGATACCAGCATCCCAATCAACGTATTGGTGTGACATTATGCAACCCTTAAAAACTATTTGCCCATTCAGCCGTCGATTGGAGGTTCTGTTCGAAGCCGACTGATGAACTTTTGCCGACCCATTGTGCCCCCACAAAGCTACCCTCACCCTAAAGCTTTCCACGTTTGACAGAATCTTAGCACCAGGGGCAAACAATCGCTTGTTGCAGCGCAGCGGGACAATTAAAGCCGTGGAGTGATTTTTAAATGCTCCATCGCTTTGTCATAGTCGTGCGCCTGCATTAACTGGATACCATTTGTCAACGTGCCGACAATCTTTGCATCATTAGACGCAAACATCATGATCGAGCCGACACCTTCAAGCACTTTGAATTTGCAAGCGACAACATATTTGAACCGACGATGAGCTTCTGTGAGGGCACGAAGCGCAGCTTCCCGGCGATCACATTCAAAGGCAATAATGAGGTCGTCATCGACCAATCCATCACAGCCTTTTAAAACCTCTGCCTCCATCCCTTCAACATCAATTTTTATGACAGACGGCTTTACATTTAAAGCCGCGAGGAATGCGTCTAGTTGAATCATTACAATCGGCAATGATCTCCCCGTTTGAATTTTCAAAGAAATAGCACCGTAATTCCCGATAACAGCGTCATTTATCACTGGCGCCGATGACAGCGCAGGGGCAGCGCCGACTGCATAATTATAGATTTGCACATTCTGCAACGGCCATAGATTCTGGGCTGCTAAATCATAGTAATACTTGATTGGTTCAAATCCAATGACCTTAATTCTAGAGTTTAATGTCGCCATCGAAAAGCTTACTGCTCCAATATTGGTACCAACGTCAATAAAATAATCTCCAGCTCCCAAAAACTTTAAGTAATTTTTAATCTCATCATCACTATAAAATCCATTTTCATGTATAATTTTTGAAACACCATTATCATTTTTAAAAGTATAGAATTTTCGACCCAGTAATTCACTAACTAGTATCGATGTTGCGGAAATCATATTTTACAGCCCCCTTGGTAGCGCTCTTGCAAGTTCTATTTAACGTCATCAGAAGCAGATGAAGCTTATCATTAACTGGGTCGGCTCAACAGGGATATTCAGTCGAATATGTGACTGAGCAAGGCGTCGGCGTTTGATAAATGGCGGTCCCAAAATAAAACCAGGCGGTCATGTGGCCTTCCACAGACCAGCCCACACGCCGACACACTGTCACCTCAAAAGCTTCGCTTGCAATTGAGAATGCTTGATGAGCATGCTTGCGGGATAGAAGATCATCCATCCTTGAAGACGCCAAAACACCCCCGATCCGGCTAGCCTTGCCACCCGTGGATCCCTCAAAATAGAGATCATCAGCCATGCAGGATTTTTTGACTTTTCACGCGCAATTCTCCGACGACGAATTTGAAACCCAATACAACTTACGCGAGGGCCGCCCTGACTATGAGGTTACGGTGATCCCGGATTGGGATGTGCGCAGCGCAACGCTTCGGGCAGAGGCGACGTGTCAGCTTGATATCCGCTATGGCGATGGTGCCAAGCAAAAGCTGGATGTGTATCTATGTGACGATGCCCGCGCTGCAACATTGGTTTATTTTCATGGTGGCTATTGGCAGCGAGGGGATAAATCGACCTATAGTTTTCTCGCCGCACCGTTCCTGGCTTCAGGCGTCAATGTCGTGGTGGTTGGTTACGATCTGTGCCCTACAGTCACCATCACCCGTATTTCAGAACAAGCGCGCGAAGCGATGGCCTTCATCTGGCGCAAGGCCGCCGACCTTGGCCTCAATCGTTCGCGGATAACCGTTATGGGGCATTCCGCAGGCGGCCATATCACGCAGATGATGATGGCCACCAATTGGCCTGCCTTTGGCGATGATTTACCGCCCAACCTGGTCGGTGCCGGTATTCCTATTTCGCCGTTAAGCCTGCTTGAACCAGTCCGTCGGACAAAGGGGCTGAACGCGGGTATTCGCATGGATGCAGCCGAAGCCGAAGCAGAAAGCCCGATGCTGCACCACCCGCCGCGCACAGACGCCCCACAATTGGTTGTTGTCGGCGGCACTGAAACAGCAGAGTTTCATCGCCAGTCACAAATGTATCTTGACGCTTTCAGCACCGCCACTCGGCCAATGCAGCTATACGTGGTGCCGGAGGTCGATCATTTTGACGAACTCAACGTCCTGGCGGATGCTGATAGCCCGTTTTTCAAAAAGGTCATGGCGATTCTTGCCTAAGGTTGACCGCAGTAAATAGAGGATAAAAACGATGTCAACACCGCCAAATGCGCCCGCTATCGCTGCCCCTAGCCCTGCCCCTGCCCCTGGCCCTGGCCCAGCTGCCGTCTCTGGCGAGATCAGTCACGCATTGCTCGACGCTATCGGGGATGCCTTTAACGCCAATGATATCAACGCCGTGATGCCGTATTTCGCCGATGACACGGTTTTTGATCATGCCGCCGGGGCAGATATCTATGGCACACGCTTTGAAGGCAAAGATGCCGTGCGCGCCGTCTTTGCCGGACTTTTTGAGAATGTGGAAAACGTCCACTGGGAAACCCTGGCAGCCAATATCGTCGGCAATAAAGCCTATTGCGAATACCGCCGCGTCGCGACACTAAAAACCGGCGCAGTCCAAGACTTCCTGAGCGTTGACATCCTGACCTTCCGTGACGGCCTGATCACCCATAAGGATACCTATTACAAGCACCGCTCAGCTGGCTGAAACCGCACCGCCAATAAGGTAAGCGGCAAGGTGGGTCATCATTCACTTGGAAGACAACGCGATGATGACTTATTATTCTGCACTCTTCAGGTGATGAGATAAAACCTGCCCTTTACGGTTATAAAATTATCAGAATTGGTCGTGAAACCATGAGCGAAATTGCCCTTTCTCCGTTTAGTACGCGCGCGATGAACCTCGCCCAT
>JBELLC010000182.1:0-3808 GCA_042088965.1 Nisaea sp. | reverse complement strand
CAAATACAAAAGATCAAGTGCTTTTCGCATAGCTGCCGCCCTTCGCCGTCACTTAGATGCGCAAAATAAAATCAACGGCCCACCTTTAATTCAGGCGGACCGTTGGTGACCTACTGCGCCTATTGCAGCGCCAGGTAGCGATCCAGAACAGCGTTTGCTTCTGGGCTGGCTTTCTCACGCCATCCCTTCATCATCTCTGCGCCAATTTCTTTCATCTTAGCAATGACTTCATCAGGTGCATTGGCCGCTGTCATACCATTTTCGCGCAGCGTCTTGATTTGCGCCGCAGTGGTCGCCGCACTTAACTCCCAAGCGCGCAGTTCAGCCTTTGACGCTGCTTCCAGCATGCCAGCTTGATCCGCAGCGGAGAGGCTGGAGAAATACTTCTCGCTCACAACCACGGCATTTTTTGAGAAAATAGCCCCCGCATAGGTAAAGTTTGAGGTGTTATCCCAGGCTTGAATATCAATCCCTGTTTGCGGGCTGGTGAACAAGGCTTCGATCAAGCCTGTTGAAAATGCCTGTGGGATTTCGGCAAATGGCAAAATAGTTGCATCAAAGCCCAACATTTCACCCATTTTCTGAGTCGCTGTGGAATAGATCCGCAGTTTCTTGCCACTGAAGTCAGCGGTCGAATTCACCGGGAACTTTGTATAGAAACCCTGACCCGGCCATGGTGAGTAGTAAAGTATCCGCAATCCAGCTTTCTTAAAGATCGCATCAAAATAATCTTTTTGCAGATCTTTCAGCATCCAGGCAGAGGCGTAATCTGGCGCGATAAACGGCAGGCCCGCGAGAATATACATCGGGTCTTCGTTGCCATAGACACCGAGACGAATCTCACCCATCGGGATTTGGCCACGCTGCACTGCGGTTTTGACAACGTTTAATTTGATCAAGCTATCATTGGAATTCAATTTGATATCGACAGATGTGCTGGCTTTAACATCATCAATGAACATCCGGATATTTTTGGTGTGGAAATTGCTGTCCGGATAGCCAGACGCCATGATCCACTCGACAGCGCTGGCGCTGCTCGCGGCCATCAAAGTGCCCGCCGCCAACGCGATTGGCGCGGCATATTTCTTGAAAATCTGCATCTGAAAGTCTCCTCCGTTAAATGAATGACCGATACGATAATGGGTCCACCAACGACTTACTTTTACAATCCAAGCGCCATTCGGCATCGGTACCCGGTAAATTGCAATAAACAGTCCAACTTTTAAGACATTGATTTACTTCGGTTATAGGCGAGGCTTGGCGGCCCAAATTGCTTATTTTATAAGCACCGCGTATTTTATAAGCAGTTTTCCGGCGAGACAAATTTTGGCAAGCCAACGCGCTCACGCCAATGATGGGCAATCTGATCACGCCGTGCGATCCAGATTTCACCCTTTTGGGCAATATGATCTAAAACCTGCTTCAAACCGGCAATGCGTCCGGGCCGGCCAATAATTCGTAAATGCAGGCCGATGGTCATCATTTTTGGTCGCTGTGCCCCCTCATCCCACAGCCAATCAATCGCCTGGATGCAATATTTCGCAAAATCCTCTGCCTGATCAAAGCCGCCGCCACGCTGAAACCGCATATCGTTGGTATCAAATGAATAGGGCAGCACCACATGGGGCTGTCCGTGAACAGTATCGATATAAGGCAGGTCATCATTATAGGCGTCGCTATCATAGAGAAAGCCGCCTTCCTCCACCAGCAATCGACGTGTCTGCGGACTAGGGGCGGATCTTGTGTGCCAGCCGACAGGACGGACGCCTGCTGCTGCTTCAATTTCAGCGACACAGCGGGCGATGATCTGGCGTTCTGCGGCCGCCTCCATGCCCGCATGGCGTTGCCATAAATAGCCATGACAGCCAATCTCGTGGCCACGAGCGACCGCATCTTGCGCTAACCACGGTGACAAGGTTAAAGCCCGCGCGCAGCAGTTCATATAAACGGCCGCTTGATATTGATCGAACAGATCCATGATCCGCCAATAACCAGCACGGGTACCATACTCAAAATGGCTATCTTTGCAGGGGTCAACCGCCCCCACCACTTCCTCGACAATGTCGTAGACAGCCTCGTTTCGGGCGTCTCCCAGGCTAATTGAATATTCCGCCCCCTCTTCAACATTCACCACAAAAGAAACCGCTAAACGGGCATCATTTGGCCAATTGGCCGCAGGCGGCCTGCCTGCGTAGCCGCGAAAATCACGTGATGTCATGGTTATTTCTCCTCCAAAAAGACCCATGGGTCACGACCACCCCCTAGCCTCACGGGTCAATCTTGTCACAGATCATTTGCGCCGCCGCTGCCAGCGGCGATATCACCGTATAGGGTGGCTTTTTCGCAGCCAGGATCGCTGCCGCATCAACGAGGGGGCCGGCACCTAAAATCACTGCCGCGGCAGGCTGTGCCGCCAGGGCTTTGTCAATTTCATGCCCAAGAACCGCCGCCATATCATCCACTGAGCCCAGCAAATCTGTTGCTGAAATAGGCGCTGTCAGCACCGCTTTAAGCGATCCATGCAGACCCAATTGGCGCGCCTGCGCGATAATCCCGGCGTTTAATTTGGGGGCCGGTGACAAAATAATGAAATCACCCACAGCGGCTGCAGCCCGCATGGCAGCTTCCGCTAAGCCGATGACCGGGACAGCCAGCTGGCGGCGCAAACGGGTCACCGCTGGATCACTGAAAGAGCCGATAACAACCCCATCAAGAGGGTCTTGGCCGGCCCTGAATGCGGCCGTAATGAGCGCGTCGGCGTGCGCAACACCTGCCGGGTCTAAAATGATTGGCGGTGCCGCTGCCATGGTTGTCGCGGTCACCTGATATTCTGGCCCCAAACAACACCCCAAAGCGGTCGCCATTCGCGCTGTCACAATGCTGGAGCTATTGGGGTTTACCAGACAAATCTGCGGCCGAACCGCCATCACCTAACCCTAAGCTTGGTCAATAATATTGCCCGCTACAGCGGTATAATCCGCATCAGCGGCAAGCTTATCCGCGCTGTCTGCCCAGATCGTCCCAACCACGCCGGTCACATTGGTGGGGGTATCGGTCGCCTCTGCCAAGGCCATCGCAAGACGCACATCTTTGCGCATTAAGGCGGCACTAAAGCCAAAGTCAAAGCTGCCCGTCAGCACATGCGGCGGGAAGACAATCTCACTGATTAAAGAGCGCCCAGAGCTGGCATTGACCACATCAAACAGGATTTTTGGATCAACGCCCGCGCGTTTCGCCAACAACGCCGCTTCCGCTGACACCACCATATGGCTTGCGGTCATGAGGTTATTGACCAACTTAACCACATTGCCTGCCCCTGAAGGACCGATATGGATCAGTTTGGCTGACATTGCTTCCAAGACCGGGCGGGCGCGTTCAAAATCTGCTTCCGCGCCGCCAACCATGATCGCCAATGTCCCACTGTTCGCGCCGTTTGGCCCCCCAGAGACAGGGGTATCCAGAAAGCTATGGCCTGCATCCGCCATGACCGCTGATAATTGTTTGCTCATCGCTGGCTCAGAGGTGGTTGCATCCATCACCAACATGCCCGCCCGGTTCGATTCCATAATCCCGCCAGGACCTGTCACCACAGCTTCCACATGGCGTGCCTCTGGCAATGACAGCACAACTTGATCGGTTTCAACACAGACAGCGGCAACATTTTCAACCATCCGCGCACCGCATTTTTCCGCCATTGCCCTGCGACCCGCATCAAGGTCTGTGCCAACCACGTCAAAGCCCTCACGGATCAGGGTTTCAACAATTCCAATCCCCATTTGCCCTAAACCAATCACACCAACAATCGCCA
>JBELLC010000181.1:0-3808 GCA_042088965.1 Nisaea sp. | reverse complement strand
CACTGTTAAACCCAGGGAAGTCAAAGGTCAACTCACCCTCGTCGCCGGTGCCGGTAATTGGCGCGCCATCGGCGACGGCTGCGACGGTTCTTTGAACAGATTCAAGTTCGCCACTGTCTGTGAAGTTAACTTGCACGCCTGTACCGAGGATATTGCGGAACGATCCAGAAGCTGTATCCCAGCCCGTTGGGTCCCCGGGCGCAACACTGTTTACAAACTCCCCAAAAGGCGTGAGAAAGTTGCCATCGGCGTCTTGTTCTGCCCAATCAGGATTGGTCAAAACCGTGTTTGGCGTCAGATCAAAGGTTGCGGACCACTCGTTTAGATTGTTTCCTTTTTCCCAGTTCACAGTGAGGCGGTGTTCCACCCCGAGGCTGTCAAAAATAGCAACATTGGTTGTCCGTATTTCCCCAGCTTCGGCCGTCGCTGGCAAGTTTGCGGAAATATCAAGGCTGGTTGTTGCTTGAGCCTGCGAGGCCAGACCACCAAGGCTTACTGTTGTTAAGCTTGAGGTTAAGCTCTTGGTTGCCTCGTTGGCAATATTGCCGTCCTGGTCCAATGCGTAACCTTGCAAGTAATAGCCAGCTGTGTTGCGCAAGTCGCCATTGCTATCCGCGACGAATGAGCCCGCACGCGTGAGTGCAAAAGGAGTGTCACCAGTTGGTGTTGCGCTGCTGTTGACGACAAAGAAACCACTGCCAAGGATGGCCAGATCAGTTGTTGAACCCGTGCTTTCCATCAAGCCTTGTTTTTCTGGATTGGTGAACGGTTTGGAAATCACGCCACCTGGCTGGTAGGTGTCTGAGTCGCCACTTGATGAGACCAATGTGCCGAATTTTGCCGTTGATCCCTTATAACCGACTGTGTTCACGTTCGCGATGTTATCTGACAAAATACCAAAGGCTGTTGCTTGTGCGTTCAAAGCTGAGACGCCTGAAAACATACCACCATAAATACTCATTTGATCCTCCAGTTTCCGCCAACTGGGTTGGCGCAGTTTTGGGTGTGGGTGTTATCCCGAATTCTATTAAGCCGCGTTGGCGGCCAGTATCTTTGTTACTTTGTCGACCTCAACGGCGATGGAACCGATCATTAATTTTGGCCCGTCCTGATCTGATTCGACCCCGGTGACTTTTCCTGTGGTATCGACACTGGCCTCGATCGCTGTTTTATCGGCAGCGGTTGCTGTCACCAAAATGCTGTATTCGCCGTCATTCCGAGGGTTGCCGCCGCTATCAATGCCGTCCCAAGTGAATTCATGGCGGCCCGTGGATGTTTCCCCGGTGGTCTCGAAAACCGGATTGCCGCTTGCGTCACTGATCAACAAGGTGACAGTTTCGGCGGTCTTTGGGAGGGTGTAGCCAAAGCTCGCACTGCCATTTTCAAGAACAGTTGCATTCCCAGGTGCTTGCACCATTCGGCCAATATAGTTGACCGCGTTGGCGGTTGCGTTTTGACCTTGCATGCTGACCAGCTTTTCTAAATTCTTATTCTGTTCAATCTGTTGTTCAACCTGACTGAACTGGACCAGCTGATTGGTCATTTCATCGCTGTCCATGGGGTTGGTTGGATCTTGGTTTTGCAGCTGCGTTGTTAGCAAGGTCAAAAACGTATCCATGTCATCAGCAAGACGCTTATTTGACGAGACGCTGTCAGAGCCAGAATTGTCTGGCTTCATCATTGAGGCGATATCCAATGTCATATCTTTAATCCTTAAGCCACCATGTTAATCATGCCATTATCGCCGATGGTTGGCTCTTCAGGCTGATCGGCATGGGTATCGACCTCGGCGGTCGTTTTCTGTGAAGGGGCGTTGGCGTCTTGTGCTGTTCCGCTACCGTTGTGACCCTGGTTGAATTTGCTGTTGCCTGAATCGCCTTGGTCGTTGAGGGCAAAGCTCAAGCTATTGCTATCTGTCTTCAAGCCAGCGTCTTGCAAACTTCGTTCCAGTCCACGGCTGTCCCGCTGCAAAAGCTCTAAGGTTTCCGGTTTGTCGACCATGACCAGCCCTTTGACCAAGCCGTCCTTGCTAATTTCAAGCTTCACCTCAACCTTACCAAGGTGGTCAGGACGGAGTTGAATTTTGATGTCAGTATCGCCTTTCTTGATACCGGACGTAATTTCAACACTCATCTGTTTGATAATTTGTGGTGCCTGAGTTTGGACCGGCTTGGAGAGGCTATTGATAGCCACTGCTGAGAATGAGGGGGAGGTTGCCGCAGGTGTTGCGGGGACGCCCGTCATCGCCGTGCTGCTGGTGTTATGAGACCTGTTGGCAGCCACGTCGGTCGCTGCTGTTGGGGCAGCACTGCCTGCTGTGATCGCAGGGTTGCCAGCGGCGGCGCGGCGCACTTGGGCTGTGACTGCAGTTAATTCGGCGGTAGAGACGATCGGCGGGGCGCTGATCTGTTTGGTGCCATTTTGTGCCGTCGCGAGCGTTTGGGTGCTGGATTGCCCGTCGTGATTGGCAGCAAGTTGAGCGGCGGTGCTGTTCGGGTTCATGTTACCGCTATTGGATGACATCGCAGCTGTGGTTTGCAAATTAACCGCACTCTGCTGTAACGCATTTTGCGCAGAGGCTAAATTTTGTGCAGGAGCTGACAGGTGAAAGTTGCTTTGGGGGGGCGCGCCAGTTTGGCTCTGTTGCCCGGCCGCCAGTATATGTTGGTGTTGTTTGCCGTGGCCTGCCATCAGGCCCGTGGATGACAGGTTTTGAGCCGTGCCGTCGCTGGGGGACTGCGTTTGGCCTGTTTGTCCGGGGTTTAATGCTGTCGCACGATTATGTATATCCTGTGTCGCGTTGAGGGTGGCAGGTCCGCCTGTGGGGATGGCTGTGTTTAAAATAGCAGCGGTGGCGGCGAGATCGCCCGCTTGTGCATTGACGTCGGTGGTGTCACTTGTTGGCTCTTGATCGTCGCTGCGGCGATCACCGTCGTGATCATCCTTTGCGCGTGCCTGTTGATGCGTGTTATCGGCGTCACGATTGTCTTGGTCGCGGTGATCGTTTTGCTGATACTCCTGCTCCGACTCTTTTATCGGGCCCGCTGGCGCATGGTTGCCCGTCATGCGGTCCATTGATAGGTCACCGCCGTGAAGGCGCTCTTGGGAATTCATCAGCGTCTTGGCGAAAACGTCAATTAAGGACTGCGAGGCGGCGAGATCGGACGGCTGAAGGCGCGGCGATTGCGTGCTCATTGCGGCAATGGTTTTGCTTAAATCAACTTCCATAATCGGTCCTCAGAATAATTGTCCCGTTACTTAAGCAAGACTAATGCCAACAATAGAAAGGGGCTAATGATCTGATATGTATTGTGAAAATAAAAAAAGGGAATCAATTGCCGGGTGCCAAGTAGGCTTTGTCGGCAGATTTTTCCAGGTCGCATTTTCTGGCGCTTAAACATTAAAGATTAATTTGAAAAACATTTAAAAAAAAATATCAAAAATTTTTCATAAAAATGTTGACATAGAAACGGCAAGGACGTACCACTGACCCCATAGAGCTCATGTATTTTTACCAAAAAGGTTTGTGCACGGGGTCTGAGAGTGAGAGCCGGGGTCATAGACCTCGGATATGTTAGGCAAAACGCCTAGTTCCTTAGAAAGAGGATGCCAAAATGGCTATTAACTCAATCGTTACAAATGCAAGCGCCAATGTGGCCTTGCGCAATCTCAACAACATCAACAGTTCGATGCAAACCACGCAAAACCGTGTGTCCACTGGTTTACGTGTGGCCAATGCCATCGATAGTGGTTCCAACTTCGCAATCGCCCAGGGGATCCGGACTGAAATCAAGGCGCTTTCAGCTGT
>JBELLC010000180.1:0-3827 GCA_042088965.1 Nisaea sp. | reverse complement strand
ATCGGTTTGGGCTTTGTGATGCCGGCGTTGAACTATTCAGCGCTAAGTGCTGTTCCGCCTGAACTTGTGCCATATGCGTCGGGAACGTTGAATTTCGTACGCATGACGGGGGCAGCCATTGGCGTTAACGCGTTAGCGATAACGCTGGATGTGCGCTTTGGCGGCGCCATAAAATCACTCGCCGCCATGCAAACATCGGCAAACGAGGCAACCCGTGCAGCGATGCTGGATCTATCGGCATTGTTTGCTTCCGGCGGCTTACCGGCATCAGCAAGCAATACCGCTGCGATGTCTTATCTGCGTGATCTATTATCCCTAAAGGCGCTGGAGGCCTCGTTTCAGACGGCCTTTTTAGTGCTCGCCCTCGGGTTCGTGGTGGCGGCAATTGCCGCCGCCATTCTGATGCGTGAGCCCCGACCAAAGAGCCATTAACCGGTCAGGTTAAAGGTCGGAAACCGCATCCCCCGGCAGTTGCACGTCAAAGGCATTTAAGGTCATGGAAATGAGCGTGTAATAGCCAAGTAAGCCGACCAGATCGACCATTGCTTTGGTGCCTAAAACCTCTGTGCCTCGGCGGTATAGATCGTTTGGAATCCGGTGGTCGCGATGCAGGACAAGAGAAATATCGTGAACCAATTGCTCATCTTCTTCAACAAAGCTTGGTTGGCGGTTTTCCCGAATGGCTGTGATGATGTCCTCGCTGATACCAGCCTTAATCGCCAATGGTGCATGCACATACCATTCGTAATGGGCGCTCCAAAAACGTCCGGTTACACAAATTGCCAGCTCGGACAAACGCGGCGGTAAAGCGCTGCCAAACCGACAATAGGCGCCAAGGCGTTGGGCATGGTCACCAAGATGTGGGCTGTGCAACCAGACTTTATGTGGTCCTTCAACACGGCCACGGGGGCTTGCCATAATATCGTCATACAGTTTCTTTTGATCACTATCCAACTGATCGGCTGATAGGTTCTCAACCCGCATTATTTTAACTCCCTGTTTAATAGATATTTTTTGTCTTAAAGACAGCCGCCCTTCACGATGAAATAACCGTTCCGGAAATTCGGTTTTTGATATCTGAAAGGACCGCCTTCATAGGCTTCAACCGACCCACCGGCGGCCTCAACGACAGCTTGGCCTGCGGCGGTATCCCATTCCATCGTTGGCCCAATCCTGGGGTAAATATCAGCTGTCCCTTCGGCAATGAGACAGAATTTTAGGGATGAACCGCGTGAAATTGAGTTGCGCACTTTTGGCAGTGACTCTATATATCTCTCCAGTTCCGCAGAGCGGTGCGAGCTGCTTGCAATCACCGTAAGTCCGCCAACAGGGTCAGCATCCCGGACCTGCAGCGTTGTTTCTTTTCCCGCCTCAATGCGCCAGGCGCCAAGCCCGCGCGCACCAACCCAAAAAGTATCGCTCACAGGTCGGTAAACCACACCGGCAATCGGTGTCCGGTCCTCGATCAAACCAATATTGACAGTGAAATCGCCATTTTTTTTGATGAATTCCTTGGTGCCGTCTAACGGGTCGATAAGCCAAAACCGATTGCCGGTGATGTCAGGAATTATCCCGGCAGAAACACTTTCTTCGGCAATGGCTGGGATTTCTGGTGCGATTTCGGCCAGGACCGGCAGGATAATGGCCTCGGCCCGGCGATCAGCTTCGGTAACGGGCGAGCCGTCAACCTTGCCGTCAACGTCAAAATCGCTTTCATAAACCTCCAAGATAACATCACCGGCACGCCGACATACGCTGACCAGGCGGTCCATGAGATCGCGATTAATTTCGAGCATTGATTTGCCTTAGATAGGGTGAGCTGATCTAATCTTGTCGATATCTTTGATGCTGTCAAAGACTACCATTATTGGCGGGCTTGATAAGGAAAATCACACATGTGCGGACGCTATTCACTTACCACCCCGCCTGACGCAATGCGTGAATTGTTTGATTTTGCAGAGATCCCGAATTTAGCGCCGCGTTATAATCTCGCGCCGACCCAGGGTGCGCCTGTGGTTTTGAACATTGACGGTCAGCGGCATCTTAAGATATTGCGCTGGGGGCTTGTCCCCGCATGGGCGCGTGATACCTCCGGGGCGGCCCGTCTGATCAATGCCCGCAGCGAGACAGTCGCTGAAAAACCATCATTTCGGGCAGCTTTTGCAGCTCGGCCCTGTTTGGTTCCTGCTGACGGGTTTTATGAATGGCAAAAGCGCGGCCAAGAGAAGCAAGCCTATCGGATCGAGTTACAAGACCGCCGGGCTTTTGGGTTTGCCGGTATTTGGGAGAAATGGCAGGGCCCCGATGGTCATGTGGAAAGTTTTTCAATCCTGACCACGCAAGCAGCCCCTGTTATTGCCGCCATCCATCACCGTATGCCTGTCATGTTGCAGGCGTCAGATTTCGAAAAATGGCTAACCGGGTCAATCGCTGATCGCCAGGAAATCTGTCAGCCCTTTGATGGCGATAACCTGATCAGTTTCCCTGTGTCAGACAAGGTCGGCGGCGTTACCAATGATGATGCCGATTTGCTGAAACCCGTTGAAATTGCGCAAAGAGCGCTTTTTTAACAATTAGTTGTCACAGGTTGTGATGATTTCGGAATCTGCTTTGGCGGTGAACCCATCCAATGATGTATGACCCACATGCCGCAGGCTCTTGGTGTCAACTTTCTGAAAATGTTCCACATAGTCCGTGCTGACTTCCAGATAGATGTAATAATCATCTTCAAAACTTCGGCTGACGGCGGTGCGATCAATGTCGCCTGCGGCGGTCCGGCTGATATAACTATCCTTGCCAAAGGTGATGTAATCTTGATCGCATTTACCGGCCGACCATTTGCCTTTGATCTGTGATGGTATCCCCAGATAGTCCAACCGTGGGCCGTTGACGGTGATTTTTGCCATCGCATTCTGCGCTACCGGCGGCGCGCCGGCATCCTCAGGTGCCGAGGTAATGCCCAAGTTCTTGACAATCTCCGTTAAGCCAAATTTGTCCACATAAGGCATAACAATGGGATGTTTTAAGATCACCAATGCAGAGAAGGAGATAATGGCCGCTAAAATGATAATGATGGTCAAGGAGAATAAGAACCGCAGAACGCGTCCGAATAGCGAACGTTGTGGCAGCTCTTCCGGCGCTTCCAGTTCATTATCGCGCTCTCGCCAGGCAGCCAGAATTTCGCTTGCGGCAGCTTTCTCGTCACCACCCAGCGCCTCTTCGGTCTGGCTTGTTTGGGCGGTCTGATTTGCCGCCACCTCGGCAGCCGGCGCTGCTGTGCTATCCGGTTGTTGTTCGGCTTGTCCGATGCCGCCGACCGCAGAATTGTTGCCGGCGGAACGCCGCACCGGCTCTTCGTCGTCAAATTCCCCTGCTTCCAAGCGGCGTTTCAGTTCCGCGAAATCAACATTGATATCCCGCTGTTTTTCGGGCTCAGCGACCGTCGTTGGGGCCTCATGGCGGGGTGCCGGCAGCCGGTAACTGTTTTTATCAAGGAAGAAAATTTGTTGATAAGTCCAGGCATTGGTTTCTGTCTGATAGTCACCTACAGCGATGCGCAAGGCCGCCGGGATCGCATCGGCAATCGCTTCGCTTAACGCTTCCTCGAGCGCCTCTGAGGTTTCTGCCGATAGCAAAGTGTCCCAGATGTCGCCGTTTTGCCGTTGGAGAAAGTAAATCTCATGTTCGCGCATTTTTAACCTCTCTCCTCAAAGTTATCACGCGTGCCTGCGAAGCGCGTTCAATCGCTGGGCATTACGGGTAAGCCCGACAATCATAACAGAATCGCCTTTTTTAGCTTACCATTCAAGGTCTGCGTTAATTAATGC
>JBELLC010000036.1:13608-23967 GCA_042088965.1 Nisaea sp. | reverse complement strand
GCCATCGCATCCTTGAAAAGCGCCGCAAAACCGGCGGCATCGACGGGCTTAGCATTGGTTTGTGTCGAGGGGTCAGCCAGGGCATGATCAATCATTCCAGGGACCATGTCCTCGGTTATCCCCATCTCTGACAGGCTCGCTGGCAAGCCCAGTTGCGTGTTTAAATCTTCAATCACGTTATCCAATGACTGGCTTTCTGGCACCCCCATAACCTGCTTCATGCGGTCACGCTTCTCGCCCAAAACATCATCATTATAACGCAGGCAAGCCGGCAAACAGACCGCGTTCAAGGTACCGTGATGCAGGTTCAAATGATCAATGCGGCCAGCTGCATGGCTCATTGAATGAACCGCACCGAGGCCTTTGGTAAAGGCCAGCGCACCTTCGGCCGCTGCGATCATCATTTGCTTGCGGGCCTCTTTATCCGCCCCATCTTCGGTTGCGCGGATCAAGTATCCCTTGCCAACGGCACGCCACAACCCATCCAACCCAATCGCTTCAGCTGCCGGGTTTTCAACGGGGCTCATGACCGCTTCCATCAGGTGAGTGACAGCGTCCATGCCCGTGGCTGCGGTTAGAAATGGCGGCAGACCAAGGGTCAGTTCAGGGTCACAAAGCGCAACCTTGGCGACCATATTCGGACTTCTGAAAATCAGCTTGCGACCATCCTGCGTTTTAATCACTGCGCCGCGGCTCACTTCAGAGCCGGTACCCGAGGTGGTTGGGATAGCGATCATTGGGGCAACGGGACCAATCTTCATGGTCCCCCCCGTCGCCGCATTGTAGTTAATCAGAGGTTCACTATGGGTCAGCAACAGGGCTGCCCCCTTCGATAGATCCATCGCCGACCCACCACCGAGTGCGATGATCCCATCACAGCCGTTTTCTGTATACATCCGCACCGCATCTTTGACGGCTGGCTCGGTTGGGTTTTCTGGTGTGCCATCATAAATGGTAACGTCGACATCGTTCGGAATTCGCCCCCTAATCGTGTCAACGATACCCGCGGCAACCAACCCCTTATCGGTACAGATCAGCGGGCGTTTGATCCCAAGTTGCTTGAGAGTGTCCCCGAGCATGCTAATCGCACCATGCTCAATATGACATTGGTTAACCAGTGTGATGAGTGCCATTTCCCGCCTACCCTCTGAAAATTAACGGATTTATATTTTAACGCCGCCGTGCCGAAGCGCAAGCATCCTGTTCGGCAGAAATAAACGATGGCTAACGCGATTCTGCAAAATCAGGATGGAAAATCTCGCGAACAGATAGCTGGCGAGACGTTAAGTGTTGGGCATGGCAATATCGACAGAATGCCTCAAGGTCGGCCAAATTATGGCCCACCCCATAGGTCCAGTAGTCAGCGCCCATAACCGCCACGGCCTGTTCATAAGCGTCAGCGTACCAGGGCGACATGTCGCGATTAGCTGAGCTTTGCGCAACAGCCTTCACCCGTGCCATTGCAATCTGCCGGGCCGCCTCAAATAAACGGTAGACGGCTCTGGCGAGGGCAGGATGGGCCGCCGCAACGGTCTTTTTAAGGCCCAGTATATGCATTGGCGGGAAAATGCCGGTTCGCTTAAAATAAGCGCGCTCTGCTGGCCCCGCTGGGTCGATGAGCCGCACCAGCCGTTTATTCCCTTCTGAGAACGCGCGCGGCGGCGCGGGCGCAATAATGGCGTCCAGTTGCCGATTCAATATCGCCTCATTGAGACTGAGCGAGGGGCTTAAGGGTTGAACATCAATAGAACTGGGGATGTCGAGCTTTAAACGCTCAACCCGGCCCGACTGGTTGAGCCCACCAGTTCGGTATTTCAACTGGCTGACATCAACGCCAAATTCATCTGCAAGAATGCCCCGCACCCATACAGCAAGCGTCATCCCATATTCAGGCACCCCAACGATACGGCCTTCCAAATCTTTCGGTGTCTTAATCTGGGCATCTGCATGGACGTAAATGGCACCATGACGAAAAGCCCGAGATAAAAATATCGGCAAGCCAATATATTGCGACTCGCCACGCGCCGTTTGAATAAGATAACTGGCAAACGACAACTCGGTAATATCGAAAGGCGCGTCATTGACCGCCAGTGGAAACAGCGTGCCAGGAGGCTCGGCGTGACACACCAAGTCAAATCCTTCCAATTGCAAGCTGCCGTCGAGCACCGGACGGGCACGATCGTAATCCCAACACGCCAGCGTTAAAGTCGCCATAATCCCATTTCTCCCCACCAGGGTGACAGCCGTCGTTTCGGGTTACCGCTGTTCCCCGCAGCCGGGCGCTGGCACATCCATGTATATGACACGTGCCGCAAAGGGACCGACGCCCTTGGGCCGGCAGGAAAATCTTGGCATGACACCGTTATCAGTTGCGATATTTAAGAATTTTTCTGGAACGGATAACACCTAAAAAACTTTATAGCGGCATCATTAAAGTCGGTTTTAAGCTTATGCCTTGGGCTATCGCCTCACCCAGGTGCCATTTTGATAGACGCCGGATGAATGCAAACTTTTATCACCGTTAAAATAGAACACCTCCCAGCGGCCATGCCTTTTGCCGTTTTTCATCGCCCCGCGCATCATCGGTTTGCCATTTTCAAAATACATCGCATAAGGCCCATGCAGTATACCATTCTGATAGGTCATCTCACTTTTCAACTGGCCGTTTTCATAGAATGCGATAACCTTACCATCATCGGCCGCACGCGCCGCACCACACACGGCAATACTGATCATAAAAATAAACAGAGCGGTTTTAATCATTTTTCCTACGCCTACTTCGGGGTACATCATGCAATATGGCAATACACAATATGCGGTGAACAGAGCATTAGATCAAATGGCGTAAACCTTATTGCGTAAAGCAAAATCTGTGAGTATCAAGACGGCAACCAAGCTGGCCCATTCGCGCGGTCAATTTTTCAAAAACCAATAGGTGAAATTATGGCAACTTATCTCATTCATGTGCATAGCGGCCCAGAACAGGTCAACAAGGCAACTTTAGGGCTTATCGTCGCCCGAACAGCTGTTGCCGAAGGCCATACGGTAGAAGTTTTTCTGGCCGCCGACGGTACCCATCTTTTGAACTGCAAAGCGGCAGGTGAAGTGGTCGGCCAAGGCACCGGCGATTTATTTGAGCATTTAAGCGCTTTAAAAGAGGCTGGCACCCGCCTGCATGTCTCCGGCATGTCGGCAAAGGCGCGCGGCTATGATGAAAGCTTGCTGGACGGCTATAACGCAGCCTTTGCCATGCCAACCGTGCTGTTGGAGCGCTCTGCGGCGGTTGATGTGGTGCTATGTTACTGACCCTCACTGCCTGACATCACCGCCTTCTTGGCGCCCTTAAAACCTCACCGGGCAAGCGCGCCAAGTTGTTTTTTACACAGCTTAAAACTGGCTGTTGTCAGAGCCGTCAGGGCAAATAAAACGGCGGCAAACAGCAACGCAAGATGGGGCTCGCCACTGCAATCGAAGAGCCAACATGTCATCACCGGCGCAGGTATAGCGGTTCAAAAATAAATGCTGCCCCCACCCCCTGGCGATGGCCCGCCAGTAAGGTCAACATAAACTCTGGCCGGGTTAAAATATGAACTGTCACAGTGACAGCAGCAGGGCGGGCAAGATTTGGCGCACGATAGCCGAGGAAGATCGCACCTGCCGCCACCGTGCAAACGCTGGATACAGCCGTAAACGCCATCGGCCAGCCAAAGGATGCGGCAAGCCATTCATGACCAACCCGCCCCATTGCAATACCAATGGGCCAGCTCATCACCAGCACACTTCATGCTGTCGCTCATGCCTTGCCAGCAAACCAATCTGTGGTCATCTTCGTGACATAAATTGTGGCAATCACAACGCCAAGACCAGAGATTATACGGGCCGCCACCAGCGAAAAGTAAAAGCAGCACAGCGTCTGCGTTAAACAGATTAAAATTCTGGATAAAGCTCTATGTGACGCAATCACCAGAAAACATCAAAATTCTCATCACTGCT
Organism: Nisaea sp.; assembly: GCA_042088965.1. GTDB lineage: Bacteria > Pseudomonadota > Alphaproteobacteria > Thalassobaculales > Thalassobaculaceae > TMED26. The sequence goes on along the minus strand of JBELLC010000036.1, from coordinate 19,974 downwards.
GTCATGGCGCATTATCAGTCCCGATGATGACCTGAAATCTCTGTGTCCATTCATCAGCTCGCGCCGCGCTGCTTCTAAGATCCGTTTCATGTGCCTGTTTCACATTGATTGCATCATCATAAAAAACCACACTATGGCCCGGTTTATCAATGTCGGAAACCACCACCTTAATACTGATCTTTGATACCTTCTTTTTTTCTGACTTTGACCCCGAAAGCGCACCAATCAAGAGGCCAGCACCACCCAGCAGCAGCCCACCGACGGCGGCACCGACAAGTTGACTGCCGCGGTTTGTTTTTTGAACGGACTCACCATCAACAATGGTTTCAACAGAAATAATATCCTTGAAATTATAGGTACGAAGCCGCCTTTGCATGTCACTGAACGCAACCATATTACGGGACGGATCAACAGCTACACCTTCAAAGGCATTAGGACCCACGAAAACATGCGTCGGCGAAAACGCCGAAATTCGTCGTAGCCTGAATTCTGTTTCTTTTGCATCATTTTTCTTTTGTTTCAGCTTATTCTGGAGATCAAACCCATTATAAACAGCCAAAGCAACAGTAGCCAAAATGATAAAAATGAAATATTCCAAATCAAAACCTCCTTTTCTATTTTTTTTAATGATAAAAAGGAAGATTGTAAATTATACATTATTTCTAATACTTTTAAACGACCTCCAACCTAGAAATATTTTTCAGTAATACTTTATAAATTATGGCGCAAATTTGCCTTAGACCTATCAGTAAACGTAGCCGTGCCGTTGGTTAAGCTTTGGCGCGGTGGCGGGCGCCTTTGGCAGGGGGGGTCTCGGGTGGTCCGGCGAAGCATTGCGCCTGATGCATCCATTGTTCCGCAGCCGCGCCGTGAATGTGAAGGCTGGTATCGGCATAACTGCGTGTTTGCGTCACCACATAGCAAAAATCAAGGGCGCTGCCGGTAATCTGTGCGGGTGCATCCTCTGGGCCAAAGGACCACACCCCCCCTGACGGTGCTGTCAAATTAAGGCGCGGCATCGGCTCTGGTGGGGTTAAGTCACGCACCATAAAGGTCCAGCCGTAGGTATTGACCCCCAGAACAACAATGTTCCGTAACCGGTCACTTTCGGACCGTTCCGCCCCCATCACATCAAAAATCGCCAGACCATGGGCCCAGGTTTCCATCTGCCGGGCGGTAATGGAGGAGCGCACAGACATGTCAGGGCCCGCCCACTTAACGCGCTTTTTCGGATCAAGCGGCCGCCAACGTGCTGCCATGTTATGGGCATAATCACGCCACAGCGCCAACAGCTCTGGGCCGCGTTCTGGTACTTCATTACCTTCGGCAGCGCGCCGCCCTTGCGTCTTCACGTCTGCAGCCATGGCCGTATAAAACCGCATGAAGGCGTCTTCATCATTGGCCGATAGATCTGCCGCTTTGTTCCAAAAATGCAGATGCACCATGACATCATTGGCGGTCCAATCCTTGAACAGTGTTGGCCGCGTCCAATCAGCCGGCGTTAAGGTTTCCAAAACCTCCGCCAAGGCATCACATTCCGCCAAAAAGTCATCTGCTTGTTGGAGCATAATGTCCTCCTTTTCTTTCAATATTCTTCTCAAAAATACCGGATTCCCGGGTAAAGCTAAAAGGCGTTTAGAGGGATTTTTAAGTATTGTTGGCCGTTATCTTCCGGCGGCGGCAAGTCACCGGCACGCATATTCACCTGCACAGACGGCAGAATCAATGCTGGCATGGACAAGCCTGCGTCGCGCGCCTGGCGCAGGGCGACAAAGTCCTCCCGGCTGGCACCGTTGCCGACGTGAATATTTTGGCGTTTTTGCGCCGCAACCGTTGTCTCCCAGGCGAAATCATCCCGGCCTGGCGCCTTATAATCATGGCATAAAAACATCCGTGTCGCGTCAGGCAAAGTCAGAAGCTTTTGAATCGAGTCATATAACTGTCCGGCATCACCCCCCGGAAAATCACAGCGAGCCGTGCCAAAATCTGGCATAAACAGGGTGTCACCCACAAAGACAGCATCGCCAATCAAATGGCTCATACAGGCCGGGGTGTGCCCCGGGGTGTGCAGGGCACGCGCCTCAATACTGCCAAGACGATAGCTTTCGCCATCCTGAAACAGTTTATCGAATTGCTGGCCATCGCAGCGAAAATCAGTCCCGGCATTGAAAACCGCGCCAAAGACTCGCTGGACCTCGGTAATGGCAGCACCAATCGCAACTTTGCCGCCTATTTTTTCCCGCAGATAAGGGGCCGCGCTAAGGTGGTCAGCATGCACATGCGTGTCAATAATCCATTCCACCGTCAGACCACGCTGATGCACAGCCGCAATGATCTGATCGGCAGATTGGGTATCGGTGCGCCCGGATGCTGCTTGATAACCCAACACTGAATCAATAATCGCCGCCGCGCTGGTTGCAGGATCACTGACCATATAGCTGACAGTGTGGGTCAAGGCGTCAAAAAAACCTACAACATCCGGTTTCATTTCTCACTCCAATCAACGCTCGCCCGCATTATGGTTACGCGAAACCATCCGCAACAGCAAACATAAACCAGATAATCAAAGCCCCCATCAGCACGCCTGCGATCCCAGGCGCGATGCCATAGTAACCACCATCTTGAAAGCCATGTTCAAGTTGCTCGTGATCTGCGTCTTCAGGCGTCGCATTCGGTGTTTCAATCGAATTGCTCATGTCCCTTCCTTTCTGCCTAATTCAAGGCCTTTGGCATCCAAAGGGCAATTTCCGGGATAAACATTACCAACAGCATGCCAATGATCTGCAAACAAATGAACGGCAGCACGCTGACAAAAATTTCCTGTAATGTGACATCTTTCGGGGCCACCGATTTAAGCCAGAAACAGGCGGGGCCAAAGGGCGGCGACAGGAAATAAATTTGGATATTCATCACAAATAGAATGCCAAACCAAACAGCCGCCCATTCCGGCGTTAAACCAAGCTCAGGTGCCAAATCACGGACCACCGGCGCAAACACTGGCACGGTGATAAAGATAATCGCGATCCATTCCATAAAAGTGCCCAGAACCACCAGCACCGCCATCATCACAAAAATCGTCCCCAGCGCGCTTAGGCCGGTGCCTTTGATCAGGTCACGCATGAAGTCAGCGCCACCAATCAAGTTATATAAGCCAACAAAGGCAACCGCCCCCAGGATCAACCAAATGATAGTGCCAACAACGGCCATGGTATTGGCCAAGCAATCACGCAGCAGCACGTAACTAAATTTCAACCGGATAGCCGCAACCACGATAGCCCCAAACACACCAACGGCAGCAGCCTCCGTAACGCTTGTCACACCGCCATAAATCGAGCCCATGACACAGAAAATCAGCACAATACACATCACAACAGCGGTGATTTGATGGCGATCCAGTTTCGCCTCAACACCTGTTTTCAGGGCGATTTCAGCTGCTGTTGGGGCCAATGACGGGTTCAGGTTACAGCGGATCAACACAAAGGACACATAAAAGGCCGCCAACATCAAACCGGGGATAAAGCCTGCTGTGAACAGATCACCAATGCCCACATTGGCGCTTAAGCCGTAAACGATCATGACGATCGATGGGGGAATCAATGTCGCCAGCGCACCCGCCGCGCAAATCAAGCCAATGGTTAATTTCCGATCATACCCAAGGCGCAGCATCTGCGGCAGCGCCACCAGGCCCAGCATAACGATCTCCCCGCCCATCACCCCAGACATCGCAGCCAGGATCACGGCAACAATGGTGGTTTGCAGGGCCACCCCACCACGTAGACCTCCAGCAAAGATCGACATCGCATCAAACAGGTCTTGGGCAATCCCTGCCCGCTCCAGGATCGACGCCATCAGCACAAAGAAGGGCACCGCCACCAACGGATATTTTTCCAATAGGTCAACCGCATTGGTGGACACCAGATACATGCCCGGAAGGCCATAAAAGGCCAGCGCACAGGCAACCGAAATAATCAGGGTAACTATTCCCAGCGGCATGCCCGTCATCATCAACGCAAGGAGCGCAATGACGATCACGAAGGAAATAGTGGCAATCCCAACGGCATCACGGTCAACCCGAAATTGGTCAACAAGGCTTCCTGCTGAATCCACCAAATAGGTATCAAACTGCATCCAAACACTGTCGAATTCACTATAATGGGCCAATGTCTGCACGATGAGACGGGCGCAGATCAGGGCCATGATGGCCAAGGTTGCAACTTGCAGATAATGTTTTTGAAAATGCCGTCCAAGATTGACCAGCAATTGCATCAAATAAAGAAACAAGCCTGTGACCAAAACGGTTTTTACAACCAGCGGCAAGGGTGAATTCCAGGCTGTGCCGCCACGTTCAACCAGATCAATGCTTTCTAACGCCCGGATCAGCGTATCCGAGACCATCATATAAAGCGCGACGACACCAACCACCATGGCAAAGAGATCGAGCCACCAGCGTACCCTCGGCGGCTGCATGAGATACAGGACGGTAATGCCGATATGACGCTTTTGTACCGTGACAAAGCCTGCTGATATCATCCAAGCAATTGCGCACAACACCATCACCACCTCAAATACCCACTGGGTTGGGGCATTGAGGACATAACGTGAAAAAACTTCCCAAAGGGTACAACCCGCCGCAATCAAATAGAGATTACCAACTGACAAGCCTAGAAAGCGACTTATGTGATCAATGGTTCGGTTAAAAGGCTCGCCAATCGGCGCACCGACCATTCGCTCGGTGAAGTGTGTCATCGCCGCGTCCTCTAACGTAAATCTGAATTCTGATAGGGGTTATACCGCTGCACCCATAGGCACAGCGGTATGCCAATGCCTTACTTCAGCAAGCCGGTTGACCGCATGAAATTCAAATGCACGTCCAAAGCCTCTTTTGCCAAAGGTGATTTCTTTGAGAAATCTTCCCATGCACCAACAGCAATTTCGCGGAACTTCGCCCGCTCCTCGGTGCTCCAATCAATAACCTCAATATCGCCGCCTTTACGTTGTGTATCAGCGATTTTCTGGTCTTCGATATCCGCTTCGCGGCGCATCGCGTCATAGGCAGCCTGATACCAAACCTCAAGGGCGGTTTGGCCCTCTTTGCCGATCTTATTCCAAACTTTTTTATTCACAATGAACTGCAGAACAGCCATCGAATGAATGCCCGGATAGATTGGGAATTTGGCAATCTTGTACATGCCACTGGCATTGTTATTGACATGTGCAGAGGCATCAGCGGCGTCGATGACTTTTTTCTCAAGGGCCGTATAAACCTCCGAGAACGGCAAGGACACCGGGGCCGCGCCAACACGCTTAAAGACTTCAGCGGCAAGACCCTCAGGCGAGCGTACTTTTACCCCTTTAAAGTCAGCAATACCCCGAATTGGTACGGTCGACACAAAAGCTTCTTTCGCATAGGGCCCGCAGCCGACAACATGCACCCGGCCTTTGGTGTATTTGTCGTAAAGCTTTTGCAGCATCTCTTTGCCGCCGCCGTATTGGCAAAAGGTCCGCACCTGATCAACCGTATCATAGCCAGCGATAAGGTCACCAATGATCGCAAATGCGGGATCCCGGCCGGAAAAGTAAGAAACAGCGTTCAAATCTCCGTCCAAAATACCATTTGCCACCGCATCAATGGTTTCGCGGTGCGGCACAACAGCCTTCGTCGGCAACACATCAAGCGTCACTTTACCACCGGTCATCACACCCAGTTTCGGGGCCCATTTATCGGTCATAAACCGGTGCGCCCAGTCACCCGCTTTTGAACTGGATTGAACTTTTAAGGTTTTTGCGTCCGCAAGCCCCGTCAGGGTCAGAAGTAATGCGGCAACTGTCACGATCATCCTGGTTTTCATGTTTTTCCCTCATTAATTGTGCATCTTTTTAGGTAAGTACGCCGCCTCATCACAGTGCATGGTTTTAGAAGGAGGCGCGTTTAGATTATTACCACTGATGGAAATCGGGTTTTACAATCATAGCCAGATTTTTATTATTTCTGCAATGTACTAAAATTGCCCCCAACCTAAATTTGTCGGCGTTAAACCATGTCTGTGCAGGGAAGCCCTCTACGTAAATGAGCATTTCACCCGCCGGATTGTTGAATTAAGCGCGCCAGAAAGTGCCCATATTCTGAGATATTTGACGCGCTGGATTCAGCAACCACAATTCACCGTCCGCCACCGCTGGTCTGCGGGCACCATCGGGATGTGGGACAATCGTTTTAGCCAACATTACGTGGTGAATGATTTTGTCGGCAAAAGGGTGATTGAACGTGTCACGGTGATGAGAGACCAGCCAAACCACCCCCCGGCCGTTTGGCCGCCATTCACCGACGTGACCTCACGTTCCGCCATGAGCCGCCATGATCGCCAA
>JBELLC010000036.1:5758-13508 GCA_042088965.1 Nisaea sp. | reverse complement strand
CCTGTCACCGCCCCGCGCATGACCGATGTTGCTCCGGTATAAGTCCGATAATAAAGCCCAACAACCTCACCCGCAGCATATAGCCCAGGGATCGCATCGCCTTCGGCATTGATCACCCGCGCATGATGATCAACCTTTACACCGCCAAAGGTAAAACAGTTCGAGCAGATCATTGGCCAGGCGCGAAAGGGCGGTGTCAACAAGGGCCGCGCCCAATTTGATTTACGGGGTAACAGATCACGGGTTGCCAGGCCATCAGGCTGCAACGGATCAAAATCTCCACTGGCAGGACAAGCGGCGTTAAAATCAGCGACGGTTTCTTCGAGCAAGACCGGCTCAACCCCCATCAGCGCTGCCAATTCTGCGAGGCTTGCGGCCTGATACGGCGGCACCCGCGAGCGCACCGTCGCCTGCCAATTATCGACATCATCTAATCCTGCATCGAAGACCGCAAAAGCAAGCCCTTCTGGCTGTGCCATAATTTCACGGGTCACCGCCTCATAAGTGGCATCCACCATCGCCGGCCCCTCATCGGTAAACCGTTGCCCCTGCCGGTTAACCAAGAGGCCATAGCTGTAATTCAGCACAACAGGCTCCCAATCGGTGGCACGGGGATCAACTGGCTGCGCATGAAAGCTGCCAAAATCGCCACAGGCGGCAGCACCCGCATCTAACGCCATGCGAATGCCCTCACCACGATTATAATGACCGCCACGGGCAACTGGGCGGATGAATTGTGCTTGTGCGCCCACGTAATGGCTCAGCATTTCAGAATTGCCTTCAAAGCCACCCGATGCCAACACCACTGATTGGCCCTCAAAGCGGACCGGACGGTTGCCTTTTGCAACAGCCTTAATCCCACAAACGCGGCCCGTCTCGTCGGTGATCAAATCGCGGGCGGCAGTCTCATAATAAAAAGTGATCTGGCCTTCTCGCGCTTCAGCCGCCCCAGCCAAGGCCTCAACGAGCGCAAGACCGCCACCAACAGGTCCCATCCGGGTGGTTGACTGGCTGAGGAAATAAAGCGGCAGAAAATCAAAGGTCACGCCAAAGCTTTTCAGCCATTTCAGCGCCTTTGGCGCTTCAGCAGCCAGAGTTGCCACAAATCCAGGGTCAACCATGCCAAGAGAGCGCAGCACAGCAGGCTGATTATCCCAGTCCCGCACCGCATCTTGCGCAATACCAGGGTCCGGCCAGCCGCCCGCGTTGGCAGCAAAGCGCTCTTCAAAGTCATCTGAGACAGCATCTTCACTTTTCATTCGCCAAAAACTCTCGGTATAGCGGGTATTGCCGCCCCGCTCATGTTCTGGCGCACGCTCTAAAATAGCGACCCGCGCCCCATGCTCGGCTGCCGTCATCGCCGCTGACAGGCCCGCAATACCGCATCCGACCACAATCACATCCGCTGTATAGGTTTGCATGTTATCCCCCCAAATATCGATTATGGTGCTGTCGCTGTTAATATGACCGGGCGGCCGTTGTTGGTACCATTGTGCCTTGCAAAACAGCAATTAACTGGCGCTCTTCACCGGTTATCGCATACACCTCGGCGGTCACAATAATTTGCCGCCGACCGGCTTTAACAACCTTGCCCTCGGCCCGTAAAAGCTCACCAACCGCAGGGGCCAAAAAGTTAATTTTCAACTCAGAGGTCAGAACTTCGTAATCTAAGGACAATTTGGAAAGGGCTGCATAGCCCGCAGCTGTATCGCCCAGTGCAAAGGTTAGGGCGCCAGCACCTGCCCCCTGTTGCTGACGGCTGCCGGGCAGGATTGGCGCTTCAATGGTGGCTTCACCGTCACCAACATGCGCCAAACGCGCGCCCAGCGTTTGCATCATCGTCTGCGCAGCCATACTGTTTTCAATATGCTGCCAAATCGCATCATTCATCGGGTTCTGCATTCTATCATGGAGTATCGGAGTAATTTTGACGTGACTGTTATCTAATCACCGCATCTTTCATCTCGCCAGCATTTTCATGACCTGACCACATGATCACGTCGCCCAGATACGCCAACAGTCTGATTTTAAATGTCGTTTGATTGCAGCAGAGATTTAAGCCATGATATCGCTTGTGCGAATATGGTTGAGCGAAATGACGGGTAAAACCCGCAACCGACCGATGAGGTCTCCGAATGACACGAGAACATGATCGCGCGCGACAGGCCTCTGACGCTGGCGTGCTGCGTAAACATCTTTTCGATCTACCCGCTGGGATCATTTACATGGATGGTAATTCCCTCGGTCCACTGGTTAAAGGCGTCAATGAAAGGGTTCAAACCGTTATTCAAAATGAATGGCGAACAGACTTAATTCGCGCCTGGAACTCTGCTGGTTGGATGCAACAAGCTGTCGATGTGGGCAATCTCATTGCCCCCCTGATTGGCGCACCTACGGGCAGTGTTGTGATGGGCGACACTTTATCCATAAAGGTCTTCCAAGCCTTATCCGCGGCCCTGGCCCTGCGCCCCAACCGGCGGGTTATTTTATCTGACAGCGGTAATTTCCCCTCTGATCTTTATATCGCTCAAGGCCTGATCGCCTTAAAAGACGCGGACTATGTCTTACAGATTGTTGCCCCAGAGGCCGTCAGCGACACCTTACGTCAACAATCTGATGACATCGCCGCCGTCCTGCTAACCGAGGTTGATTACCGAACAGGCCGCAAACATGACATGCAGGCCATCACCCAGCTGGCCCATGCAGGGGGCGCAATCACCATCTGGGACTTGGCCCATAGTGCCGGGGCGCTACCAATTGACCTGCAAGCCAGCGAGACCGAATTTGCCGTTGGCTGCACCTATAAATATCTCAATGGCGGCCCTGGCGCGCCCGCATTCATCTATGTTCGCCCCGACCTAACCCAAGCGGTTGAGCCTTCGCTGGCAGGATGGCTGGGACATGCAGAGCCTTTTGCCTTTGAAACCGCCTACCGGCCAGCCATGTCGATTGAACGGATGCGTGTCGGCACTCCTTCCGTCATTCAAATGAGCGCCTTGCACGAAGCCTTGAAAGTTTGGACAGGTGCCGACTTGACCGCGATCCGCCGCGCCGCGATCTGCCTATCAGAGCTTTTCATCCAGCAGGTGACGCAGCGCTGTCCTGATCTCACCTTAGCCAGCCCTCGGGATCCAGATTTGCGCGGCAGCCAAGTTTCTTTCGCGTTCAGGCACGGATATGCGTTCATGCAGGCACTGATCAACGAGGGTGTTATTGGCGATTTCCGCGCCCCAAACCTTATGCGATTTGGGATTACCCCCCTCTATCTTGATCGCAACGATATCCTGCATGCCGCTGAAAAAATTGAATACATTTGGAAAAACAAACTATGGCAACAAGCGAAATTCCAAACCGCGCAAAAGGTCACCTAAACAGGATGCAGCGTTAGAACACCTCACTGAAAGGCCGCAGATCGATTTCAAAGCTCCAAGCGGACCGGTGCTGTAAATGCAGTTGCCAGTAACTTTCAGCGATTGCATCAGGACTGAGAATTTCGTTCTCCCCAGCCGTTTCTGCATCTGCGGGAATCCGCTTTCGGCGGATTGCACCATCAACACCGCCATCAATGATGACATGGCCCACATGCACATTTTTGGGTCCAAACTCTCGGGCCAAGCCGGCAGCGACGGCGCGTAATCCTGCCTTTGCGGACGCAAAGGCAAGAAAAGGCGGGCGGGCTTTTATCGACGCTGTTGCCCCCGTGAATACAAGCGTTCCCTGCCCAAGGGTTGCCAGACGTTTTGCCGCCTCCCGGCCAGCGATAAAGCCGCCCAGGCAGGTGACCCGCCAAACATCCTCAAAAACCTGCCCTGACATGGCGGCCGTCTCATGACGGAAGCCACTACCAGCGTTATAGGTCACAAACGCTAAATCACCCTCGAGTGCGTCAATATCGGCGAACATTGCCAACATCTGAGCCTCATCACCAACATCAGCCACATGCGCGCTAGCACTGCCGCCCTCAGCATTAATCTGCGCCGCAAGGGTGTCGATCTTGGCCGCTGTCCGGCCAACAATGGCGACGTGATAGCCGGCCTGCTGAGCACGCTGACATAGCGCCCCACCAATGCCCTTTTCAGCACCAACGCCAATAATTAATGCAATTGGTTTCGACATCAATACGCTCCTGCAGCAGGTGTTATTTTAACCAACACTGCCATGATCACAGACCAGCGCCACGCCATCAATAGAAAATAATGCAATCAGATTATCGCCAATGCCGAACGCCAACAGCGCTTATCGCTTCCACATTGGGTGACTTTTATTGCAGCCAAGGCTCTGCCACATGGGCCTGCTTCGGACGCGCTGTCTCGGGCAAATCGCATTCCAAAAATTGTCCCCGTCCCTTTGCGTCAAGGGGTGCTGTGCCGTCCCAAACCACGGTTCCCCGTGACATTGTTATGGCTGGCCAGGCCCGCAGCTCAATCCCCTCATAAGGGGTATAATCAACATTGTGATGCAGATCCTCATTTTTGATTTGCCGCGCTGTCTTGCTATCCCAAATCACCACATCAGCATCACTGCCCACAGCGATCGTGCCCTTACGCGGGTACAGGCCGTAAAGCTTTGCCGGATTGCTTGCCGTCAGCTCAACAAACTTATTGATGCTCAAGCGGCCATCTAAAACCCCATGGGAGAATAACAACGCCAAGCGCGTCTCCAGACCGGGCACACCATTTGGGATCCATCGAAAAGCCCCTTTTTCGCCATTAATCTTTTTACCTTTGCTGTCATCAAACCGGGTTGGGGCATGATCTGAGGAAAACACCTGAAAGGTTCCATTGGCCAGTCCCGCCCAAACATATTCCTGGTTGGCAGCATCGCGCGGCGGCGGCGAGCAGATACATTTTGCACCTTCGAATTCTGGCTTGGCCAAATCGTCAGCGGTTAAAAACAGATATTGCGGGCAGGTCTCACCATAGACCTTCAGGCCCCTGTCCTGGGCCCGGCGAATTTCCTCAATGGCTTCGCGCGCAGACACATGCACCAATAACACCGGCGTATCCAAAATCTCTGCCAAGGTAATTGCCCGGTGGGTTGCCTCTCGCTCTACCGGTCCAGGCCGCGAGGTCGCGTGATAGCGCGGCGCGGTGAGACCAGCATTTTCCAGGGCTTCGGTGAGCCATGCAATGACTTCCGCATTTTCTGCATGGACCATCACCATCGCCTGTTCACGGCGGGCCAAGGCCAATACATCCAGGATTTGCCTGTCCGACAACTTCATATCGTCATAGGTCATATAGACTTTGAACGAGGTATAACCGTCGCGGATCAATGCTGGCAGCTCTTGGCCCAAAACTTGCGGTGTTGGATCGCTGACAATCAGGTGAAAACTATAATCAATCAGCGCCTTACCATCAGCTTTATGGTGGTAATCCTTGACCACATCTAACAGTGATTGCCCACGCATTTGGGCGGCAAATGGAATAACTGTGGTTGTTCCACCGCACGCCGCCGAACGTGTGCCGGTCTCAAAGTCATCGGCGCAGACACTGCCATCACTGCTGGCTTGATCAATGTGGCAATGGGAATCGATCCCCCCCGGAGTGACCCAACGACCAGCGGCATCAATCACCTCATCGGCGCCTTCTAGGCCCTGCATTAAAGCGGTAATTTTCCCATCTTTGATGCCGATATCAGCGCTGTATTGATCGCTGGCCGTGGCAATCTGGGCATTTTTGATGATCACGTCATAGGCTGACATTGGCATTCCCCTCATAAAGCATCGGTTACGATTTATGGGCCGTCTGAAAAATCTCTCCCCAGCCCGTGACCCGCTGAGGCGCCACGCCAGCAAGTTCCAGCGCCCGCAAAACCACCACGGAAATCGAGTCATAGATTGGGATGCCAAGTTCTGCTTCCAGTTGCGCGGCCAAATGTGCGCCGCGCATATTGGTGCAGATAATCGAAATGGCCTGCGGCTTTTGTTTGGCCACATCGCGGCACATCTCGATAATGGTTGCATCCTCAATTTCCGAGAAGGCAAAGTTCTCACTGATGCCCAGATGGCATTCGGCCACACAGTCAAAACCAGCGGCCGCATAATTCGCCAAGATCTTGCTTTGCACATCGTCTGTATACGGCGTCACCAATCCAAACTTTTTGACGCCATTACGCTGAAACAACTCATTATTAGCGAGGATTGAGGTTGATGCCGCAGCGCCTGTTCGAGCCTGAATTTGCTGGCAAATCTCGCTGTCATAGTCAAAGCCACGCCAACCGCCAGAGGTCCCGTTCCAGGCGATCACATCGCATTTCGCATCGCCAAGCAAATCGGCGGCATACAGGAACGGTTCGGGGTCAAATTGCCCGAGGCCATAATCCGAAAGCGATATTTCAGTGACGCGAAAGCGCCCAAAATGGGCGCTCACATCGTCTAAACCGCGTAACATTTCAACCGTCATTGGTTCCAAAACAGTGTTTGATGACGGCGTCAACATGCCCAAGATCTTGCGATCCGCAATTTGTTTCATGAAAGCGTTCCTTGTTATATCGGCTTTGCAAGCGCCCGGCACAGGCCATATGGCAACACAGCCCCGCTACGACCTCATCATCATTCCGTCTGGGGGGCTGACGCCCTCTAATCATGGCATTAAATCAATATGTCTGAATATCAAAAATCTCGATGGATCAACATACGCACGATTATTCAATCAAGGTATCAGAACCTGACGAGCCATCATCCAGAACAATTTCACCCTTCTCGGTGAGGTCTTTGGCCACTGTGATAATCGCTGTTTGCGCTTCTTCAACCTCGCTCAGCCGGACCGGCCCCATGGCCGCCATATCTTCTTTCATGAGTTTAGAGGCACGGTTAGACATGGCACCAAAAAACAGCTTTTTGAGGTCTTCAGACGCCCCCTTCAAGGCCATGGTCAAGCGATCTTTATCGACCTGACGCATCAAGGTTTGCACGCCCGAAGGATCAAGACGCAGCAAGTCTTCAAAGGTAAACATCAATGCCCGAATTTTTGCCGCAGAATCGATATTACGTTCTTCCAATGCGGCAAAAAACCGCCCCTCGGTGGTCCGATCAAGGTTGTTGAAAATATCCGCCATCAGTTCATGGCTGTCACGGCGATTGGTTCGCGCGAGGTTCGACATAAATTCGGTCCGTAAAATTCGTTCGACATCTTTTTCAATTTCTTTATCGACCGGCTCCATCCGCAACATCCGCATAACAACCTCCAGCGAGAAGTTCTCTGGCAATGTCGCAAGCACTTTGGCAGCATGCCCTTGACCAATTTTTGCCAAAATAACGGCCACGGTTTGTGGATATTCGTTTTTCAAAAAATTTGCCAGCACCTGCTCGTTAACATTTGCCAGCTTGTCCCACATGGTCCGGCCAGCGGGACCCCGGATTTCCTCCATAATCGCGCCGACTTTATCGTCACCCAAAATTTTGGACAAAAGCCGCTGCGCGGATTCTGCCGAGCCGACCACCGAGCCTGTGGTCGAGACCTGTTCGGTAAACTCAACAAAAAGCCGGTCAATAATCTCAGAGCTAACCGCGCCCAAAGACGACATTGATTGCGAAATCTCCTTAATTTCCTCGTCATCCAAGGCAGCGAAAATCTTCGCCGCATGCTCTTGGCTGAGAGACATCAAAAATATCGCCGCTTTTTCCCGGCCAGTAATGGATCGGTAATCTTCTCGCACCAGTCGTCCTCACTCTTCTGAAAACCAAAGCGGCATCAACGTTGCCATGAAAATGCGCCTTGCGCGCCGACACCGCTTAGAAATTGTAATT
>JBELLC010000036.1:1548-5658 GCA_042088965.1 Nisaea sp. | reverse complement strand
GTCGCACCTCAAAAATTACCATGGGAATGGCATGTCAGATACATCTGATCTTTATTCGGTTAGTGCACTTACAACAAGCGACCTGGTCACGCCTTTTGATCGGTATATCGATGTTTATGGCCTAACGCTCCTTGCCATGCCAGCGACGGGTAACACACCTGCCACCTCTGATTATTTTGTGACCTCCGTTTCGAATGTCTTACAGGAAATCCTCTCCCCCAGCGGCGCTGATGTGGTCAGCAGCCAGCAAGAAACTGTCTTAACGAACTTTGCCACCATCAATGTCGGACAGCTGATCGGCTATGGCAGCCCGGCGGCCTATTCACCGTCAATTGTCGCTGATGATTCCAACATCAACTATCCCGGTATTGATTTTACACGCGACAGCAATCCAAGTGCCGATTTCATCTGGGAAAACGCCGGCTATCCAGAAACGACCGCGACCACAAATGGTAATATCACCGAGGTGTTAGAGCATCTTCTGCACACCATCACCGAGTTTGGCTATACCGACGCCGCAAGCACTGGTGCCATGAATGGCCGGGTTGCCAGCAGTGATGTGCGCGTGGCGATGCAAGAGGCGATCGATAATGGCATCTTCAATACCGACGATTATGCCGCGCAAAATGATGGTTCGGAGGATTACCATGCACTGCTTACCCGTGAGTATTTATATCTCTTAACCTATAGCGAATGGGGCTTTGTTGACCGCTATATTGATGACTCGCTGGCCCCCGAATGGACCGGCATCACCGCCGCCGATGTTGCCGCCCAAAACCCCCTAGGCCACGCCCTCTACCAAAGCTATATCGCGCCAACCCTCTCAGCCCCGTCAGTCAGCGTGTTGGATAAGATTTTCAATGGCAAATACCTAACCGAACTGGCTGATGCGTTGACCGATGGCAGTGCTGCCACCGCGATCTATGGCCGCTCAGGGGACGATAGCCTCAGCGGCGGTGGCGGCAGCGACCTTATTTACGGAAATCTTGGCGCAGATCGCCTGGTTGGCGGCGCCGGTGATGACACACTTTTTGGCGGCCAACAAGCAGATGACACTTATGGTTTGGACGGTCATGACGCTGTTTATGGCAACAAACAAAATGACAATGTTTATGGCGGCCTGGGAAATGACAGCGTTTATGGCGGCCAGCAAAATGACCACGTATATGGCAATGAAGGCGATGACCGCGTGGATGGCAACCGCGGCGATGACACGCTTTTTGGCGGCAACGGCGCAGATCATTTTGTCCTTTCCAAAGGCAGTGATGTGGCAAATGACTTTACCCTTGGCGAAGATGTGATCGAAACCTCTCAGGCGTTCTCCAGCCTGACCCAAAGCATTGCTGGCAATGATTTAATTCTAACCGCCCAGAGTGGCGACAGCCTCACCCTGATCGGCGTCAATACGGCGCTGACAACCAGTGACTTTAGCTTTATTTGATTCTGCCCCCAAAGCTGCTAAGGTTCTATTCTGAAACAATAAAAGCGACGGCTTAACGTCGCTCTGATACGGCAAAGGGGACGCGATATGTTGCAGATTGATCGACACGCCCGGCGGCTGACTGACGCCGAAAAACAACAATATGAGCGCGATGGCTATGTCACTGGCCTGCCCGTATTTGACGCCAGCGCGGGCGCTGACTTAGACGCCTTTTACACCGCACTTAGCGCCCGCGTTCCGCCAGAGATCGACATCAATCACACCAATATGTGGCACGCCGCCAGCCGACGTTTTTATGAGCTCTGCCGGACGCCAACAATTTTAGACTATGTGGAAGATATTTTGGGGCCAAACTTTGTCCAATGGGGCGGCCAATTCTTTTTAAAAGAGCCCCATGATGGCTCTGTCGTTCCCTGGCACCAAGACGCCCAATACTGGCCCCTGAGCCCCTCGAACACCACCGTGACCGTCTGGCTGGCGCTTTATGATAGCGATGAAGGAAACGCCGCCATGAAAGTGGTCAAGGGCAGCCATAAAAAGGGCACTTATCGCCATCATGTGAACAATGCCAAGCATTTGGCTTTAGACCAAGAAGTGTCAGAAGAGCAATTTGCCGACGAGGATATTGTGTCGTTGAATTTAAAGGCGGGCCAAATTTCCCTGCATAATGACGGCTTGCTGCATGGCTCTGGGGCCAATCATTCGGATCGCCGCCGTTGTGGCTTAACCATGCGATTTTCGCCTGTCGATGTGAAAGCAGATTTGTCGGTCTGGCCCCATTTTGAGAGCCAGTTGGCACGCGGCAGCGATGCCTTCCAACATAACCCTGTCGCCCAAGCCCCGCGTGGTGAGGCGACGCCTGTTCGCAAATTTCAATTCTCAAAGGAATTTGCCGCCCAATGGTAAGATAATTGCCGCGGCGGCATGCCCCGGCAAAAGCCTGTATGTCAAAGCCGATAGCTGACACCCGCTGTTTTTTGAGTGAATGGATAAAATCTGTGACTGCTTATTTAATTGTACGCGCGACTGTTGATGCCCGCGATAAAGCTGCTTTTGATGAATGGTATGAGACCGATCATTTACCTGCGGCCCACCACGCCTTTGGATCGCTTAAAGCCTGGCGCGGCTGGTGTGATAATGATCCAAATCTGCATTTCGCGTTTTATGAATTTGCCACCCTGTCAGATGCACAAGCGCTTTTGAAATCAGCGGCTTTAAAAGGCCAAGTCGCTGATTTTGATCGGACTTGGGAAGGCCGCGTTACCCGCACCAGGGAAACGGTCCAAATCGATCAGATTTTGTCTTAACCGCCCCCATCCCGGGGCGCGCACTTACGGCCCCCCTTCCCCCAGCGGCAAAAAATCACATATTTCAGGTGGTCAGGTGAGAGCGGTCGATCACGCCTGCAAACACTCAACATTGCACCGCTGTCCCTGTATTTGGCTGCGATGCCCTTTTGCCGATAAAAGGAATTCTGCTCATGACCACAGTTCCTGCACAGCCTTTTGCGACCGCTGTCAGCCAGCATGAAAACTGGCAAACCAATGCCGAAGATTTGGTACGCCAGCTACACGGTGCCAAAGGGGTAATTGGGGTGCTGTATTGTAGCGGCGCACTGACCCAGAACCTGCCACAAATGATCGACATTTTACAACGTGATAGCGGTATCACTGATTGGGTTGCGGCGACAGGGTTTGGCATTATCACCAGCGTTTCAGAACACTTTGCAGAACTTGCTGCCACCGCCATGGTGCTTGATATCCCTGCTGACGGCTATCGAGTCTTTAACGGCGGGGCCGCCACAGGACGCGCATTTGCCGCCGCCCATGGCGGTTGGATGACAGAGGCGGTCATGCCACTTGCGCTGGTCCATGTGGACCCAAGCCATGCCGAAGCGCGCGCCGCCATTGACAGCTTGGCCGCAGATACGGGCAGCTTTCTGGTCGGCGGCCTGACCCTCGGTGACGGCGTTGCCCATATCGCCAATAATAGCCAAGACTGCCTCGGCGGGATTGCCTTTTCGCCGCTGACGGTTGAAATGGTAACAGGCCTTAGCCAAGGCTGCACCCCTTTGACCGCGCCACGGATCGCCACCAAGGTTCAGCAAAATATCGTCATTGAGATTGATGGTCGCCCCGCGCTCGATGTGTTTATGGAAGATATCGGCCCAGAGCTGGCCGCTGACCTCAATCAATGCGCTGGCGTGATTTTCGCAGCGCGCCCTGTGCTTGGTTCTGATACCGCGGATTACACGGTGCGCAATCTGGTGGGCATTGATCCCCGCCAAAAGCTGATCGCCATTGCCGATGAACTACAAGATGGTGACCCCATTTTATTTTGTCGGCGCGATAGCGAAAGTGCGGTCGCCGACATGCGCCGCATGCTTGACGGGCTAAAACGCCGCATCGGTGCAAAGCCCATTCGCGGCGGCCTCTACATCTCCTGTGCCGCCCGCGGGCCGAACCAATTTACCCCCCCTGAACGCGAAATCGACCTGATCCACGAAACTTTGGGTGACTTTCCAACGGCTGGCTTTTTCGCCAATGGGGAAATCAGTCGCGACCGTATTTACGCGTATACCGGCGTATTAACGCTATTTTTATAAGCCATTATCTGGACGGGCAATCCGCCCAAATTTCCGGCGCCAACATCAGCCCCAGAATGCTGTT
>JBELLC010000036.1:0-1448 GCA_042088965.1 Nisaea sp. | reverse complement strand
TTATGTAAGAAGCAAATGACGGGATCTGAACATGGCGCATACTTTACTGACCTTTTACGCTAATTTTGGCGCCTGGATACCGTTCATCATTGTAATGGCGCTTTTACTCATTGCTACCGTGGCTGTGATGTTGTTGGTGATCATCAACAAGCTTTATAAGACCGTTGATGCCCCAAATTGGCCCATCATTCACCCTGCCTGCAGTCATTTTCATCCCAATGGCGAAACAGAAATTGCTGTCACCATCACCAATCAAACAAAAACGCCGATCGAAGTGGCCGCAGTCCGACTTACCCAAGTCGGTATTTTAGACCACAAAATCGAAACAGCTCATCAATCTGTGAAATTACCTATCAGGATTCATGGCGAGATTGAGAGTAAAAGCGGGAAGCCCCCCTCAAGTATCGAGTTTTCGCTCAAACCACCTAATCTGAGTCCCAATGCAGGTCCCGTAAATCTTGATATTTTGATTAAACGCAATTTTCCGTTTCCAAGCGAAAGAATCTTCCAACAACAGATAACATTGACCTAGGCCTGCACCAAAATCAGCAAGACGTGCCGACCAATGCGCGAGGGCGCACGTGTGACCATGACAGCCGCGCGCTGTGCCTGCCTTATGACGTGGCGTCAGGGTCGCCAAGGGCGGCGTTAAGGACATCTATTTGCTGTTCACCCTCAAAGGTTTGCCCGCCAATTTCGAGGAATTTGCGCATATTGCGCTGACTTTCATCGGTACGGAGCAAGCTTTGCGCCAAATACGCCTCCTCAATCAGACCTTCATGCCACGGGCGGTCGGCATTGTTCATGCTTTCTTTGGCGACCCGCACCGCATGCGGGGAAAAAGACGCAATCCGCCGCGCCATATTATCAACAAAGGGGGCAATATCATCGGCGTCAAAAATCCGATTGAGATAGCCCCACCGCTCTGCTGTTTCAGCGTCCATATCCTGGCCGCTTAAAATCAGCTCCATCGCCCGGCCACGGCCAATCAGACGCGGCAGAAGCTGGGTGCCTGTTCCCCCTGGGATGATGCCAAGAGGGACTTCCATTTGGTTAATACGGGTTTTGCCCCGCACCCCAAAGCGCATGTCAAAATTCGCCGTCAGCTCACTGCCACCCCCACCAACCCGGCCTTCAATTTGGGCAATGATGATCTTGTCCATGGTGCGAAATTGCTCACAGAGGACATGAAATAGTTTGCGTTGTGGTTCCCGCTGGGCCTTGCCTTCGGTTGACCGCTCAAGGATCGCGGCAACATCAAAATGCGCCAGGAAAAAGTCTGGATTGGCACTGCGTATGACAACAACTGTCAACGCTTCGTCATACCTGAGCATCGCGGCCAAGTTTAACAGCTCGTCAAACAACGCCAACGTGATCACGTTAACTGGCGGGCTATCAATCGTCACCGTTGCCAGTCGCCCTGCACGCTCAATTGTTAGGAATTTAAA
>JBELLC010000179.1:0-3894 GCA_042088965.1 Nisaea sp. | reverse complement strand
AATAATCACAACAAAGAACTGAAGAACAGTGCGTAATCGGCGCATTGACTCCCCCATATGTGGCCTGCGGATAGCACCCCAGCAGTTTCCGGCTGGGGTGCGGTGTTTGTTGTCCACCTTTAGGCGTTAGCCACCTTTTTTCTCATAGGCGGTGCCCCAGCCCCAGGCCCCTGAGCCAAAACCGCGGGCCACGACCCGCTCGCGGTAAATATCGGAAACCACGTCACCATCACCGGCAAGCAAGGCTTTGGTGGCGCACATTTCGGCACAAATAGGCAGCTTGCCTTCGGCTATCCGGTTACGGCCATATTTGGAAAACTCGGCGGTAGAATGGTTTTCCTCAGGTCCCCCCCCACAGAAGGTGCCCTTGTCCAGTGTACCGCGGGAGCCAAAATTCCCAGCTTGCGGGAACTGTGGTGCGCCGAAGGGGCAGGCGTAGAAGCAATACCCACAGCCAATACACAGATCTTTGGAGTGCAGCACCACGCCGTCTTCGGTTTGATAAAAGCAATCAACCGGACAGACGGCCATACACGGTGCATCAGAACAGTGCATGCACGCGACGGAGATCGAGCGCTCCCCCGGTTTGCCATCATTGATGGTGACAACCTTTCGGCGGTTGATGCCCCATGGCACTTCATGCTCGTTCTTACAGGCGGTGACACAGGCGTTGCATTCAATGCAGCGTTCGGCGTCGACGAGAAACTTTGCTCTTGCCATTGTCTGTCCTCCTTATGCTGCTGAAATTTTGCAGAGAGTGGCTTTTGTCTCCTGCATTTGTGTGACGGAATCATAGCCATAGGTCTGCGCCGTATTGCTACTTTCGCCGAGCACGAAAGGATCAGCACCCGCCGGATATTTATCCCGCAAGTCTTTGCCCTCGAGATGACCGCCAAAGTGGAATGGCATAAAGGCCACACCTTCGCCGACACGTTCTGTAATCATCGCCATGACCTTGACTTTGCCGCCCTCTGGACCTTCGACCCAAACTTGCGCGCCATCGCGAATGCCAAGATTATTGGCGTCACGGGTATTGATTTCGACAAACATGTCTTGCTGCAATTCAGCCAACCATGGGTTGGATCGGCTTTCATCGCCGCCGCCCTCATATTCAACCAGCCGGCCAGAGGTCAGGATCAACGGATAATCCTGAGAGAAATCCTGCTTCTGGATGGAGGCATACATGGTTGGCAAGCGATAGAACTTGCGGTCTTCATAAGTTGGGTAATCGGCAACCAAATCGCGGCGATTGGTATACAATGGCTCACGATGTAGCGGGATTGGATCTGGGAAGGTCCAGACCACAGCCCGTGCTTTGGCATTGCCAAATGGGGCGCATTCATGGGCAATCGCAACCCGCTGGATACCGCCAGAGAGATCGGTTTTCCAGTTTGTTTTTGGCCCGGCAATAGCCTCGATAACCGCCCGTTCTTTGGCCGTTAGCTCATTATCCCAGCCCAAATCCATGAGCATTTGCATGGTGAATTCTGGATAGCCATCCTGGATATCGGAATCCAGTGAATAAACACCCTCTGCCAGCAAATTGTCGCCATCCCGTTCAACCCCGAAGCGGGCCCGGAAGGTGAGCCCGCCCTCTGACACCCGTTTTGACATGTCATAAAGATTGGGGGTTCCGGGATGTTTCATGTCTGCCGTGCCCCAACTTGGCCACGGCAGGCCATAGTAATCGCCATCAGCGGGGCCGCCGTTGGCTTTCAAGGTGGTCCGGTCAAAGGTATGTTGATTGGCCATGTGCAGTTTGATGCGATCAGGGTCTTGGCCGGTATAGCCAATGGTCCACATGCCGCGATTAAATTCACGGGTCACACTCTCAATATTGGGTGTTTCAGCGTCTTCCATGTCGATATTGCGGAAGAACCGGTCAGCCCAGCCAAACTTATTGGCAAATTTCGCCATAATCACATGATCAGGAAGACTTTCAAACAGCGGCGCAACCACGCGATCACGCCATTGGAAAGAGCGGTTTGAAGCTGTGACCGAACCACGGGTTTCAAACTGCGTGCAGGCGGGCAGCAGGTAAACCCCATCGGTCCGGTCATGAAGCACAGCGGACACGGTTGGATAGGGGTCAACAACAACCAGCATATCCAGCTTTTCCATAGCTGTTTTCATTTCTTTTTGACGGGTTTGTGAGTTCGGCGCATGGCCCCATAACACCATCGCCCGAACCTTATCCGGGTTATCCATGTTATCCGGGTCTTCAAGCACACCATCAATCCAGCGGCTGACAGGGATACCGGTCAGTTGCTGCAAGGATTTCTTCTTGCCATTGGCACTGGTGGTGCTGGCGAACTGCGATTTCAGCCAATCGCCATCCTCACCCCAAACCCGCGCCCAATGCGCCCATGCGCCGGCGGATAAGCCATAATAGCCCGGCAGTGTATGTGACAGGACACCCAGATCGGTGGCCCCTTGCACATTATCATGGCCACGGAAAATATTCGTGCCGCCGCCTGTGGTTCCCATATTGCCAAGGGCCAACTGTAAGATGCAATAGGCACGGGTATTGTTGTTGCCATTGGTATGCTGGGTGCCCCCCATGCACCAAATCACAGTGCCGGGGCGA
Organism: Nisaea sp.; assembly: GCA_042088965.1. Lineage (GTDB taxonomy): Bacteria > Pseudomonadota > Alphaproteobacteria > Thalassobaculales > Thalassobaculaceae > TMED26. The sequence goes on along the minus strand of JBELLC010000179.1, from coordinate 1,307 downwards.
TTATTGGCCATTGTCCGGGCGACCCGTCGGAGCTGTTCACCCGGGGTGCCTGTGACCCGTTCCACTTCTTCTGGGGTCCACTTGTTAACCTCTTTGCGGATTTGGTCCATGCCCCAGACGCGGGTGCGAATAAATTCTTTATCCTCCCACCCATTTTCGAAAATATGCCAAAGAATGCCCCAGACAAGCGCCACATCGGTGCCGGGACGGAAGCGAACATATTCATCGGCATGGGCGGCAGTGCGGGTGAACCGAGGATCGCAAACGATCAACGGCGCATTGTTCTGCTCTTTGGCTTTTAGCACATGCAGCAGCGATACAGGGTGTGCTTCGGCTGGATTGCCGCCAATGATGAAAATCGCCCTGGAGTTGTGGATATCATTATAGCTGTTGGTCATGGCGCCATAGCCCCATGTGTTGGCAACACCTGCAACGGTGGTTGAATGGCAAATCCGTGCTTGGTGATCGACGTTATTGGTGCCCCAATAAGCGGCAAATTTGCGGAACAGATAGGCTTGCTCGTTATTATGCTTTGCAGATCCAAGCCAATAGACTGAATCAGGGCCGCTTTCCTGGCGAATTTTCATCATGCCATCGCCAATTTCGTCGATCGCTTGATCCCAGCTGATCCGTTTCCACGCGCCAGCCTCTTTTTTCATGGGGTATTTCAAACGCCGTTCGCCATGGGCATGCTCGCGTACAGCGGCCCCCTTGCTGCAATGTGCGCCAAGATTGAAGGGAGAATCCCAGCCGGGCTCTTGGCCCGTCCAGACACCATTGCTCACTTCAGCGATGACGGTGCATCCCACGGAACAATGGGTGCAAACGGATTTAACTGTGTCAACTTTGGCGGTCGTCCCGGTTTCTGCCTTGGCGGGTGCAACGAGGCCTGCGGTCGCTGAAATTGCGGTGAGGCCGCCAATCGCAAGGCCAGAGCCACGCAAGAATCCGCGCCGATCAAGATATTTTTCTGCAACGGCTGTCAGGATGCCAGTCCGTTGGGGGCGTCGCGCAACCCCATTGGTCTTTTTCCTAAGCATTGTTCTTCCTTTCTAGATGTACCTGGGCGGGGTTTTATAATTTCGCATTTGCCACCCCCAGCGAGCCAACGACGATTGGGCGTCTCGCAACCTGTCGCCGCCTGCTCAACAATTGAGATTCTTAAAAACGTGTGCTCTTGAGGTAGGCGCGGGTATGCGCTGTATCTTGAATAGTATTGAGCGCCAGATTGACGGGCTGCGCCGCGCTCGCTGTTGTTGAACGGGCCGTCACAGCGACAATAGCTGCCGCTGGTGCAGCTTTCCCAG
>JBELLC010000035.1:0-25075 GCA_042088965.1 Nisaea sp. | reverse complement strand
CGGAAATCGCGGCGATGACGTGCTGTTTGGCAATATCGGCGATGACGTGCTCGCGGGTGGTGTAGGTAATGATCAGCTTGCGGGCGGTGTTGGGGTTGATCGCTTCATCTTTGAGGCCAATTCAGGTCAAGATGTTGTCGCCGACTTTGATGTTGCCGCAGGCGAGGTGATTGATCTTTCCGCTCTTGGGCTTGGTGATGACTTTGCCAGCTTTGCGGCCAGCAGCATCACCGACAATGGTGATGGCAACGCCTTGGTTGATCTTGGCGGCGGCAATGTGATCACCCTGATCGGTGTGCAAGCCGATGACTTTCAGGCAGGAAACTTCCTGCTCTGACCCGGCGGGTAATATCAACAACCCCGGGCGGCTCGAAGGGTCGCCTGGGACACGTGTTCTAGGGTCGTTACCGTCAAGAAAGATAAAGCCCCGCTGCTGTAACAGCGGGGCTTTTCTGCGTTTAAAACCTTTGAATGGAACATGACAAAAAACACCGGCTGGATGTCGTCGACATATTGACTGTAAGCGTGTAAATCTCGCCAACGATTAAGGTCCTGATGAAAACGAGATTGAAATGTTTGGCATATTAAAGATGGCTGTTGTCGTCGGTGTGATCGCCATGAGCCTTGTGGTCTTGGTGTCCAATATCGTTGTGCAATACCCGATTAATGATTGGCTCACATGGGGCGCGTTTACCTATCCCCTTGCTTTCCTGGTCACAGATTTGACGAACCGGATTTTGGGCGCTCGCGCGGCGCGTTGGGTGGTTGTTTTTGGTTTTTTTGTCGGGGTGGTTTTTTCCTATATTTTCGCCGAACCACGGATTGCCATTGCCTCTGGAGCGGCATTTTTGATCGCCCAACTGCTTGATGTGGCGATTTTTGAACGGTTGCGCGTGCTAAGCTGGTGGAAAGCGCCATTGATCTCCTCTTTGATGGCGTCTGCTGTTGATACATTGATTTTTTTTGCGGGCGCTTTTGCGATGACAGGCTTGCCTTGGGTCACATGGGCGATGGGCGATTATGGCGCAAAACTAGCGATGGCCGCCTTGCTGTTGCTGCCGTTTCGGCTTTTGGTCGGTTATCTGGGACCGCACTTCTCAGCGCCGTCTGCTGGTCGCCTGTAAACCATGAAGGTTGATCTGTTTGACTATGAACTGCCTGCCGCGCTGATTGCGGACGCGCCTGCGGATCCCCGTGATAGCGCCCGCATGTTAGACTGCACTGGCGCGGGCTTTGTTGACCGCAGTGTTGCTGACTTGCCAGCTGCGTTAAGGCCTGGCGACCTTTTGATCTTTAATGATACGCGGGTCATACCCACCCGGTTAAGTGGAAAACGTGATTCCGCGCGGGTCGAGGTCACTTTGCATAAATCATTGGGAGACGGCCAATGGCGGGCTTTTGCGCGGCCTGGAAAACGTCTGCGCGTGGGCGACGACGTGGTGTTTGCGGGCGACCTTACCGCGAAGGTCTTGGTGAAGCATGAGAGCGGCGATGTGACCTTAGATTTTCAGCGCTCAGAGGCGCGTTTGCGGGCGTCCTTAAGGCAGATTGGTGAAATGCCCCTGCCGCCGTACATCAAACGCGCCGAAGCTCATGCAAGTGACCAAAATGATTACCAGACAATTTTCGCCCGTCATGAAGGCGCTATTGCCGCGCCGACCGCAGGCTTGCATTTTACTGATATGTTGCTCGCCTCCTTGGAGGCCGCAGGGGTGAGGCGGGCGGCGATTACCCTGCATGTGGGGGCGGGTACCTTCTTGCCAGTGAAAACAGAGGATACCAGCGGCCATGTCATGCACTCTGAATGGGGGGCGGTCAGCGGCGAAACCGTTCAGCAGATTAACGATACCCGGGCCACTGGCGGACGGGTGATTGCAGCTGGTACCACAGCCCTTCGCATTCTTGAAAGTGCGGCACAAAATGGCGAGCTTAAGGCTTTTGAAGGCGAAACAAATCTGTTCATTACACCTGGCTATGGGTTTAAGGCTGTTGATATGTTGCTGACGAACTTCCATTTGCCGCGCTCAACCCTGATGATGCTGGTGGCGGCCTTCCATGGCCGCGAGCGGATAATGGCAGGCTATGCCCATGCGATTGCGGCGGCGTATCGGTTTTATTCCTATGGGGATTGTTGCTTGTTAGATCGGCGAGATCATGTCTGAGGGGTTAACCTTTGAGCTTATGGCGCAAGATGGGGCCGCGCGGCGTGGACGGTTAACAACCGCCCATGGCAGTATTGAAACCCCGGCGTTCATGCCGGTTGGCACCGCAGGCACCGTTAAGGCGATGACTGTCGAAGGGGTCGCAGCAACGGGCGCTGAGATCATCCTTGGCAATACCTATCATTTGATGTTGCGCCCGGGTGCTGATACCGTTGCGGCATTGGGCGGCCTGCATGAATTTAGTCAATGGAAGGGGCCTATCCTGACAGATTCGGGTGGCTTCCAAGTGATGTCCCTGTCCAAGTTGCGAAAAATTACCGAAGAGGGCGTGCGCTTCCGCAGCCATATTGATGGCCGTGAGATGATGTTGAGCCCCGAAGAATCGATCAAAATCCAGCATAAACTCGGTGCTGATATCACCATGGTTTTTGATGAATGCACGCCGTTTCCGGCAAGCCATGACGTTGCTGATAAATCTATGGCGCTATCGCTGCGCTGGGCGGAACGCTCTAAACAAGCGTTTGTATCGCGCCCTGGCCATGGCCTGTTTGGGATTGTCCAGGGCAGCATATATGAGGATCTGCGCCACCGCTCTATCGCGGGTCTCACGGAGATTGGCTTTGATGGCTATGCCGTCGGTGGTCTGGCTGTCGGGGAAGGCCAAGAGATGATGTTTCAGGTGCTGGATGTCACCATGCCTGTGATGCCTGTTGAGCGGCCGCGTTATTTAATGGGTGTTGGCAAGCCAGCTGATATTGTTGGGGCGGTTGCGCGCGGCATTGATATGTTTGATTGTGTCATGCCAACGCGCTCTGGGCGCACGGGGCAAGGATTTACCCAGCGTGGTGTTGTCAACATTCGTAACGCCCGCCATCAGCGTGATCCCCGGCCCTTGGATGAGAGCTGTGCCTGTCCGACCTGCAAGGGCTATAGCCGGGCCTATCTGCATCATTTGTTTAAGGCCGGGGAGGTTCTGGGGCTGATGCTGTTGACGCAGCATAATTTGCAGCATTATCAGAATCTTATGGCTGGGTTGCGGGCAGCGATTGCAGCGGGTGACCTTACCACTTATAGACAACAATTTGAGGCAAATCAGGCGTGCGGCGATATTGCTCCGATGGCCTGATTGTGGATCTCTGAATGACCTCACCAGAAGCTGAAATCAGGCTAAGCGCGGCCCGTCATGGATTTGCAGCGGTTGGCTTTACAACCCCTTACATCGCCCCTGAGGCGCAGGCGCGTTTTGATGCTTTGGTGATGGCTGATGGTTTTGGGGATATGGCGTGGATGGTTTCAACGGCAGACCGTCGGCGTGATCCAGCAGCCCTGTGGCCAGCGGCCAAATCGGTCATTGTGGTGGCGCAGAATTATACGCCTGAACATGACCCTATGCAGGCGTTATCCGCCCGGCAACGTGGAAATGTGTCCGTCTATGCGCGTTTCAAGGACTACCATAATGTATTGAAAAAGCGCCTAAAGCAGATGGCCCGTGAACTTGTTGATAAGCATGGTTGCGAGGTGAAAGTCTTTGTCGATACCGCCCCGATTTTGGAAAAGCCGCTGGCGCAGCGGGCGGGGATTGGTTGGCAGGGCAAACACAGTAATTTGGTGTCACGTGAGCTTGGCTCATGGTTTTTCTTAGGGGAGATTTTCACGACCCTTGATTTGGCCGTTGAGCCACCGGAAAAAGATCATTGTGGGTCTTGCCAAAACTGCATCGATATCTGCCCAACAGCGGCAATAACTGCGCCATATCAGCTTGATCCCAAGCGCTGTATTGCCTATTTGACGATTGAACATAAGGGCCATATCGCCCGGGAGTTCCGAGCTGCGATTGGTAACCGTGTTTTTGGCTGTGACGACTGTCTGGCGGTGTGTCCCTGGAATAAATTCGCGACCCCGCCGATGGAGCCTGCCTATTTCCCCCGGGCCGAACATGACCTGCCCGCACTTGGCCAATTGGCCGCGCTCGACGATGCTGGTTTTCGCAGCCGTTTTCAGGGTACACCTGTGCGCCGGACCGGCCGTGACCGATTTGTTCGCAATGTTCTGATTGCCATTGGGAACAGCGGTGATCAAAGTTTGCGGGCCAGCGCAGAAGCACTGTTGAATGATCCAGCCGCCATTGTTCGGGCGATGGCTGTGTGGGCGCTGAGCCAGCTTGTCAGCACGGCCGAAATGAACCGTCTTCGTGATCAATTTTCCAGCGATGAATCTGATCTCGCGGTGCTGTGTGAATGGCAGATGGCGTGCAAACAATAGGGATGGATACGCAGCCTCTTGCCACTGAGCGATCCCACCGGTATTGCTGATAGCCTGGGATTTTTAAGGAGCAGGGCAATGGCATTTCTTGGCGCAGGTATGTTGGTGACATTCACCGAAGTCGCCGCTGATTTAGAGGACGAATTTAACGAGTGGTATAATCGTGAGCATATTGATGAGCGAGTGAATATGCCGGGGTTTCATCGCGCACGACGCTATATCGCTGCGGATAGCAGTACTTTGGTCAAATACTTTGCCACCTATGAAACCAATACGGCGGAGGACCTTTCCGCACCAGCTTACATGGAATTGCTGGCGGACCAATCAGAGTGGTCAAAGAAGATCATGAGCCAATTCACCCATTTCGATCGCCTGACCTGCCGGGTGGGGATTGATCAAACCCATGGGGTGACGGGCGCGGCTGGCCTGGTGCGATTGTTTCCGCCGCGTGATCAAATGGATCGCCTGCGAGTTTGGTTGCGTGATGTTGCCTTGCCTGCAATCTGCCAGCGTCAAGATGTGATGGGGGCGGCCTTGCTGGAAAATGATTTGGCCGTGTCAAATGTCGGTTGGGTGGCCGCGGGAAATGAGATCCCAGCTGACCAACAGGTTGAATGGCTGATCCTCATTGACGCCACACTTCCTGCCGCTGGCCGGGCTGCCGGTGAAGCGGTTTTGGGCGGTAACGCCTTGGCCCCGTTTGGTATGACGGGCAGTGATCTTGATATCAGCAGCTATTCCCTGCTGTTTGGCAATCAACGGTAACGCAATCGCTGTGATAAAGGCCTGTCAACCGGTCACCGATGGGGGTACACGCTGCCCGCTGTGTCGATCTGGGCTTTGTGCTGTTTTCAGGATCATTGACAGTCATACCTATTGGCGTTGTCAGCGATGCATGGCGATTTCACTGGCACCAGCAGCGTGGCTTTCGCTTGATGATGAACGGGCACATTATTTAACCCATGAAAATGAACCGGATGATTCGGGCTATCAGCGGTTCCTTGAAAAGCTTCTAACGCCGTTACGGCAGGTTCTGCCCCCGAACCAGCGCGGGCTGGATTTCGGCTGTGGTCCGGGGCCGACACTCTCGCCGCTGATGCGCGCCGCTGGCCATGAGATGGTGGATTATGACCCCTTGTTTGCGCCAGATCACGGACAATTAGACAGTTGTTACGACTTTATAACGGCCACTGAAGTGGTGGAGCATTTCGGTCAACCCGCTGCGTGTTTTGATCAGCTTGATCAGCTGTTACGGGGCGGCGGCTGGCTTGGCGTGATGACTGAATTCCAGAGCGATGACAAACAGTTCGCCAACTGGCGCTACCGCCGGGATCCAACGCATGTGACTTTTTATCGGGCCGAGACCTTTCGATGGCTTGCCCATGACCGAGGCTGGTTCAGCGTGATACCGGAAAAGAACATTGTTCTGATGCAGAAACCGCGTCGTTAGCCCTCGGGCAAGGTGGATAGGGTGCGCCTGATTGCATCTTGCCAACCGCTGTATTTGCGCGCGCGTTCTGCCGCGCTCATCTGCGGAATAAATTGTTGTTGGCGGGTCCAGCTTTCGGCAAAACGATCGGGATCTGGATAAATGCCCTGCTGATAACCGGCCAGATAAGCTGCCCCGCGAGCAGTGGTTTCCAAAATGGTTGGCCTGTCGACGGGGGCGGCCAGAATATCTGCCAAGCGTTGCATGGTCCAATCAGATGCGACCATGCCGCCGTCAACGCGCAGCACCACGTCACCTGCCTCTGGCCAATCACCGCGCATCGCATCGAGCAGATCGCGACTTTGATAGCAAACACTTTCCAAAGCCGCCCGCGCCAACTCTTTTGGCCCGCTGCCGCGGCTTAGTCCAAAGATTGCACCACGACACTCCGGGTCCCAATAGGGCGCACCCAGACCGACAAAAGCAGGAACCAAGTAAACATCTTGTTCAGGGTCAGCGTCGCTGGCCAGAACTCCCGATTGCGCAGCGTCTGATATCAACCCCAAACCATCGCGTAGCCATTGGACGGCAGCACCAGCGATAAAAATCGATCCCTCAAGGGCAAAACTGGAGTTACCGTTCAGGCGCAAGGCGAGGGTGGTAAGCAGGCGGTTTTTTGACCGAACCAAGTTATTGCCGGTATTCAGCAACGCAAAACATCCTGTGCCATAGGTCGATTTCAACATCCCCGGCTGAAAACAGGCCTGGCCAATCGCGGCGGCTTGCTGATCACCTGCCATGCCCGTGACGGCGATGGGTGCACCAAGAAAATCAACTGTGGTGACGCCAAAATCAGCGGCGCAATCATTGACCGTTGGCAGCATCGCGCGTGGAACATCAAAAAGTTGACACATCTCATCAGACCAATGGCCGGCTGCCAGATCATATAATAGGGTTCGGCTGGCATTGGTGGCATCGGTTTGATGCCGCTGGCCACCGGTCAAGCGCCATAGCAGAAAACTGTCGACGGTGCCAAACGCGAGTTTACCTGCCGTTGCAGCGGCCCGGGCCCCCGGAACCTGGTTCAGGACCCAAGCAATTTTTGTGGCTGAAAAATACGGATCAAGCAAAAGCCCTGTGACCTCACTGACGCGTGCTTCAGCGCCCTCTGCTTTGAGCTGCGCACAGTGTTGTGTCGTGCGGCGGTCTTGCCAAACAATTGCGGGATAGATTGCTTTGCCGCTGGCGCGATCCCAAACAACGGTTGTCTCACGTTGATTTGTAATGCCAATCGCGGAGATCTGCTGGGCCGGAATATTGGCTTTGGCAAGGGCGGCGCGGCTGACAGTTTGAACGCTTTGCCAGATATCTTCGGGGTCATGTTCGACCCAGCCGGGTTGCGGGAAAAACTGCGCAAATTCTTGCTGGGCGGTCGCCACGATGTCGCCAGCGCTGTCAAAGATGATTGCCCGGCTCGACGTTGTGCCCTGGTCAATGGCAAGAACAAAGGCGTTCATGGCAATTCCTCTCCGGATCTATTGATATCTACTTTGCGCCCAAAATGCGCAAAGCTGCACAGGCAGCGCCATAACCATTGTCAATATTACACACCAGCAATCCTGGTGCGCAGGAGCTTAACGCAGCCGCGAGCGCTGTTTCGCCCTGCCGTGCAGCCCCGTAGCCTGTTGACGTTGGGACGACGATCACAGGGGCGGCGACCAAACCACCGATGACACTCGCCAGCGCCCCATCCATGCCGGCAACGACAATCACGACGTCATGACCTTGGATTTCCTCAATTCGGGCTTGCAGCCGCCAAAGCCCGGCAACCCCCACGTCCATGATTAAACTGCCGTGCAGGTTGTGAAAGGCCAAGGTGCGGTGCGCTTCCAAGGCTGCTGGTGCGTCCGAGGTGCCGGCGCTCACAATGGCGACAGAGCCACTGCGGGCTGGCCCGGGTTGGTGGCCAAAAAAGCCTGTTTGTGACACCGCATCATAATGGATCAGTTTTTTTCCAGGGTCGATATGGCCGCGCATCTCAGGGACCAAGCGCGTCAGAAGCAAGCTGTGATTCCGGGTTTTTGCAGCGACCAGAATATGGGTGATTTGGTCAGCTGTTTTGCCAGCACATAAAACAGCTTCAGGCAGGCCCAAACGCTGTTCACGGTCAAAATCAAATGTAATCTCTGTATCAGTCATTGGGCATCATTACACCGCCAGATGAAAGTCGCCAAGTGGTCCGAAGGCAAAATTTGAAAATGCGATTTTGGTCACCGAGAGCATTTCGCTTGTCTTCTGTTATCGTCGACGTGACGGCCACAATCGATTAATCTGACGTCAGGAATATTCGAAACGTGTAACGCGCAGGAGACCGCTTGATGACCGAGGAAATTTTTCGCCAAGATTCTTATCAAACCGAATGCACGGCAACTGTCCAAGCGGTTGGTGATGACGGTATTGTCTTGGATCGAACGGTCTTTTATCCAAATGGGGGGGGGCAGCCTGGCGATATCGGGGTGCTGCGTTTTGGCGATCACGAGATTACCATCACCGATACACGCAAGGGTGAGGCGGGCATTTTGCATGTGCCAGCTGACGGCGCGGCGCTGCCTGCAATTGGCGACAGCGTTCGCTGCGAGATTGATTGGCCGCGCCGCTATCGGCATATGCGGATGCACACGTGTATGCATGTGCTCTGCGCGTTGGTTGATGGGGCGGTGACAGGCGGGCAAGCTGGCGCAGAAAAAAGCCGACTTGATTTTGATATTCCCGGCGAGCGGCCTGATAAAGATGCCTTAACCGCCCGCCTGATGGCCCTGGTTGAGGCCAATCATCCGCTGACAATTACCCATATCACAGACGATGAACTGGCCGCTAATCCTGATCTGGTGCGCACCATGTCGGTGCAACCACCAACGGGCGCGGGACAGGTACGGATGATCCGTATTGGTGACGATATTGATTTTCAACCTTGCGGCGGTACGCACCTAAAAGCAACAGGTGAAATTGGCGCGGTCCGCATTTCAAAGGTTGAGAATAAGGGCAAGCAAAATCGCCGAATCAGTCTTGTGTTTGACACATAAAAAGGACTAAAGCCGTGGATATGGAGATTCATCAGATTGATGCGTTTACCGATCAGGTCTTCAAGGGGAACCCGGCGGCGGTCTGCCCGCTTGAGCGGTGGTTGCCGGACGCACAGCTATTGGCAATCGCAGCGGAAAACAACCTCTCAGAAACGGCCTTTATTGTTGTCGATGATGAAGGGCAGGCAGATTATCACCTGCGTTGGTTTACGCCTGCGGTAGAGGTTGACCTTTGCGGTCATGCAACCCTTGCAACCGGGCATCACCTACTACGCGGATCCCTTGCGGACCGCGAGCAAGTGAGTTTTCGGACTCGCTCAGGCATGCTGAAAGTCAGTAAAAGCGCCGATAAGTTGGCGATGAACTTCCCTGCCTATCCGGTTGTGCCCTATGAGGCTTCAGAAGCTTTTTTTGACACGTTAACGGCGGCTCTTGGGGAAAAACCTGTGCGTGTTTTATATGCGCCAGATGAAAATGAAGAGCGGCGGTTAATGGCGGTTTTTGACATGGCCAAATGTATTGGTGATATGACTCCAGATTTTGCGGCGCTGAGGATAATGGGCCCGATATCTGTCTGTGTCACGGCACCGGGCGGTGATTGGGGATGTGATTTTGTTTCCCGGTATTTTGCGCCATCACAAGGGATTAACGAGGACCCAGTAACAGGCTCAAACCATAGTTTGCTGACCCCGTATTGGGCGGATCAACTGGGTAAAACAGCGCTGACGGCGCAGCAAATTTCCGCACGCGGCGGTCACTTAGAGTGCCGTTTGGCGGGCTCCCGGGTGATTATTTCTGGACAGGCTGTCAGCTACCTCAAAGGCATTATTTCGATTTGAGCACCGTTGAATAAGGCCAACTGGGTGGCTATCATTTCGCAGTACGCACGCTGATGCTTCCCGCTTCGGTCATTTCGGTCTAAACTTGCGTCTCCTTAAAGACATTCCATGGAAAATTATGACACAGCTTAAAATTGCAGTTATCCCAGGCGACGGTATCGGTTGGGAAGTTGTTCCCGAAGGTCTCAAGGTTCTAGAAGCGGTTAGTGGCCGACATGAACTTGATTTTAAGTTCACAGAGTTCGATTGGAGTTGTGAGCGTTTCCATCGGACCGGTGAATTCATGCCAGCAGACGGCTTGGAGCAGCTTAAAGAATTTGATTCCATTTTCTTAGGGGCTGTTGGCTTTCCAGGGGTCCCTGATCATGTGTCATTGTGGAAATTATTGATCCCCATTCGCCGGGCGATGCATCAATATATCAATCTTCGTCCCGTGCGGATGATGGCAGGGATGCCATGCCCATTGGCAGGCCGGGGCCCCGAAGATATTGATTTTTGGGTGGTGCGCGAGAATAACGAGGGCGAGTATTCGGAAATTGGAGGTCGTCTATATCAAGGCACTGAGCATGAAATGGCAATGCAGGAAACTGTCTTTACCCGTCTGGGCACTGACCGGGTCATGCGCTATGCCTTTGAGTTGGCGCAGCGTTTGGGTAAAAAGAAAGTCACCTCAGCGACGAAATCTAACGGTATTATTCATACCATGCCGTATTGGGATGAGCGCTTTGAGGCGATTTCCAGCGAATACCCAGATCTTGATACCGATAAATTTCATATCGATATTTTGACTGCGCATTTTGTGCTGCATCCCGATTGGTTTGATGTGGTTGTTGGCTCAAACCTCTTTGGTGACATACTGTCTGACTTGGGTCCTGCTGTCGCTGGATCCATTGGCATTGCGCCATCTGCGAACATTAACCCAGAGGGCGACTATCCCTCTATGTTTGAACCTGTGCATGGTAGCGCGCCGGATATCGCTGGGAAAAAGATTGCCAATCCAATTGGGCAGATTTGGTCCGGGGCCATGATGCTTGAGCATTTGGGACATCAAGCTGCGGCCGATGAAATCGTTGCTGCGATCGAAACGGTGTTGCAAGGCGGTGGCCCAAAAACACCTGATATCGGCGGTCAAGCAGGCACCAGTGACTTAGGCGATGCGATTGTTGAGGCGCTTAAGTGAGCGCCGCGCTTCGGTATTTCGACGACCTCGCTGTCGGTGATACATTTGAAAGTTTTTCGCGCACCTTAAGCGAAGCGGAAATCCTGGAATTTGCCTGGTCCTATGATCCGCAACCCTTTCATATCAGCGTGCCAGCGGGGGAGCAGTCTATTTTTGGTGGCATAATTGCCAGCGGCCTGCATACCCTCGCCGTCAGCTCCCGCTTGGGCCTTGAGGCGACAGGCTTGATCGGCGCCAATGCAGGCGGGCGGGGATTAGATGAATTGCGCTGGTTTAAACCTGTTTATCCCGGCGACAGTCTGCGCGTCATCGCTGAAATCGTCAGTTTGCGGGCCCCGCGTCCTGATCGCGATTTTGGCGATGCCACCGTCAGCTATAAAACCTTTAATCAAACAGACGTCTTAGTGATGCGTTTTGATTTAATGCAACTTGTTAGGCTGCGTCCAAAGACGACAGACTAAGTTTCTTTGATGTGCGGTTGTTCACGGTAATGACTGTGTTTTGACAAAAACGTTCTGCGCCTGCCTTGCTCTGATCAGTCTATTGACAAGCAAGGTTGGCGATCAGTCGAGCTGTGGACATGAGGATGGATCAAATCGGATGACGGCAGATACCCCGACCCCTGACCAAAAGCGTGCTGAAAGTATCGAAAAAGCTGATTCCTCGCGCTGGATGGGTAAAATCATTCGGGTCATTGTTGTGCTTGTGGTGCTTGCCGGCTTTGGTTATTGGGCGCAGACCTGGGTGCGCAATTCTTTGTTGTATGTCACCGAAACAGATGCCCGCATCATGGCAGATTTTGTTGTGGTGGGCGCAACAGCAAATGGCGAAATCATTGATCGACCTGTAAACGAAGGCGAAGTCGTGCAATCCGGCCAATTATTGGCCCGGATTGATGAAACCGATGCGCGTCTTAAATTGGCTGAATTGAAAAGTCAGCTGACAACGATTGATGCAGAGATCGCCCGGATCAATCGTGATCTTGCGCTCGCCGTCCAGCGTTTGGCGGCTGCGGTGGCGACGCGGCAGGCAGAATTGAAAGAGGCGTTGGCTGAATTGGCCTTGGTGCGTCATGAGCAGGGCTTTGCTGAAGCTGACTTGAAGCGGGTAGATGCCTTGGCGCGAGCTGGCAATGCGCCGCGTTCCCGCCTTGACCGGGCGAAAACCGATGCGTTGAAAGCGCAGCAGGAAAAAATACAGCTTGATGCCCATGTGGCGGCAGCCCGTGCCGCTGTCGCGCAAGCCCAAGCAGAAGCAGGCCAGCAGCAGGTTTTAAAGGCCAAAATTGTTGGTAAAAAAGCCCAACGGGCAGAAGTTATCACCGCCATTGATCGCCAACGCCATGAGATCGACCGCCGCATGATCCGCAGCCCGCTTGCAGGCGTGGTCGATCAGACTTTTGCGCAGGCAGGCGAATATGTCAGCCGCGGCGCCCGTTTGCTGGTTATCCATGACCCAGAAAAACTATGGGTAGAGGCGAATTTGCGGGAAACAGATATTGCCCGTGTGACCATTGGCAATGTGGTTGATATCCGTGTCGATGCTTATCCTGATCGTATTTTCAATGGTCGTGTGACGCATATTGGTGCCGCTGCAAATAGCCGCTTTTCGCTGCTGCCGAATCTCAATCAATCCGGCAATTTTACCAAAGTAACGCAACGTATTGAGACTCATATCGCGGTGCTGGAGCCGAGTGGAATATTAAAGCCAGGAATGATGGTGGAAATCAGCATTCATGGGGAAAAGAAAAAGCTGTTTTAAAATGCTCCGTCTCGCGTTCGATCATAGGCATTTGTTATGACCACAGTTAGTGCCAACGTGGTGCGAAAAAGCCTTGTCAGTGCGCGGGCTGGAATTGTTTTTGCCGGTGTCCTCGGGATGATCTCCTTAATCATGGCCTCAACCATGATCAATGTTGCTGTACCCCATATCATGGGGGCCTATGGTCTCGGTCAGGATCAAGCGCATTGGATGTCTTCGGGCTTTTTAGCCGCGATGACCGTATCAATGCTGGCGAATGCCGCCTTGGTGACGCGGTTTGGGGCGCGGGCGGTTTTTTTAGGGGCGATTTTACTGTTTACGGCGGCATCAATCGGCGGCTTATTTGCCCCAAATTATGCCATGGTTGTTCTCGCCAGAGCAACTCAAGGCCTCTGCGCCGGCATTGTTCAACCCCTTGTCATGGGAACCTTATTCCTAGTGTTTGAGCCGCATGAGCGCGGCAAGGCAATGGGCCTCGTGGGCATGGGGATTGTCATGGGGCCTGCAATTGGGCCTATTCTTGGCGGTGTTATTGTTGATGAAATTGGCTGGCGTTACAGCTTTGTTGGGGCCGTACCCTTTGCTGTTTTGGCGGCGATTGCTGGCCTGCTTTTCATGCCCGGGCGTGATCCAAAGGTGCATCGTGCTCCCTTTAATGTGCTGAGCTTTTGCCTGATTACGGCGTCAACTCTGTTATTTCTAAACGGTATTACCGCAGGTCAACGCGAGGGCTGGTGGGATGATCGCAGTTTTGCGATGCTGTTCGGTGCAGCATTGTCATTGGCTGCCTTTATCGCCTTTGAGCTGAGCAGCAAGCGACCCCTGATTCAGATGCGATTGTTTACTTATCGTATGTATGTGATGTCAACGGTTGTGGGGATCATGTTTGGTGCAGGCATGTTTGGGTCCATATATTTGGCACCTATTTTGGCACAATCGGTGCACGGATATAGCGCGACAGATGCGGGGATTATGCTGTTACCTGGCAGCATTGTTGCCATGCTGACCTTTGCGATTTCCGGGCGATTATCCCAGCGCCTATCGCCGTCGATCCTCATGCCTGTGGGCTTAATTCTATTTGCTGTTTCAAATTGGTGGTTGGCGGGCAGTAGCATGGCGACGGCTTTTTGGGCCTTGGCTTGGATGATTGCCTTTGGCCGCATTGGCTTGGGCATTGTGATGCCGGCGTTGAATTATTCAGCGTTAAGTGCGGTGCCACCAGAACTGGTGCCTTATGCCTCTGGAACGTTGAATTTCTTGCGCATGACGGGCGCGGCCTTTGGGGTTAATGCATTGGCAATCACGCTCGATATGCAGTTTGACAGCGCTTATAAATCTCTCCGTGCGATGCAAACCTCGGCCAATGAGGCAACACAAGCGGCCATGACAGATTTATCCGCCGTGTTCACAGCAGGTGGGTTGCCGATGTCCACCAGCAATGCAGCGGCAATGTCGTATCTGCGAGATATGCTATCGCTTAAGGCGCTTGAGGCGTCGTTTCAGACAGCGTTTTGGGCGCTTGCCCTGGTGTTTGTTGTGGCGGCTGTGGCAGCTGCCGTACTGATGCGCGAAACGTCCTCAGAACGGCAACCTTAAGCCTGTTTTATAACTCAGAGACAGCCCCGTCGGGCAAGGCGACGTCAAAGGCGTTTAAGGTCATAGAGATGATCGTGTAATAGCCAAGCAATCCGACCAGATCGACCATCGCTTTGGTCCCGAGAACCTCTGTTGCACGCGCATATAGATGGTCAGGAATATGGTGATCTCGATGTAAGACAAGGGAAATATCATGCACCAATTGCTCATCTTCCTCAACAAAGTCAGGTTGCCGGTTTTCACGGATGGCAGTGATGATATCTTCGCTAATCCCCGCTTTAAGGGCCAGTGGCGCGTGCATAAACCACTCATAATGCGCTGTCCAGAAGCGACCTGTGACGCAGATCGCTAATTCAGACAATCGCGGCGGCAAGGCGCTGCCAAATCGACTATAGGCACCAAGGCTCTGGGCAAGATCGCCAAATTGTGGACTGTGCAGCCAAACTTTATGTGGTCCTTGAACCTGTCCGCGTGGGCTTGACATGACATTGTCATAAAGTTTTTTTTGTTCAGGATCTAATTGTTCCGGTGAAAGGTCTTCAACCCGCATTTTTCTCACTCCCTGTTCTAAATGTCTTTCGGCACTTAAAGACCGCGCCCTTTAACGATGAAATAACCGTTACGGAAATCTGGCTTCTGATATTGAAACGGCCCGCCTTCGTAAGCTTCGACAGAGCCGCCAGCGGCCTCAACCACAGCCTGACCCGCTGCTGTATCCCATTCCATGGTGGGGCCAATTCGTGGGTAAATATCGGCGGCTCCCTCGGCGATGAGACAGAATTTAAGCGATGAGCCACGGGAGATGGAATCACGCACTTTGGGCAGCCCATCAATGTATTTTTCAAGCTCTGGTGATCGATGTGATCGACTGGCAATCACGGTAAGGCCAGCGGTCAGGTCAGCGCTACGAACCTGCAAGGCTGTTTCCTGACCACTCTCAATCCGCCAGGCGCCAAGGCCGCGTGCGCCGACCCAAAAGGTATCGCTGACCGGGCGATAAACAACACCGGCAATCGGTTGTTGGTTTTCGATTAAACCAATATTGACGGTAAAATCGCCACTTTTTTTAATGAACTCCTTGGTGCCGTCAAGCGGGTCAATCAGCCAGAAACGATTACCGGTAATCTCAGGGATGATCCCGGCTGAAACGCTTTCTTCGGCAATGGCGGGAATTTCGGGCGCAATCTCTGCCAAGACAGGAAGGATAATCGCTTCGGCACGCCGATCCGCCTCTGTGACAGGCGAGCCGTCAACTTTTCCATCAACCTCAAAATCGCTGTCGTAAACGTCGAGAATGGTATCGCCTGCTTGCCGGCAAAGGGTGACCAGGCGATCCATCAGATCGCGATTAATTTGCAGCATTGATTTGCCTTCGTTAGGGATGAGCAAGATCTAATCTTGACGATATCACCGATGCTGTCAAAGACTACAGGCCACGGCAAGCAGGATAAAGGTCATCAGCAATGTGCGGACGCTACTCGATCACCACCCCGCCCGAGGCAATGCGCGAATTGTTTGAATTTCCGGAAATGCTAAATCTGGCACCGCGATACAATCTTGCACCAACGCAGGCAGCGCCGGTTGTGCGCGCTATGAAGGGTCAACGACAGCTGACAATGATGCGGTGGGGCTTGGTGCCGCCCTGGGCACCTGATATGTCTGGTGCGGCGCGGCTGATTAACGCTCGGAGCGAGACCGCCCTCGAAAAACCATCGTTTAAAGAGGCGTTTGCCGCGCGCCCCTGTCTCATTCCCGCTGACGGCTTTTATGAATGGCAAAAGCGTGGCCGCGAAAAACAAGCCTATCGGATTGAATTGCAGGATCGCCAAGCTTTCGCATTCGCAGGTATTTGGGAGAGCTGGCACGGTGATGACGGTCTGCGCGAGACGTTCGCCATTCTCACCACCGCGGCGGCACCGTCGATAGCAGCGATACATCATCGTATGCCGGTTATTTTGACAGCAGCCGATTTTGACAAATGGCTTCAGGGCAGCCCTCAACAGCGCCAGCAATGTTGTACGGCCTATGGCGGTGATGACTTACTCAGTTATCCCGTTGCCGCTAAGGTCGGCGCTGTCTCCAATGACGATGCCAGCGTGCTACGGCCTGTCGAGATTGCCCAAAAAACATTATTTTAAGGCTTAACCTGTGCAGGCAGTGACAATCTTAGAGTTAGATTTTGCGGTGAAACCGTCCGCCGAAGTGATGCCGATCAGCCGCAGGCTTTTGGCGTCAACTTTCTGAAAATGCTCGATCCGGTTAGGGCTAACTTCAAGATAGATGTAATAATCGTCTTCAACGCTGCGGGTCACTGATGTGCGGTCGATACCACCCTTTGCAGAGCGCGTGATATAGCCGCCTTTACCAAAAATCAGGTAGTCTTGGCCGCAATCTCCAGAGGACCATTGGCCGTGGATCTGTGATGGAACGCCCAGATAGTCAATGCGCGGACCGTTTAGGCTGATTGACGCCAGCGCATCCTGTTTTACCGTTACCTCTGGGGCTGGCGCAACCACGCCAAGGGTCTCGACAATCTCGGTTAACCCAAGCTTATCAACATATGGCATGACGATGGGGTGCTTTAACAGGACAAGCGCGGAAAATGATATGATCACCGCCAGGATGATAATGACGATGAACGAGAATAAGAACCTTAGAATTCTGCTGAAAAGTGAGCGCTGCGGTGGTTCGGCCTTGAACGCCACCGCATCATCTCGGTCGCGCCACGAGGCCAATATTTCGCTTGCGGCAGCTTTTTCGTCGCGATCTAAATCATCCTCTATCTGGCTTCGAGGGACCTCATCGTGTTGATCTGATGGGCCATCGGTCTGGCCATTTGGTTGGCTGTCCTGGTCGTCGCTATCGACATATGCGCCGGCCTGAGGGTCACTTCGGGACAGCGTGTCATCGTCATCATCGAATTCCCCGCGCTCTAGCCGACGCTTCAGCTCGGCAAAATCAAAATTAACATCCCGCTCGGGTGCGCCGCTGGACAAAGCGTCGGCAAAAGGAGCCGGTTGTAATGTTTCCTGCGCGGGCAAAGTCGGCAGCTGAAAGCTATTTTTATCGACAAAGAAAACTTGTTGAT
The DNA here is from genome assembly GCA_042088965.1 of Nisaea sp. GTDB lineage: Bacteria > Pseudomonadota > Alphaproteobacteria > Thalassobaculales > Thalassobaculaceae > TMED26. The sequence goes on along the minus strand of JBELLC010000035.1, from coordinate 7,675 downwards.
AAGACCACGCACTGGTTTCAGGTTGATAGGTGCCAGCGGCAACCCTTAAGGCTGTGGGATGGCGATCGGCGAGGGCGGCGGTGAGCGCCTGATCAAGCGCATCAGAGGTATCGGCCGAAGCTAAGGTTTCCCAAATGTCGCCTCGTTGGCGTTGGAGAAAGTAAATTTCGTATTCACGCATTGTCATTCTCTCTCTTGGAGTTACCCCAGGTACCAACTCGGCCACATTACAATCTGCGCGGTGCGGTGAAACCCATCAGTAATAACAAAATCGCCTTTTTTACCTTACCATTCAAGGTCTGCGTTGATTAATGCCGCGGCATCGTCAACAGGCAGGGGCGGTGCGAACATAAATCCTTGCGCGCTATGACAGCCGAGAGCTTGTAATTGTGACAATTGCTCAGGGGTTTCTACACCTTCGGCAGTGACATCTAAACGAAGATTTCGCGCTAATAAAGTGATCGTTCGGATAATCTCCAAATCTTGGCGGTTGCGTGTCATATCCTTAATAAAAGATTTGTCGATCTTCAGCGTGTCAATCGGGAAGGTATGCAGATAAGACAAGGAAGAATAACCGGTGCCAAAGTCATCGATACAGACGCGAATATTATTGTATTTCAGATGCCTTAGCATGGCGGTTGTGCGATCAGCCCGATCCATCAATGCGCTTTCGGTGATTTCAAGCTTCAGCTTTGCAGGATCAAGGGTACCAAGCGCGGTCATGATTTGCTCGACCAAATCAGCTTGACTGAATTGCCGGCTTGAGAGATTTACACTAAGTTCTAGTTCCGAACCTGCCTGTTGGCTATGCCAGTCGCGCATTTGTGCACAGGCCGTATCCAAAACCCAATTTCCAAGTTCCCCGATCAAGCCGATTTCCTCGGCGACGGGCACGAAGTCAATCGGGCTCATCAAGCCACGTTCGCCGCGATCCCATCGCAATAATGCCTCAAAACCGCATAATCGGCGTGTCTCCAGCGAAATGATCGGTTGATAGTGCAGCCGCATCTCATCACGGTTCAAAGCACGGCGAAGATCGGTTTCCAGGTCAAGTGGGGAGGCTCTCGTCCGGCGCATTTTGGGATTAAAAACCTGCGCACTGCCGTTATTACTTTTTTTGGCCGCATACATCGCCAATTCAGCGTCTCGGATCAGGTCTTCTGGCTGCAAATGAGCCACATTGCCAGGCTGTGCGATCCCAGCGGAGGCAGAAATGAAGATTTCCCGATCTTGCAAGCGAAACGGAATTGTCAATGACGCGAGAAGCGTCTGCACGATCACCTGACTGGTCTCACTGCTCGTGGTATTGCTCAGCAGGATACTAAATTCATCGCCGCCAAAACGCGCCAGAATATCATTCGGTCGCAAGTTCTCTTTCAGCCGCTGGCCAACAGCGATAATCAAATCATCACCTTTCACATGGCCTAAGCTTTCGTTGATCATTCGAAACCGATCAATGTCCAAGTGGACGACAGCAAATTGTGTGCTGTTATCGACCGTTTTGGCGTCAATCGAATTACGCACATGATCCAGAAATAGCGTCCGGTTTGCGAAGCCCGTGAGATGGTCATGTAGGGCGTTGAACACAAGCTCTGTTTGACTACTTGAAAACGCCTCTGATAACCCTTCTACTGGCACTGCGCTGATGGTGATGATTTGGCCACCATCATCAAGCAAACGGCGGTTTGCGCTGACGCCCGTCTTTTCCGCATTAATGCTTTGCAATGCGGCCCATAGATCAGCAACGGATCGATCTTGGCATAGCGCATTGATGTCTGGAAAATATTCTTGCAGGGCAGAATTTGTAAAGCTGACTCGTCCATCAGGCGTCATCTGAATAACGCCGACGTGAACACCATTTAACGCTGCGCGAACCTGATCTTGCATTGATTTTGGGGGGGGTATTGCCATGCAGATTTGACCCAGCTGATTACTTTATGAATGCCGCAGCATTTTTGATGAGACGCCCGCTGCTGACTTAACAAGGGTAAATCACTTGCATTATCACCACTCGTACCTTTGGGTATACTGTGTGCCGGGGCTTTTGGCAAATCAGGTGACAATGTTATCAGGCGTCGCGTAGGACGGATATCCGGTAGTAATGCCAGAGTAAGATAGCGGCAGCCCCGCGCCAGGGACGCCAGGGTTCTGCGATGCGATCCATTTCGGCAATGCTTGGCCGTGATTCCCGTAATTTGATTTTGCGGACGATTTCTTGCAATGCAACGTCACCAGCGGGCCAAGTATCGGCGTGATTGAGGGCAAATAAACAGAATATCTCGGCTGTCCAGCGGCCAATGCCAGGGATGGCTGTTAAAGCTTTTTGTACATCCTGCGTTGCGGCGTTGGATAACTCAGACAAGCACAGTCTGCCCGACGTAATTTCGTCTGCAAGGGCGCGCGCATAGCGAATTTTGGGGCGGCTGAAACCGATGTCGCGCAGGCTTTGCTCACTGGCGTTTAAAATATCCTCTGGCGCACTGATCCCGGCATTTACAATCCGTGCCCAGATAGCGGCGGCGGCAGCAACGGAAACTTGCTGGCCAATGATGATTTGCAACAAGGTTGTAAAATTAGCGGGTCGCTGGCGCGGCGGCGGCGTGCCAATCTCGGCAATGATCGCTGCCAACGCCGGATCAGCGGTTGCCAAAGCTTGCATGGCTGCATTGAGATCGAGTCCCGGCATATATATGCGCCCTCCTTTTTTCTGCTGATCAGCCAAAATATAAACAACGCTTGGCAATTATTCCGCAAATTGGGCGGTATAGCGGATTTTCCAGACCACGGTTGCGATCGGGATTTGACCGGCTTTGCTCTGGCCGTCAAACTACAGTTTAATCACACTACCCATAAAAGCACGCCTCTATTGCTTTACGGAACGCATTATCGGTGTTGTCGTGATGATCGTATTCGACAGCTGCCAAGCCCATATTAGAACTGCATAAAGCGAGTAAAAGAATGACTGAGCTGCATAAAATGACCGCCTGCCAAGCTGTTGCGAAGGTTACCTCTGGTGACATAACGGTGGAAGCACTTGTCGCTGATCACTTGGCGCATATTGCTGATCGCGATGATGCGGTGCGGGCCTGGACCCATCTGGACCCCGAGGCGGCGCTCGCGGCGGCGCGCGCTATGGATAAATCGGGGGCAACTGGCCCGCTTGCAGGGGTGCCGATTGCGGTCAAAGATTTGATCGATACGGGCGACATGCCAACCACTTATGGGTCGGCCATCTATGCCGGTCATCAACCAAAAGCGGATGCCACCGTTGTGGCTGATAGCCGCGCCCAAGGTGGGCTAATTCTTGGCAAATCGGTATCAACTGAATTTGCCTGGCGAAACCCGGGGCCAACCCGCAACCCGCATAACCCGGCACATACCCCTGGGGGCTCATCAAGTGGTTCGGCGGCAGCGGTTGCTGATTACCAAGCGATGCTTGGCTTTGGAACCCAAACAGCTGGTTCTGTGATTCGCCCTGCCGCCTATTGCGGGGTTGTTGGCTTTAAGCCAACGCGCGGCAGTTATTCCACAGAAGGTGTCAAACCCCTATCGCCTTACCTTGACACGGTCGGCCTCTTTGCCCGCGCCGTCGCTGATATCGCATTATTTGACCGGGTTTTACGTGGCCGTGATGAGGCCGCCCCTCAAACGCCTGATCGTGGCCCCCGTTGTGGTGTTTTGCTGCCCTATAAAGCACAGTTGGGCAGCGGTGCTGAGGCTGCAATTGATCGCGGTCGACATGCCGTTGAGACGGCTGGCGGGACGCTCATTGATATGCCGTTTAATCAAGCCTTTGAAGACCTGGCCGCGCGGCACAATCCCATCATGCTGGGGGATGCAGGGCGTAATCTAGCAACCGAATATCGTGACCATAGCGATGCTTTGGTGCCGTTTTATCGCGAAAAGATTGCTGAAGGGCAAGCAATTGACGATGCAACCCATCGGGCCAATCAGGCCGAAGCAGACCGTCTGCGTGTCGAAATGGCTGCAATGTTCCACGGCTTTGATCTGATCTTAACGCCGCCTGCACCTGGTGAAGCGCCGCTTGGTTTAGACGCTACAGGGGATCCAGTTTTTAACGCCAATTGGACGCTTTTAGGCTGGCCGTGTTTGACCCTGCCAGCAGGCAGAGGGCCCGGTGGCTTGCCGGTTGGTGTCCAATTGGTGGCCCCGTTTGGATCCGATCAAACCTTATTAACGCTGGCAGCGATGATTGAACCGGCCCTACAGAAACACAATAGCTAACAGGAGCGTTGATATGCGATTGCAACTTTCTACCTGGGAAGAAATTGACACCTATCTTGAGACCTCTCGCGGCATCATTATTCCGATTGGATCAACAGAGCAGCACGGCCCAAATGGATTGATCGGCACCGACGCCATTTGCCCAGAGGTGATAGCGTTGGCCGCAGCAGCACAATGTGGGGCTTTGGTTGGTCCGACAATATCTGTTGGCATGGCACAGCATCACTTGGGGTTTTCAGGTTCTGTGGCGTTGCGCCCCACAACCTTGATTGCGGTGGTGCGTGATTATGTGCTCTCTCTCGCCCGCAATGGTTTTGAGCGGTTCTATTTTTTAAACGGTCATGGCGGCAATATCGCCACTGTAAATGCCGCGTTTTCAGAGATTTATGCCGAACGAAGTTTTGCGCCGACTGGCGGGCAACCTGCTGTTCGGTGTAAACTGGCGAATTGGTTTGGCTTTGAGTCAGTAATCGACATTGACAAAGAGCTATACGATGGCCGTAATGGCAGTCATGCGACACCGTCAGAGATTTCGGTGACTCAAGCGGCCTATCCCGAGGCGATTAAGGCATCGAATATTGAACCTGCGCCGCCGCGCCCACGTCCCTTTTACGACGCTGATGATTTTCGCAAAATCCACCCTGATGGTCGCATTGCCTCTGATAGCGCTGCCGCATCGCCGCAGGCTGGACATCGTCTGATTGACGCATCGGCCGCCAGTGTGGTGTCAGATTACAAAGCGTTTCTGATTGAGATTTAAGGGGTAACTTATTCTTTTTGGTGATGGAATGCTTATCTACCTAAGGATGGTTCACACCAATCTCAATATAAGGACAGTGATCAATGCCTGAAAAGAGCCTGCAAAAGGCCAAGCATGCCGAGATGACCCGTTATGCCTTCGCGGTGGAGGGCATGACATGTGCGGGTTGTGCCGGTCGGGTCGAGCGTACCTTATCTGCCATACCAGGGGTTGCCGCAGCGCGCGTTAATCTGGCGGCTGAGCGCGCAGAAGTCGAGGTGACGGAAACGACGCTATCCGCTGGTGAGATTATACAGGCTGTTGAGGCAATTGGTTATGTGGCGCGATTTCATGCCAGCGATGATGCCGCTGAACGCCGCCAGCAAGACCGATTGCGGCGTGATGCCCTGATTTTGGCAGCAGCGGCCGCATTAACGTTGCCCTTGGTGTTGCCGATGCTTGCGCCCTTGGTTGGCCTGCAGATGATGCTTCCTGCAAGCTGGCAATTTGCGCTCGCCTTGCCTGTGCAAATTATCGCCGGTGGGCGTTTTTATCGCGGAGCTTGGCATGGCCTGCGCAGTGGCTTTGGCAATATGGATCAGCTTGTTGCCCTGGGCACTTCAGCAGCCTTTTTATTCAGTGTCTATGGGTGGTTGGGCACTGATGTTGTGGGCCATCTATATTTTGAGACAGCAGCGGTGGTCATCACACTGGTGTTAATGGGTAAGTTTTTGGAAGCACGCGCAAAGCGAAGCGCTAGTGTGGCTATTCGCCTGCTGATGAAACTGCGCCCTGAAACGGCGCGCATTGAAACAGCTGATGGCGTCCGTGAGGTGGCGGTTGATCAGGTTGTTGTTGGGGATGTGGTGTTGCTGCGCCCTGGCGATCGGGTGCCTGTGGATGGCTGTATTCTCAGCGGCAATAGTGAGCTCGATGAAGCGCTGATTACTGGCGAAAGCTTGCCTGTATTGCGGGGGCCGGGGGATCGGATCATCGTTGGGGCGATCAATGGTAACGGGCTTTTAAGGGTTGAGGTTGACGCGGTTGGTAGCGATACCACGCTGGCCCGTATTATTGAACTTGTTGACCGGGCACAAACTGGTAAAGCGCCGGTGCAAAAGCTTGTTGATCGTATTTCGGCGGTTTTCGTGCCCGTGGTGATTGCTGTGGCTGTGGCGACCTTTGTTGGCTGGATGGTCACAACAGGCAATCTTGAAACGGCACTCATCAATGCTGTTTCTGTTCTTGTGATTGCGTGTCCTTGTGCCCTTGGGCTGGCAACACCTGCCGCCGTCGTGGTTGCCACCGGGGCAGCCGCGCGCCATGGCATTTTGGTGAAATCGCTAGACGCCTTACAAGCGGCCCGCCGCATTGATCGTGTGATCTTTGACAAGACCGGCACCTTGACGATGGGACAGCCTGACGTCGTTGCCCTGGAGACCATTGATACGGTGGATGCAGATCAGTTATTGCAGAAAGCTGCGAGCTTGCAATCTGGTAATGGTCATCCCTATGCATTGGCTATGGTCCGCGCCGCCGAGGCGCAGACCCTTCAACTTCGCGCAGCGCAGGATGTCACTAACCATCCGGGAAAAGGCGTCACGGGCAAGGTGGCAGGGGCGGTCATTTTAATTGGCAATCAGGCGCTGCTTGGCGATCATAACCTCAATCCGCCAACAGAGCTTTTGGCCGCCGAACAGACCTTTCACAATCTGGGTCAAACGACAGCGTGGATCGCGATTGATGGCCACGTCCAAGGCCTGGTGGCAATGGCAGATCAGCTTCGGGTGACAGCAAAAGGAGCGGTGGCAGCGTTGCACAGTCGGGGCCTAAAGACCCATCTTTTGTCAGGGGACCGTCCGCAGGTGGCACATCAAATTGGCAAAGCTGTGTCGATTGACTTTGTTGCAGGCAGTTTATTGCCAGAAGATAAAGCCAAGATGATTGCGACCATAAAAGCAGATGGCAGTCACGTCGCCATGGTCGGTGATGGCATTAACGATGCCCCTGCTTTGGCCGCAGCAGATGTCAGTCTGGCAATTGGCTCTGGAACAGATGTTGCGTTGGCGACGGCGGATATTGCTTTGCTGCAAAATGATTTACGCCTTGTTGACGGGGTTTTAAGTCTCGCAACAGCCTGTTTTAAAACCATTCGGCAGAATCTGTTCTGGGCTTTTATCTTTAATATTATTGGCTTGCCTTTGGCCGCCTTTGGCTATCTCAGTCCCGAATTTGCTGGCGGCGCAATGGCCGCCAGCAGTGTTATGGTTCTCATGAATGCCCTTTCGTTGCGCCGTTGGCGGCCGTTTTAAACCTCATCGCCAACGGCCAACCCATTCGCGGCCAACCCATTACTTGTCGATTTGAATGGTTACACGGCGATTTTTTGCCTCGCTGACGCCATCAGCTGTCCTGACCTGATTTCTTGTCTCGCCAAATTCTAAGATTTTGACAGAGATTTGCATCTGATCATCAACCTTACCTTTTAAGGCGCTGGCGACGGCCGCGGCGCGCTTTGCGGACAGTTTTAAATTATATGCCTTGCTTCCGGCTCGGTCAGCATAGCCTGACACTGTGATGGATGGCGCGGTCTTTTGCGTGGCACTTATCGCGGCCTTGGCGATGGTTACCAGGGTTGGTGGATCAAGGCGCGCACTGTCAAAGGCAAAGTAAACCGTAAATCCCATGGGC
>JBELLC010000178.1:0-4088 GCA_042088965.1 Nisaea sp. | reverse complement strand
TGGTGCGGACGGGGGGACTCGAACCCCCACACTCTTTCGAATAACGGATTTTAAGTCCGTTGCGTCTACCGATTCCGCCACGTCCGCCGTGCCGTTTGAAGGGTGATAACCGATCTGCGCGCATTTTCCAAGCGGCGCTTTTCCGGCCTAGGCCCCGGTTTCTGCCCAATCCAATAGTTGGCCAATAAATTGCCGGCATTTATCGATTTGCGCGACGGCGATAAACTCATCTGGCTGATGCGCTTGCTGGATGCTTCCCGGACCAAAAATCACGCCAGGCACGCCTGCATTCTGAAAATGCCCCGCTTCTGTGCCATAGGAAACAACGCCAGATTGGTTCAAGCCGGTGAGGTGCCGGATGATTTGTTCTGCCGGTGAGGTCGTGTCTGGACGCAGCGGCGGCGTGTCGCCGCGTCGAATAATTTCAATGCCGGCATCTGCTGATATCTTTTTCAGGGGTGGATCAATATGCGCTTGCGCATAGGCCCGAATGCGGGCCTCGATCGCGTCTGAATCATCATCTGGCAGCATCCGAAACCCCCAGGTGATTTGACATTCCCCAGGGATGATATTGCCCGCGGTACCGCCGTTGACCAACCCCAAGTCAAAAGTGGTATAGGGCGGGTCAAACGGGCACTCTGGATCCGCGTTATCACAAAACTCTTGCTGCAAATCCTCAATAAAGCTGATGAATCGCGCAGCGGCCATGATGGCATTGGCACCACGGCCAGGCTCACTTGAATGCCCGGGAACGCCGCGCACAATAGCGGTAAAGCTGCGGCCACCTTTGTTGCCACCAACGAGCTGCATGCTGGTTGGCTCACCGACGATCACAGCCCGCGGTAGCGGCAGGTTTGCCGCCATATCTGCGATTAAGCCTTTCACACCAATGCAGCCAACTTCCTCATCATAGGAAAGCGCAAAATGGATCGGTGTCTTCAGATCGCGTTTGGTCATGTCTTCGGCATGGGCCAACGCACAGGCGATGAAGCCTTTCATATCAGCGGTGCCTCGACCGTATAACAGCCCCTCACGCTCAACCATTTTAAACGGATCACTGGTCCAGTTCTGTCCCGCTACAGGGACCACGTCTGTATGCCCTGAAAGCACGATCCCTCCTTGATCCTGAGGTCCCACCGTGGCCCACAGATTGGCCTTGGTCTTTTCATCATTAAAGGTCAGGCGGGTGGCAATGCCCAGCGCCTCTAGTTGCGCACGCACATCATCAATCAGCGCTAGGTTTGATTTCGCTGAGGTGGTATCGAACGCCACCAAACGGTCAAGAAGGGCAACACAGGCCTCTGTCGTCACAGCTGATTGAGCCAAGAACGTTTCTCCTGTCATATAAAAATTAATTTCGCCAGAACCCTGGCGTGAGAATCACCAGGACGGTGAAGATCTCCAGCCGCCCCAACAACATGCCTGCTGATAATAACCATTTCGACGTATCCGGCAATTCAGCAAATGTGCCGCCAGGGCCAATCATTGGTCCTAACCCTGGGCCAACATTACTAATCGCTGTGGCCGCCCCTGAAATAGCTGTCATAAAGTCCAAACCTGTGGCGGCCAACAACGCCGCCAAGGCGGCAACGCTGGCCATATACAAGTAGAAAAATCCCATCACAGCTTCTGACACCGTATCGGGAATCGGCTTGCCACTATAATAGGGGATGAAAACCCCATGGGGGCGCAACAAGCGATCAAGCTGGACCTTGGCGGTACTAAACAACACCTGAAAGCGGAAAATCTTAATCCCACAGGTTGTCGATCCCGCGCAGCCCCCGACAAACATCAGCGATAAAAATAACGTTGTGGTGAAACTGCCCCATTGATCAAAATCAGCCGTGCCATAGCCTGTCCCCGTTAACACCGAGATCACATTAAAGGCCGCATGACGGAGCGAGCTTGCCGCTGAAAAGTCGAATTTACTGAACAACCAGGCCGCCACCATCAGCACAGACAAAACAACTGTCCAGGCAAACCAACGCACCTGACTGTCTGAAAACAAGCCTTTAAACTGCCCGCGCAGACCACGCAGGTAATACACAAACGGCAACGAGCCGACGATCATCCCAGCAATGATAATCCATTCAGCGAGCGGATTATTGAAATGCGCAATAGAGGCATCTTTGGTCGAATAACCGCCGGTCGCCAACGTCGTCATGGCATGTGCCAGGGCATCGAAGCCTGAGAAACCCGACAGCCATAAGGCGATTGTCCAGACCAGTGTTAACAGAATGTAAACACCGCCGATGCCACCCGCCAACTGCGTTGCCCGCGGCAAGACTTTGTCCGCAGCATCAAAGGCTTCAGTCTGGAACAATTGCATGCCGCCAACCGATAAGATCGGCAGCACCGCCAGTGCCATGACAATAATCCCAACACCGCCCAGCCATTGCAGCACAGCCCGCCAAAGCAAAATGCCCGCAGACGCATTATCTAAGCCAACAATGACGGTCGAGCCGGTGGTGGTGATGCCTGACATGGATTCAAAAAAGGCATCCGTCGGCGACATATTTAGATCGGAAAAGGCGAATGGGAATGAGGCGAAAAAAGCAATCACCAGCCAGCTACCCGTGGTCAACAAAAACGCCTGCCGCAGGCTTAAACCCTTGGTGGTTGTCCCTCTGAATGTCAACAGCAGGGCAACGCCGATGAATAATGTCAGGCCGCTAGAGGCAAGAAAAACATGCCAACCTGAACCATCCATGAGGAAATCAACGGCTGCTGGCACCAGCATGGCAAGCGCCAGCACACTGATCAATAGTCCCAGCACAAAAAACACTGGCCCTAGTTTCATACGGCCCTCCGATCGGCGCGCAGATCAAGTCATGGGGCACCATAAGCCAGCGGGAACACTTGTCAAAGCTGATAACCAATCAGCGCATAAAAAAGGGCCCCTGAACGCGCCAGGAGCCCCCGATTACGCATTTTTTGACTTAACGACGACCGCCAATGGCGTCCATAAAGTCACGTCGCAAGGCATGATCTTCTTGGAAAACACCACTGAAGCTGCGTGTGACCAAGCTTGACCCATGGGTATGCACACCACGATTTGTCATGCACTCATGAACCGCGTCAACAACCACAGCAACCCCCTTCGGCGCCAGCGCATGTTCAATCGCTTGGGCAATCTGTGAGGTCATTTTTTCCTGAATTTGCAGGCGCTTACCGAACAAATGCACAACCCGTGCAAGCTTTGAAATGCCGACCACGCGGTCTTGCGGCACATAGGCCACATGGGCGGTGCCGATCACTGGCAGCATGTGATGCTCACAGGTTGATTCAAACTTGATGTCCTTCAATAACACCATGTCGTCATAGTTTTCGGTTTCCGCAAAAGTGGTCGATAAAATATCGTCCGGATCTTGCGTATAGCCGACAAATAATTCTTTGTACGAACGGGCGACGCGTGCCGGCGTATCCAGCAAGCCTTCCCGGCTGGGGTCGTCACCTGCCCAGCGAATTAAGGTGCGCACCGCTTCCTCCGCCTCGGCCCGTGACGGCTGTCGATCGGACGCATGAACGCCACCCGAACCGGGCAAAACGGTAAGGTTTTGCAACACTGTTTTATCGTAAGGACTCATGGCTTACCTCCTGTAATTAATTTGGATTGGGTTTAACCTTACCAATCAAAATAGAGCTCGATGTTCATGGGATCGGGGTGACGTTGTCGTTGCGTTTCTTGCATCAGTTCAATCGCCCTGTGGAAAATGGGCTATCGAGTGAGAACAAGGGGATCTCAATATCGAAATGGTCGCCGGCTTCGGACACCATTTGATAGGACCCGCGCATGACGCCTGACGGCTCGGACAGCGGCACACCGCTTGTATAGGTGAATGATTCACCTGGCTCCAGTCGCGGAAACTCGCCAACGACTCCGGGGCCATGCACCTCTTGGGTGATACCTTTAGCATCAGTAATGGACCACGTCCGGCTTTCTAAACGGACCACCTCGTCACCATCATTGATGATTTCGATGCGATACGCCCAGACAAATTGGCTGCGGTCAGGAACCGATTGTTCCTCTAGATAAAATGGTTGGGCGATGACCCGTATTCCTCGGGTGGTGGCGCTAAAAGCGTTCT
>JBELLC010000177.1:0-4131 GCA_042088965.1 Nisaea sp. | reverse complement strand
AAAGCCTGCAATGCCTTCCGGTGCCAAGATCACAATGATGATAATCAAAATACCGAGGGCCAGTCGCCAATACTCAAAGCGCGTGATCCAGTCATAGAGGCCTGTCAATGTGGTCGCGCCAACAAGGGGACCTGCCAAGGTTTTGACACCGCCCAGAAAGACCATGATCAAACCGTCGAAGGATTTGGCAATTTCCAATTCAGTGGGAAAGATTGAGCCTTTGGCGAAAACAAATAGGCCACCGGCAAGCCCTGCCATCGCGCCTGCAAAGACCAAAGCGGCCCATTGCATCCGTTTGACATCAATGCCCGTGGCTTCGGCGCGGCGGGCGCTATCGCGGGTGCCCCGCAGGCCATAGCCAAAAGGCGCCATTGCCACATGCCGCATCAGCATGATCGCGCCAACGCCAATCACCAACACAAGATAGTAATAGACCGTGGTGTCGCTGGCCCAGTCTGATGGCCAAATCCCAAGAATGCCGTCATCACCGCCTGTGACCTCGCCCCATTGAAAGGCCAATGACCAGACCAATTGCGCAAAGGCAAGGGTGAGCATGGCGAAATACACCCCTGTCAGGCGCACACAGAACCACCCAATGATCACTGCTAAGGCACCGGCGCCAACAGGTGCCAGCAGCAAGGCAAGTTCCATGGGTGTGTTGGCGTAATGTACCAGCAAGGCGGCACTATAGGCGCCGCCACCAAAAAACGCCGCATGGCCAAACGAGACCAAGCCGCCAAGACCAAGAACAAAATGTAAGCTGGCAGCAAAAAGACAGGCGATAATGATATCGGTCAGGACAATGGGTAAAAATTCTGCCCCTGTAAGGGGAATCGCGGCCATAATCGCCAGCAACAATCCCACCCACCAACGGCCACCGCGACGGATGGCGCGAAGGGGTTTTTCAACATCGCCAACTTGGCCATGTTCACCCGGCGCTTCCTCGCGGCCAAGCAGGCCATAGGGCCGCAGGCTTAACACAATTGCCATGACGACAAACATCAGTACCAGCGTGCTTTGTGGAAGCAAGCGGACGCCGAATACATTTAAAACTGAGATTAAAACAGCGGCGATTAAAGCCCCTGGGATGGAGCCCATACCGCCAATGACCACAACCACAAAAATCGCTGCTAGGATGTTGAAATCCATCAACAGGTCAGCGCCGCCTTTTGGCAACTGCAAGGCACCGCCTAATCCAGCCAACATCGCGCCGAGGAAAAACACCCCGGTGAACAGCCAGGCTTGATTAACCCCGAGTGCCCCGACCATTTCGCGATCTTGGGTGGCGGCCCGCACCAAAATGCCAATGCGGGTGCGGTTAATTAAAAACCACAAGCCGACACAGACCAGCGGCGTCAGGGCGATCAGAGCAAGATCATAGGTCGGGATCGGTTCGCCGAAGATTGTGACGACGCCTTCGAGGCCGGGTGCGCGTGGCCCGAGTAAATCCTCCGGTCCCCAGGTGAGCAGTGTAAGATCTTGAATGACCAGGATGACGCCAAATGTAGCGACCAGCTGAAACAGCTCAGGGGCCTGATAAATAGGCCGCAGGACACAAAGTTCGACAATGACTGCGATCACGCCAACGGCCAATCCTGCGATCAATACGGCGACCCAAAAGCCAACCATGCCAGGCAGCATCTGCATCGCTGAATAGGCCACATAGGCCCCCAGCATATAAAACGAGCCATGGGCGAAATTGACGATCCTTGTCACGCCAAAGATCAGCGATAAGCCAGAGGCAACAAGGAATAAGGCTGCGGCATTCGCGAGACCCGCCAAAACCTGGGCAATAAAAAATCCCATCGATGATCCGTTCGGTTAGACCACCTGGCCACTGTTATGCCAGGTGGTTTGCGGTGATGTTAGGGACTGGGTTAATGAGGGCCTGGGTTAATCGGTGGCGGGTCGTAGTTTACGGACCTCGCCATCGCTTGGTAAATGCTTTGCGCCGTCTTCATAGCGCCAATCAACCATGATCCCTTTGCCCGCTTTCAACGCCGTGGTGCCAATATAAGCGCCCATGGTTGATTGATGATCAATGGCCCGGTAGCTGACAGGGCCCGAGGGCGTTTTCAGCGTCAGACCCTTAAAAGCATCAACCAGCGCTTCGGTATCGGTGGAGCCGGCTTTGTCAATCGCGGCCGCGATCGACAGCATGGTGTTATAGCCCACCAGTGAGCCGACGCGCGGATAGTCATTCCAGCGGCTTTGATAGGCATCAACAAAGGCTTTGTGATCTGCATCCGCGATATCATACCAAGGATATCCGGTGACAATCCAGCCGACAGGCGCTTCGGCTTTCAGCGGATCCAGATATTCTGGCTCACCTGTTAACAGCCCCAAGACGAGCTTGTCCTTAAACAGGCTGCGGGTGCTGCCTTCACGGACAAATTTGGCCAAATCACCACCAAAGGTGACGTTATAAATGCCGTCCACATTGGCCGCTGCAATGGCTTGCGATTCAGCGGCAGCGTCAATTTTAAACAGCCCTGGCCATTGTTCTGTGACGAACTCTACATCGGGGTTCAGCGATGTTAGGATCTTCTTAAATGCAGCAACCGCATCTTTGCCGTAGGCATAGTTTGGGGCGATGGTCGCCCAGCGCTTTGCCCCTGACTTGGCGGCGGCTTGCGCCAGCATGGAGGCCTGCATATAGGTGGACGGCCGCAACCGGAAGGTATAACGGTTGCCTTTTGCCCAAACCAACGCATCGGCTAACGGCTCCGCGGCCAAATACAGGCGCTTTTTCTGCCCTGCATAAGAGGTCAGCGCGAGCCCAATATGGGAGAACAAGCTGCCAGAAATCATGACCACGCCATCGCGGCGGAAAAGTTCTTCGGCGATTTTGACCGCTTCCCCCGGCTTGCCCTGGTCATCCCGTGAGATCACCTCCAGCATTTTACCGTTTAAAACGCCGCCTTTGGCGTTGATGTGCTCAATCGCCAAATTAACGCCATGGCGATAAGGAATAGTGTGTGCAGGCAGGCGCTTATAGCTGTTGATATCACCGATTTTGATGGTTTCAGCAGCATTTACTGAACTGCCGATAACGCTGGCTGTAACAGCGATTGCGGCAATGGAAAGCCAAGACTTAAGTCGCATCTTAATCTCCTCTATCAGGGCAGGTTGGCCCATTGGAATTGTGTCATATGCTCGTGTTATGTCGCGCCTTTTAAAGGCCCGGCGATGGTGTCTCCCCGGTACGGTGGGTGCTGGCCTGAGCGCTCAAAAGTTTTTTAATTCGGTTGCGATAGGCGTTGGAGCCACGATCAATGGCCAGCTTCAAGGGCCGCCGTCGCTGTGGCTTGGCTTCGGCGCGCTCAAGCGCTTCGAGAATCACTTTGTCTTCGTTAAAGGCAATTCTGAACATGGCGTCCATTTTTGCCGATACCTGATCATCACCAATGGCTGTATTGCGCAGATGCATCCAGCGATCAATGGTGCGGTGTTGGTCCACGGGGGTCATGAAATGCAGGGCATAAATCTGCACCCCTTCATGGCGGCGTTCTGGCGGCAGGGCGCGGTGGCTATCGGCACTGCCAAAATCAATCACCGCCGTGCAGGGTAAATACAGATAATAATAATGCCAGCGGTCTACATCGCCTGTGAAATTGCCATATTCTTGAAAAAATCCAACTGGTGGCGCTTGCCGAATCCATCGCCAGGCAACAATGGCCTCGCCGTCGGTATCGAATTCTACCGGGATATCTTCGCTGGCGGTGTTCCCCAAGGTGGTGGGGTGCACAAAGCTAACATGGGCGGGGTCGACGAGGTTTTCGGCAACATTCAGGTAATTGGCGGCAAGATCCAAGGCATCCCCTTGGTGACCATGCCATGCGGGGTCATCTAATTCAGGCATGTCAAAGATTAAATCAGGATCGGCTTGCTTGGCCTCTCCCATCCAAATCCAAACAATCTGGTGCCGCTCAACGATTGGATAGCTGCGCACGGCAGCTGTTGCGGGCAGGTTGGTTTGCCCTGGAATACGCACGCAATGGCCGTGTCCATCAAAGGTCACACCATGATAGCCGCATTGAATGTAATCACCTTGCAGGCGGCCCCGTGACAGCGGCATACCTTTATGTGGACAGCTATCTTCGAGGGCGGAAACCATGCCCGTGGTGGCAC
>JBELLC010000176.1:0-4136 GCA_042088965.1 Nisaea sp. | reverse complement strand
CCTGCCGAGACACTCAAAACCAACGGCGAAAAATAGCTATATGGCAAACACTTAGGACGCATCTTGCGTCACTCCCCTGGACCGCTTACGGTCCCCCAACGGACATTGAGGATCAAGGCGCACCGATGAAATCAGCAATCATTGTTTTCCCTGGTAGCAATCGTGAGCGCGATATGGCGATGGCGTTGCAGGCGGCCTCTGGCCAGGCCCCTGACCTAATCTGGCATAAAGAGGTCACGTTACCTGCTGTTGATTTGATTGTGCTGCCAGGGGGGTTTTCCCATGGTGACTACCTGCGGGCGGGCGCGATGGCCGCACGCGCGCCGATTATGGCCGCTGTTATCGCAAAAGCTGCGGCGGGAACGCCTGTTCTCGCGGTGTGTAATGGTTTTCAAATTCTGACCGAATGCGGCCTTTTACCGGGCGCGCTGATGCGCAACGCGGGGCTAAAGTTCATTTGCCGAAACGTCGATATAAGCGTCGAACAAAACCATAGCATGTTCACCCGTGGTTATCATGCTGGCCAACATTTGCGGGTGCCTGTGGCGCATAATGATGGCAATTATTTTGCGGATACTGAGACCCTCGACCGGCTGGAAGGCGAGGGCCAAGTTGCCTTTCGCTATGCCGACAGCACGGGTGCGGTAACAGCTGCCGGCAATATCAACGGCTCGCAACGCAATATCGCCGGCATTTTGAATGCCAAGGGAAATGTTCTTGGCTTTATGCCGCATCCTGAAAACGCTGTTGATCCGCGCTTAGGCGGTACCGATGGTGCGGCCCTCTTTAGTGGCTTGGTGGAGGCCATCGCATGACCCAAGCAGCAACCGACATCAGCCCTGAATTGGTCGCAGAACATGGCCTGAGCAGCGAAGAATATGCGCATATCCTGGCGATATTGAAACGTCCGCCAAACCTGACCGAGCTGGGTATTTTCTCGGCCATGTGGTCAGAGCATTGCTCGTATAAATCCTCTAAAAAATGGCTTAAAACCCTGCCGACCGAGGCAGATCATGTGATCCAAGGCCCCGGCGAAAATGCTGGCGTCATTGATATTGGCGATGGTCAAGCTGCGGTTTTTAAAATCGAAAGTCATAATCACCCCAGTTTCATTGAGCCCTATCAAGGGGCCGCAACAGGTGTTGGCGGCATTATGCGTGACGTGTTTACCATGGGCGCGCGGCCAATTGCCAATCTCAACGCCTTGCGCTTTGGCGCGCCAGAGCATCCCAAGACACGCCATCTGGTTGGCGGCGTGGTCGCTGGTATCGGCGGTTACGGCAATTGCATGGGCGTGCCTACGGTTGCAGGTGAGGTGAATTTTCACCCTGCTTATAATGGCAACATCTTGGTCAACGCGATGACAGTTGGCCTGGCTGATCGTGACCGCATTTTCTATTCAGCCGCCGCAGGCGCAGGTAATCCGGTCATTTATGTGGGGGCGAAAACAGGCCGCGATGGCATCCATGGGGCCACCATGGCATCTGCGGAGTTTTCCGAGGATGCCGAAGAAAAGCGCCCAACCGTGCAAGTAGGCGACCCTTTTACCGAAAAACTGCTGCTGGAGGCCTGTCTTGAGTTAATGGCCAGTGATCAGATCATCGCCATTCAGGACATGGGGGCTGCTGGTCTGACCTCATCTGCGGTTGAAATGGCGGGCAAAGGCGGTTTGGGGATTGAGATCGCGCTTGACCAAGTGCCCACACGTGAGCGCGGCATGACCCCCTATGAATTGATGCTCTCGGAAAGCCAAGAGCGGATGTTGATCATTCTCAAGCCAGAAGGCGAAGCCGAAGCACGGGCGATTTTTGACCGCTGGGATCTGGATTTTGCTGTCATTGGTCAATTGACCGAAACAGGCCGTTTGGTGCTGTCAATGGACGGGGAAAATGTGGCTGATATCCCCATTGACCCGATGGTTGAAGCCTCCCCTGAATATGACCGTCCATGGGTGCCGACAGCGGCGCAGCAGCCCATTGACCCGGCCCAGATCGACCAAACAGCCAGCCTGACCGATGTTCTACAGCAGTTGATGGGCAGCCCTGATTTAGCGTCACGGCGCTGGATTTGGGAACAATATGACCATTTCATCATGTCTGATACCCTGGTGCACCCCGGCGGTGATGCCGCTGTGGTGCGTGTCCGTGACAGCCATAAAGCAATGGCAATGACCGTTGATTGCAGCCCGCGCTATTGCCTTGCAGACCCACAAACAGGCGGCGCACAAGCGGTGGTGGAAAGCTGGCGAAACCTTATTGCCAGCGGCGCAAAGCCTCTTGCGATCACCAATAACATGAACTTTGGCAATCCTGAAAAGCCGCAGATCATGGGCCAATTCGTTGGCTGTATTGCGGGCATGCGGGCGGCCTGCGAGGCTCTGGACTACCCTGTCGTCTCTGGCAATGTGTCGTTGTATAACGAGACCAATGGCCAAGCGATCTTGCCAACCCCGGTGATCGGGGGGGTCGGTATTATCAGCGCTGAAAACCGTCACATGACGATCAGCTTCAAAGCTGAGGACGAGGATATTGTTGTTATAGGGCCAGAGGCCGTCTGGCTCGCACAAAGCCTCTATATGCGAGAAATACATGGCTGTGAGACAGGCGCACCGCCACCTGTTGATTTACAGGCAGAGCGCCGCAACGGCCAATTTGTGGCAGGCCTGATTGCAACTGGCGCGATTACCGCCTGCCATGACGTTAGTGATGGTGGCCTGGTGGTGGCGATTGCCGAAATGGCGCTGGCGGCAGATATCGGTGCATCGGTAGAGATTGGCGCTGAAAACCCCCATGCCGCCGCTTTTGGCGAAGACCAAGCACGCTATGTGGTCACAGCCCGTGAGGGGGCCGCAATCGTCGCCCTGGCTGCCGCCGCCGACGTGCCCGCGCGCGTCATTGGCCGAACCAGCGGCGACAAACAGTTGAAACTTGGTCAAAACGAGGCCATATCATTACAAGCGCTGCGGGATGCTCATGAGAATTGGCTGCCTGACTTCATGCGTGATGACACAATATAGGGAGCCACGGGCATGGCGATGGATGCGGGCGAGATTGAAAGCTTAATCAAAGACGGATTGCCGGGCGCCGAAGTGACCATTGAGGATCTTCGTGGTGATGGTGACCATTATGCCTGTCATGTTGTGTGCGAGGCCTTCCGGGGCAAAAGCCGCATTCAACAACATCAAATGGTCTATGCTGCCCTGCAGGGGCGTATGGGGACCGAATTACATGCGTTAGCGCTGCAAACAGCAGCACCAGAATAATTTTACAGAAGGGTCTTAAACATGTTGGATACTGATACCCGCGAGCGGATTGAAGGCGAAGTAAGCAGCAGCGACGTGGTCCTGTTTATGAAGGGCACACCGGTTTTCCCACAATGCGGATTCTCTGCCACTGTGGTGCAGGTATTGAGCCATCTGGGCATTAAATTTAAGGGCGTAAACGTCCTTGAAGATCCTGCCATGCGCGAAGGTATTAAGGATTTTAGCAGCTGGCCAACCATCCCCCAGCTATATGTCAAAGGCGAGTTTTTGGGCGGCTGTGATATTATTCGGGAAATGTATCAAACCGGCGAGTTGATTGAGGCGATGAACACCAAAGGCATCGATATCTCGATCAACGAAAACGCCTAAACGATTGATGAGCGCCGCAGCGGTGTTGCGCAAAGAAATCTTGATGTGATGCTCGGCGACAGGTATAACGCCGAGCATCCCTCGGTCGGGGAGTAGCTCAGCCTGGTAGAGCACCGTCTTCGGGAGGCGGGGGCCGGAGGTTCAAATCCTCTCTTCCCGACCAGTTCAGCTAAAATCAATACACTATGGGCGCTGCCGGGACCAATTGCCCGGTGACGCTGCAAACGGCTATTCGTCGCGCAATCGCTTCAACTGCGATTGAGAGGCGGCGAGAGCCCTTTGAAATTCAGGGTGATCTGGCAACCGCGCCGCGAGAGATTGCATGATCAGCAGTCCTTGCTCATGAGCCGCAATTGCCCCGGCAAGATCCCCCTGGGTGGCCAAGATATCGCCGATCTTAGTGTGCGATACCCACAGATCATGCTGCCACAGGCTGTTACTCGGGTCGCGGTCAGCGAGCCGCTCGACAATCGCCAAGCCTTTCCGATAGCGGTCAAGCGCCCCG
>JBELLC010000175.1:0-4139 GCA_042088965.1 Nisaea sp. | reverse complement strand
AAGTGAAAGACATTCCCATTTGTCTGCGGGTATGCTGGTATCGTCCGGGGATGGTATGGGCGTGTTTGGGAATTAGGGGAGAGGTGGCGGATGGCGCTGCGATTATCAAAAGAGGCGATCAGCGCCGCTGAATGGGAAATTCAGTTTAACCCGCGGGCCGCGACGCCGCGTTTTGAGGCCCATGGTGCCGCCCTGGCGCCCTATAATGCTGCGGCTTTTGACAGCCTGACCTGTCACCGGGATGTGCGTTTTGGGGATCATCCTTTGCGCGCGCTGGATATTTTCCCTGCCGCCCCTCTCGATGGACGCGATGAGGCACCGGTGCATGTGTTTATCCATGGTGGTTATTGGCGTGGCCAGGACAAGGCGAATTTTGCCTTTGTCGCCGGCGCTTTGGTGCCGCTTGGGATCACCACGGCGGTGATGAATTATGAGCTTTGCCCGGATGTCAGCTTAGATGGGGTGACCGCGTCAGCGCTTGCAGGGTTTGACTGGCTGGCGGAAAATATTGGTGATTACGGCGGCGACGCGGCCAATATCTCGATCTCGGGGCATTCCGCAGGTGCGCATTTGGCCGCTGAAATCATGGCCCATCAGTTTGACAGCACCCGTACCCTCACCGCAGCGGTTATGATCAGCGGTGTGTTTGACCCGGCCCCGGCGGCAGCGACCAGCGTGAATGATGTTCTAAGCCTTAGCGCTGAAACCATTGCCCGCCGCAATGTGCTGCTGCGCCCGACCTTGATGCAGCCTGACACCACCATTGTCGCTGGCGGTGATGAGCCAGAGCTGTGGGTCGATCAATCGGTTGATTACTACCATCATCTGCGCCGCCAAGGGATGCAGCCAAGCTTGCATGTACTGCCGGGCTTAAATCATTTTAATGTCCTAAACCTGTATCTTGATGCCGATAGCCCGGTGATCCGCGCCATCGCAGCGGCCAGCTAACCCAATAAGATAACCAAGGATATTGCGGCCATGACCGAATTGATGACAGCTGCGCCAGTGGCCCCTGAAAACCAAGTGACCCTTGCCAATTGGCGCCAAGCGCCGTTTAACAAATGGGGCTTTCACCATGTCAGTGAGATTGTCCCAACAGCGGAAATCCGCACCAATGGGGACGCCCGCACACCTTTGCCAATAGCGGCCACGGGCCTGTCCGGCCTGGCAGGTATCACGGTTTCCGCCGCCAATGGCGACAGCCTTGATCTGGAGGGTTTTTTGGCCGTCAGTGATACCGATGGCTTGGTGGTGCTGAAAGAGGGGGCCATCATCGCCGAGCATTACGCCCATGGCATGACGCCCGATAGCCCGCATATTTTGATGTCGGTGTCAAAATCGGTCCTCGGCCTGATCGCTGGCATCCTCAGCGATCAAGGGGTGCTGGACTTATCCTGCCCGGTTGAGCGGATTTTGCCAGAAGTCGCAGCCACCGCCTTTGCGGGGGCCAGCCTGCAACAATTGTTAGATATGCGGGTCGGGATTGATTTTGACGAAGATTACCTGGCCACCGAAGGGCCGATCATCGCCTATCGCAAAGCGACCAATTGGAACCCGCTTGCCTCTGGCGATTGCGCCGGTGATTTGCGGCAGTTTTTCACCAGCCTGACCGCCAAGGATGGCCAGCATGGGCGGAATTTTCACTATGTCTCGCCGAATACAGATTTGCTGGGCTGGGTGATCGAACGGGCCAGCGGCATGCGCTATGCTGATCTGGTTTCCGAGCTGTTGTGGCAGCCATTGGGCGCGCGCCGCAGTGCGCAGATTACCGTTGACCGCTTGGGTGCGCCGCGGGCGGCAGGCGGCGTTTGCACCAGCACCCGTGATCTGGCGCTGTTGGGCCAGATGGTGGCCCAAGAGGGGGCCATTGGCAGCCAACAAATCGTCCCAGCAGCCTGGATAGCAGATATCACCCATGGCGGCGCGCCGGATGCCTGGGCCACAGGCAGCTTTGCCCCAGCGTTTGCAGGCCGGGATATGCATTACCGCAATAAATGGTATGTGCAGCGCGCCGGTGACAGTGATGGCCCGTTGTTGTTCTGTGTCGGCGTGCACGGGCAAAACCTGTTTGTTGATCCGGCCCGTCATTTGGTCATTGCGAAATTCTCCTCGCAAGCCTTGCCGCTGGACCCGGCGCTGATTCCCTTAACCAGCCGCTGGGTGGATGCCGTGCGGGCGGCGTTCTGATCGTTAGCGCTTTTTCAGGCGAAATAGCAGCACCAGCGGCGTAAACACAATCGGCGCGATGGTCAGCAGATGAAAGGCGTTGATATAGCCGATCATAGCTGCTTGGCGGCGCACCTCGCCCTGTGCTTGCAGGTGAAAGGCGATGCCATCGGTGTCGCCGAATTGGTCGCGCCAAACGCTTAACAGCGGATCATCGAACATCGTCACCATGGCCCCAAGTGCTGATTCTGCACCGGCACTGGCGCGCACAAATACCACCAGGCAAACAGCAATAAAGATACTGCTACCGAGCATGCGCAGCAGGCTGAAAATCGCATTACCTTGTGTCAGCCAACGACCATCAAGGGTTGAAAACGCCAGCACCGTCATCGGCGTATAAGCCAGTCCAAAGCCAAAGCCATGGATCAGATTGCACCAAAACACATCCCGGCTGGTCATGTTGATATCAAGCTGCCCCATCCAGGCAGCGGCGGCTGCTTGGATCAATAATCCCGCCGCCAAGGTGCCCCGGGCGCTCCACCGGGTGAGGGGGGTGACCACCAGGAAAGACAGGAAATTACCCACCCCGCGCATCGCCAATAACGATCCAACCACCGCTTCTGGATAGCCGCGCAAATCTTGCAGCAAGGCTGGGAACAGCACCATCGGTGTGTATTGCAGCATGCCCATCACCAGGGCCACTAAAATACCGAGGGTAAAATTACGATCACGAAAGCACGCGGCCTCAAACAAGGGTGCTTTTGACATCGCGGAGTGCACCAGGAACAGATAGAAAAAGCCCAGCACCAAAACCCCTTCGATAACAATTTCCAGGGACTGGAACCAGTCTTGGCGTTGGCCGCGATCAAGCATTAATTGCAATGCACCAATGGCAATCGCGATGAACACAAAGCCCATAAAATCAAACCGCCGGGCGGTGCCGCGTTCCTCATCGCCGAGCGCCAGGATGGTTGGGATCAGGGCGGCCAGGCCGAGGGGCAGGATCATATAAAACGACCAGCGCCAGTCCAAAAATTCGGCAATCATACCGCCAAAGGTCGGCCCCAAGATTGGCCCCATGACGCCGCCAACCCCCCACATCATAATCGCCAGGGCGTGATGTTGGCGTTCAAATTTGGCCAGGATGATGGTCTGGCCCATGGGGAAAATTGGCGCGCCCAACGCCCCTTGAATGACGCGCAGTACCAATAGACTGTTTAGGCTGTCGACCATGCCGCAAGCGGCCGAGGCCAGGCTAAACCCCAGGACCGAAATAACCATCAAGCGCCGCCAGCCCAGCTTTGCCGCCAGCCAGCCTGTCAGCGGTGTTGCCACCGCAGTGGCCACCAGGTTCAGGGTCAGGATCCATGCCATCTGGTCTTGGGTGGCGGCCAGCGCGCCTTTCATCTGCGGCAGAATCACGGTGACACTGGTGATTGTGACACCAAAGACAATCGTGCACATCTGAACCGTTAGCAGGCAAAGCCATTGTTTTGTGGTGATGTCGCGCAGCATAGAACCAGCATCAACGGGAGGGCTGGCGAGTATGGGCTGATTTGCCAGTCGGCACAAAGTATTCCGTAACAGTTGCAGAAATCAAAAATGAGGTGACTCCCGGTTGCACCCGCCCCCGCTGCTTATAAGCGTAAACGATTCCGCAGACCAAGGCCGATCAGAAACAATAGGATAAAGCTGCTGGCGCGGTGCAAAACTCGCCATGCATAGGGCGCTGTTGCCAATACCGTATCCGTTTCAGGGCCAATCTGGCGTACCAACGCCATCAAGGGGATGCTATCACTCAGGGTGATTTCAAATGCGCCCCAAAAATGCGTGTAATCGGCCTGCCGCCAATAAAGGGTCCCTGTCACGGCGATCAAACCCAAGAGATAAAGAACGGGCCGCCCAATGGATTGCCCGTAATTCGACAACTCGTCATAGGTCAGCTCTGGCAAGATCTTGGCACGGGACAGGAT
>JBELLC010000174.1:0-4166 GCA_042088965.1 Nisaea sp. | reverse complement strand
GCTCTTTCATCCGATAATCAGGGTGAAAAGCGGAGAAATGCAGCGGCACATCGGGACCAAGATTTTCCACAATCCAGGCTGTCATGTCCTCGAATTCGTGATCACTGTCATTTTCGCCAGGAACGACAAGATTGGTAATCTCAACCCAAACATCCGTCTCCTGTACCAAATAAAGCAAGGTATCGAGCACCGGCTGTAGGTCAGATTTGGTTATTTTGCGATAAAAATCATCTGTAAATGCCTTCAGATCAACATTTGCCGCATCCAGGTGTTTAAAAAACGCCGGACGCGCGGCATCGCTTATATAGCCTGCTGTGACCGCCACAGCCTTTAGTCCCTTATCATGGCAAGCTTCGGCAATATCGCTGGCATATTCATGAAAAATGATCGGATCATTATAGGTGAAGGCAATGGCAGAACAGCCAAGCTTTGCAGCCGCCTGGGCAATGGATTGCGGCTGCGCTAAGGCGCTCATTCGGTCCATTTCACGGCTTTTTGAAACGTCATGATTTTGGCAAAAATTACAAGCAAGATTACAGCCTGCGGTACCAAATGACAGGATCGGAGTGCCGGGGAGAAAATGATTCAGCGGCTTTTTTTCCATCGGGTCGATGCAGAACCCTGCTGAGCGCCCATAGGTCGTCAGCACGATTTCATCGTTTTGACGGGCGCGCACGAAGCACAGCCCGCGCGCACCTTCTTTGAGCTTACAGGCGCGCGGGCAAAGATCACATTGCACCCGGCCATCATCCAGCATCTGCCAAAACTCAGTTGCGACAACGGCGCCTTGGCCTGTCGGCGACGGGCTGTCAGAGGGCAAAATTATACTTTGTAGGGGCTCGGTCACTCTCTTGCGCCTTTCCACAGTTTTTTATTTTTGGTTAGAAAAGATATCACGCTCCAAAATTCTAAGGCTTTACGTGTGATTGATCCAGTCTCTTTGAAAGATGCCGCACCGGGCGCGGTAAAAGAACCTCATGTTGCCGGGCAATTTTATCCCGCAGACAGGGATGCCTGCGCCGCTTTGGTTGCAGCAAAGTTACAATCCGCCCGCGCCAATCCCATTGATGCGGCAAAGATCATGATCGCCCCTCATGCTGGCTTTAACTTCTCGGGGGCGGTCGCGGGCAGTATTTATGGCCCTTTAAAAAACCGCGCTGACAGTATCACGCGCGTTGTTCTGCTGGGACCAGCCCACCGCGTTGCTTTCAAAGGGATCGCCATCACCAGCGCTGACCAGTGGCGCTCGCCCCTGGGTTTGGTGCCGGTCGATTGGGATGCTGTGCGTACAGCCCTCAGATTACCGCATGTCGCCATCAGTGACGATGCCTTTGCGGGCGAACATTCCATGGAAGTTCATTTACCATTCTTGCAATACGTTCTTGGCAGCTTCGAACTTGTGCCCTTGCTGGTGGGCGATGCTGACATAGAAACCGTTTCAGCGGCAATTGATCTGCTGTGGGGGGGGCCGGAAACCCTTATCGTTATTTCCTCAGATCTCAGCCATTTCCATGATTACGACACGGCCAATGCACTGGATAGCGAAACCAGCCAATTGATTGAGCTGGGACGCAGCACACAATTGAATGGCAAGCGTGCCTGCGGTCACCGGGCAATTGCGGGCGCACTTGATAAGGCCCTGCGCCGTGACCTGCGTATCACCGCTGTCGATGTGCGTAATTCTGGAGATACTTATGGCAATAAATCCCGCGTTGTTGGCTATGGTGCGTTTGCCATGGAACATGCGGCGACGGCACGCCTTGACGCCAACAGCCGCCAACAGATCCTCAACGCCGCCCATTTGTCATTGAAATATGGCAGTGAGCACGGCAAGCCAATCAATATCCGTTATGGCGATGACCTGCCGATTGGCCTGATGGCCATGCGGGCAAGTTTCGTTACCGTCGAGCTTGCAGGTAACTTGCGTGGCTGTATTGGGAGTGTGGTGCCACATAACCGGCTATTACCCGATGTGATTACCAATACCTATAAAGCAGGCTTTGGTGATCCGCGCTTTGCCCCCATGAGCAAAGCAGAGGTTGAAAATGCCTATATTTCAGTATCAATCCTCAGCCATACCCGCGCCATGCAATTTCAAAACGAGGCGGATCTTATATCGCAAACCCGCCCTGACCAGGATGGCTTGATTTTGCGGGATGGTAAACATCAAGGGCTATTTCTGCCAAGCGTTTGGCGTAGCCTTCCCAAGGCAGAGGATTTTGTGCGTCATCTAAAACGCAAGGCAGGGCTTCCAATGGACCATTGGTCGGGTGATTTAAAGGTCTTTCGGTATCGCACCGAAAGCTTTGGTGCGGCGGTTAAAGATTTATCCGATGCGGCATAAACACCCGCGTGAGGCAGCCCGGCGGCCATCCCCTAAACAGGCACCAAAGGCAGCATCGCACCTAAGTCACGTTGAACAGCAAATAGCCCCGCGCTTTAACGCCGCAGCAAAGCTGCACAACAGTGGTGAACGTCAAGCTGCGAAATACGCCTACCAAAAACTCGCTCTGGAATTTCCAGAACAATGGGCCTGCTATATCAATCTCAGCCTAATCATCAAAAAAAATAAAGACAGCCTGCCTCAGAGATTGCAGATAATGCGCTGGGCAATGATCGCCAGCGGCGAAAATGCCAGAGCGTTAAAAACCTACGCGGATGAGTTGCTTGAAAATGGCGATACGGCACAGTCTTTGGCGTACTATCACAAATCCCTTGCCCGCACAGAGACGCCAAACGCTAACTTATTCAAAGCATTTGGCAATGCCTTGTTCAAAAATAATAACCGCAATGCGGCCTTGATCGCCTTCACCCGTGGTCATCAACTGGCCCCAGATGCCCCCGATTTTGCGGTTAGTCGGTGCCACGTGCTTAATGGTTTGGGGCGTCATCAAGAGGCGCTGGATATTGCCAACGCCGCTCTGGCGAAACTTGACCATCCAGAAACCGAGCAATTTGGATTACGAAACGCACAAGCGATAACATTGGTTTGTCTGGGTCGATGCGCCGAAGCTGACGCCTTAATCGCTACTTGGCCTGCGCACGAGCGCGCCGATATTCACACCATCACCACCCAAGCCCGCAGCTTGATGTTACAGGGCAAGCTCCATGAAGGTTGGCCGTTGTTAAGCCAAGTTTGGCGCCATACCCTCGGGCCCAGCCCGCGATTCCCAGGTCAACCTTGGCAAGGTGAAGACCTGAAAGGCAAAACCATCGTGCTGTTTTGCGAGCAAGGCATGGGCGATACCCTGCAATTCGTCCGCTATGCCCCTTTGATCGCCGCTATGGGGGCGAAGGTTTACCTTTACTGCCAAGTGCCGTTGAAACGGCTTTTGACGCATATGCAGGGGGTGAACCGCGTTTTTGCGCAAGGCGAGCTGCTGCCGCATGTTGATTTCAATTTCCCGATGCCCGATTTGGCCGTCTATTTTGACACCCGACTGACGACAATTCCAAACCACCATCCCTATATCACGCCGCCAAAGGCAAAACGGCTTATCGACCAAAGCTTTCGCATCGGCCTGGCATGGGCCGGTAACAGCCAGCATCAAAATGATTTCAATCGGTCGATTCAACTCAGCCAACTTCTGCCATTATTGGAAATTCCAACGTGCCGGTTTTACAATTTCCAAGTTGGCCCTGAAACAGCACAGATTGAAGCGTTAGGCTTGCAACGCTTGATCACGGAGCCTTCGCCGCTGACCGATTTCAGTGACACCGCTCACGCCCTTCAACAAGTTGACCTGCTGATCACCGTGGATACCTCCATCGCGCATCTCGCCGGTGCCATCAACATGCCTGTTTGGGTACTTTTGCCCAAGGCCCCCGATTGGCGCTGGCTGCTCGATCGCGATGATACCCCTTGGTACCCAAGCATGCGCCTCTTCCGCCAGCAAACAGACGCCAATTGGTCAGCCGTTATAGCCCGCATCAAAACCGCTTTATTGCAGGCTATGGCGGCGAAAAAATCCACGTTGCCAGGCGGCCCATGATAAACAATCGTTATCCCATCACATGCTTACGCTTCCCCCCCTGATTGGGATGCTAATATTTGGCTATTGGCGACATGATAACGCTTGAATTTAAGCGCTGGGGCGACCTAATACCGTTTCCTCAGTGAAAAGGAACTTCCCATGCATATCCCGCCACATTTCAACCGTGATGAT
>JBELLC010000173.1:0-4204 GCA_042088965.1 Nisaea sp. | reverse complement strand
AGGCGCATTCAGTAGGTCATCTTCTGCGCTTGATCAAAGCCCAAGATAAGCTTCGCGGATTTTTGGATCATTGACCAACTCAGCGGTTGGCCCCGTGCGGGTGGTCCGACCAGTCTCAATCACAAAAGCTGTTTCAGCAACTTCAAAGGCAGTTGTGACGTCTTGTTCAACCAATAAGATGGTCAGGCCAGTGGAATTGATATCTGCCAAGGCGGCACTAAGGTGTTCGACCAAGCGCGGCGCTAAACCCAATGATAACTCGTCAATCATCAGTAATTTGGGGCGTGACATGATGCCCCTGCCGATGGCGCACATCTGTTGCTCACCACCCGACAATGTGGTTGCATCCTGCCATCGCCGATCCCGCAAAATTGGAAACAGGTCAAAAACAAAATCCAAATCTTCAGCGATGGTTTGCTTGTCTTTGCGCAAATAGGCCCCAAGCATTAAATTGTCCCGGACGGACAGGCCTTGAAATAATCGCCGCCCTTCAGGAACGTGCGCAATGCCCGCGCCAAGGACATCATCTGGATTACGATTGGTTAACTCGGCACCCTGAAAATGGATCTGTCCTGCACGCGACGATATGAGGCCAGAAATCGTTTGCAATAAGGTTGTTTTACCGGCGCCATTTGAACCAACAATGCAGGTAATTTGGCCTGGCAGGACGCTAAGCGAGATATCCCAAAGAACCTGAACATCACCATAGCCTGATTGCAGATTACGAACCTCTAACAAGGGCTCAGTCATAGCTTACCTCACTTGCCACCGCAGCAGCTGTTCCAAAGCGCGTTGCAAATTTTGCCCCTAAATAGGCCTCAATAACATGTGGATCATTGACCACCGCCTCGGGCTTGCCGGTGGCAATCAACTCGCCATGGTGGAGCACCAAAATGCGTTCAGAAAGCGACAAAACCACTTTCATCAAATGCTCGATAATAAGAATGGTAATGCCGCGTTCAGAGATTTTTTTGATCAACCTCAAAGCGCCATCAATTTCAGCTTGGTTTAAGCCTGCATTCACTTCATCCAGAAGCAGAACCTGTGGTCCCATTGCCAGGCTTTTTGCCAGCTCAAGGCGTTTTCGGTTTGGCAGCGAGAGCGCTGATGCAGGTGTTTGAGCGACAGCACCTAAACCAACGAAATCAAGCTCTGCTCGAGCCAGATCAGCAGCATCTTTAAAACTGCCCGCCGCGGCCCCAAACAAGGCGCCAGCGCTGACGTTTTCTAAAACGGTCATTTCGGAAAAGGGTTGCACTATTTGAAAGGTGCGGGCCAAACCGCGGCGGGCGGCTTGGTAAGGGCGTTGACCGGAGACATCTTGACCATCAAAAAGGACCGACCCAGCACTCAGCCGGTGCACGCCCGTGATCAAATTAACCAAGGTTGTCTTTCCGGCACCATTTGGGCCGATGAGCCCGATAATTTCACCTTTTTGCAAGCTGAAGGAAACATCATTAACAGCACGTACCCCGCCAAATGATTTGCCGACGCCTGTTAGCTCCAGTATCGCTGTCATGATTGACCTCTTACTTTTCTGGCCAAAATCACTTGCTTTAGCTGTTGGCGAAGATCAATTTTCAGCAAACCTCCGGGCAGGAAGAAGATCAAAAACACAATGATAACGCCAAGAATGGCCCGGTTCCATTGCAGGAAATTGGCCCAGAAGACTTCTTCTAACAAGATAAAGGCCGCAGCGCCGATGACCGGTCCCAAAAGCGTTCCCGCGCCGCCGAGCAAGACCATCACAGGCACCTTAACAGTCATCAAAATTGAGAAACTATCGGTCGGATCGATATATCCCACCCAAGACGCATAAACAGCGCCAACCAAGCCGCAAAAAAGCGCTGACAAACCAAACGCCGCAATTTTGTATTTGGTGGTCTCGACGCCCACCATATCGGCCGCATCCTCATTTTGGTTGATACATCGCAAGCCGAAGCCAAAGCGGGAGTTTTGAACCGCGATGGTCGCTGCAAACGCTGCTGCCATAATCGCTAACATGACATACAGAACCTTGGTGGCGACCATATCGGGCGTGCCGCTCAATAATGGCACATTCAAACCATCACCGCCGCCTGTCAGGTCACTCCACGAGGAAATGATCAGCCGTGTGACTTCAACAATCGCAATCGATCCAATCGCGAAATAATGACCTTTTAGGCGCAGAATGATCGCCCCAAGCGCGATTGCAAATACAGTAACAAAAATCGTCGCCAGCGCCCAAGCAACACCCAATGGCAAACCATAGCGTTGCGCAATCGCGCCCGCATAACAGCCCAGACCAAAAAACGCAGCGGTGGCAAATGATGGGTAGCCGGTGAACCCGCCAATGAAATTCCACGACAACGCCAGGGCCGAAAACATCGCAACACTGATCGCAATCCGCGCTTCATAGTTCCCAAAGAGCAGGGGCGTTAATCCCAGCAGCACGAGCCATACCGCAAATACCAGCAGGCTAGATGCTTTCATAGATGTCATTATTCGTACCCCTTAATCCCAACCAGCCCGGTGGGGCGAACAACTAAAAGAAACAGCATCAATAAAAAACCAACCGTGATGGCATTTTGCGGCCCGATGGTATACCCCGCGATGCTTTCAATCAGACCCAGCGCAATGCCCCCGACCAGGGCACCTGGGACGCTGCCAAGGCCACCGATCACGCAAATGACAAACGCTTTGCCCAGAAACACGCCACTGAGGTTTGTTGTCACGGGAAAGACCATGGCGAAAATCGAGCCGGCAGCCCCGGCCATCAAAGCACCAATGCCAAAGGTCATGGCATAGATCTGATTGACTTTGATGCCCATCAAGGTGGCTGCTTGGCGATCCATACGGACAGCCACAATGGCACGGCCAATAGGTGAGCCGCGCATGACCAAATACAAGATCGCTGTTAAGCCTAACGCTAAGCCCATGCCCATGAGACGGTCGATTGGTAAAAACACCTCGCCAACCGTCAAGCTGCCTAAATCTAAAGTGACCCGGCGTGGTGTCGCGGTGAAGAAGACCGTCATCAAATTGTACAGGATCATATCCAGACCAAAGGTCAGGGTCAGCGTTGTTAACACAGGTCGCGACACGACTTTATTGATGAAAGCGTATTGCAAGACATAGCCGATACCAAACAGCAATACCGCAATGACGGGCATGATTAAGATCGGGTTTATGCTGGCGTAATGCCAAGCAAAATAGGTCAAATATCCGCCCAGAATGATGAATGAGCCGTGCATCATGTTAATGATGTTCAGCACCCCCCAGACCAAGGAAAAGCCACCTGCAATACAGGCGTAGAGTGTGCCAAGCACAATGCCATTAACGATGATTTGTAAAACAATATCCATGGTTGGGGAACACTCTCACAGGGATGAAAAGCCATTTACGGCCGGTAACCTGGCCACCAGTTACCCGCGCGCAGGCCCGCCCAGCGTTCATACCGCGAGCGGGCCCTGCAACTTTTAGGGATTATTTAATGGTGATCACTTTCGCATCCGCGATGGCGGCGGGATAAAGCACTTTAATCGCCTTGTCCTGAACCTGGATGATGGGCATTTCCCGACCCTGGTTCATGCCGTTGTCGCCAAAGTCAATCGGCCCATAAAAGGTCAGGATATCTGTTGCCGCGAGGGCGTCACGCACTTTTGCCTTCGCTTTGGTTTTAGCTGTTTTCACAGCGTTCACCAAAACATCAGCTGCCGCTGCACACGAGCCATGCACGTAATCTGGATCACTACCGAATTTTGCGACAAAGTCTTTGTAAAATTCCGCCGTGCTGCCCCAAACCCCCACAGCATTGGTGTAGGCGGTTGCATGGTGCCACCAGGTCGCGCTGCTAACGCCATTGGCAAGGTCGCCGAGGCCTTCGGTAAATTCAGCATAAGCTGGACCCGTCACCATGGTTAAAACAGGTGGGGTGACGCCAAGATCAGCCATTTGTTTGCGACCGAGGATCAAGTCTTGGGTATAGCCTGTCATGTAGACCCAGTCTGGCTTTGCTGCTTTTATTGCCGAAATTGCTGCAGAATGATCCATCGTACCAACCGCATACAACTTGTTATAGACGACGTCTAAATCACCGCTTTCGGCTGACGCCGCGAGTGCTTTGGCCATCGCCCGCGGGAAAACGTCATCGCGGCCATAAACAGCCACTTTTTTCACACCGGGAACTGTCTCTTTGAAGTAGCTGACCATTGATTCAGTCATG
>JBELLC010000172.1:0-4212 GCA_042088965.1 Nisaea sp. | reverse complement strand
GCGATTGGTGCCCCTAGCAGGAGACTCAAAATCAGTTTAGCTTATCCGCTGGACGCAGTTTCACCAAGCGATCCAAGGGACAGCCAAAGCGGCTGTATTAACGACGCGACAATGGCTAATTTCTGTCCAGCTTATGTGACCACAGCTGGAATCCACCCCAAGACTCAAGCCTTATTTGCATGGATGTTGGCATCGGGTCCCGCGTGTATCCATGAAACCTTTCTCAACTGAGGCGAAAGCAATGCCGCAAGCACTTCAAAAAAAGCTCCAGCTTCGCGACTGCTTCTTATTTTTCGCGCCATTGGTCCTGATGGTCGAGTTGAATATGATATCTAAATCAGCGATCCATGCGTTTCTTGCCCGTATGCCGACGCCAGATATTACCTTGGCGGCATTTAACGCTGCATTCACTTTTTACTTTGCCATCACCAGCGCGACCGAAGTGATCGTGGCGCTTAGCTTATCATATTTGAAAACCCGCGCCGACCTGTGGCGCCTGATCGGTTATACCGCTGCGGTCCTTTCACTGCCGTGGCTGCTTGCCTTGCTTGCAGCGTTCACTGAGGTTGGCGATGAGATCTTTGGAAACTGGTTCGGTTTGAGCGCGCGTGGTCAGATCGAGGCGCGCTGGGCCATTGGTTTACTCGCGCTCAGCGCGCCAATCCTGTTGGTACGCGGTGTGGCCTTTGCGTTGCTTATGCTGAATCGCAGAACCATCGTGATCACCTGGAGCACCCTGATCCGCTTAATCTCTCTTGGTCTATCCCTGGCGGTACTGCCATTTTGGTTGCAAGGCGCGGCTGTCGGGGCGGCGGCGCTGGTCTGCTGTATGGCCTTGGAGACAATCTTCGCCTGGAGCTTTGCACGACGATATCTCGCAGACATGCCCGCAGGTGACAGAATGCCTTCTTACTTTGCACAATACTGGCGTTTTTCCTGGCCGTTGATCATTAACGCATCGGCCGAAATGGGTGTCATTTTGGTCATTAGCCTCTTCCTCGGCAGGTTGAACGATGCTGAATTAGCCATCGCCGCCTTTGGTGTCATTCATGGCCTCACTTCGTTCTTGATGGCACCTATGCGCAACCTTGCTCAGACCGCGCAGACTCTGGTTACACGGCGCGAGGATGTTCGGGTGATCCTGATATTTGCCGGTCAATTGACCGCCGGTTTCAGTGTCCTTGCCGTGATCTTATTCCAAACGCCCCTGCAAGATGTGGTGCTGCGCGGTATCATGGGTTTGACGCCAGAACTTGCCGCTTATAGCGCACCGGCCATGGGCTTTGCCTTTACCATGGCGGCCTTCTGGGCGAGTAGCGCCGTTTTTCGTGGCCTACTTGCCAAGGCAAGGAACACCACCGCATTGGCAACAGCGGGGTTATTGCGGATCGGCACAGCCACAGCAGCAGGCTTGATAACCTTTCTCTTCCCAGACATTAATGGCGGGCTTCTGGGAATTTTTGCCTGGGTCTTTTCCTATGCTGTCGAAACCTGTCTCAGCGGCTGGCGTCTTCGGCGGATCGGCTGGTTCATCAAGGTCAGCTAATATGCCGCGTGCGAAAAATTAACAGTAAGATGATTTGCGCGCGTTTTCGCGATAGCGTGGCATCGTGACTTTTCGTTTAACTCCAGGAATGTTCAAAATGGCCAGAAAAGCAGAACAACAGGGAACCCCCACGGCGACACATTGGGGCACCTATTACGCTGAGGTTGAGAACGGCCGCCTGAAGGCCGTCCACAATTACACGCGAGACCCCGCACCGTCAGCCATCGGACCAGGCATCGTCGATGCGGTTGACGATCAAGTGCGCGTGCGCCGACCAATGGTTCGCAAAAGCTTCCTGGAGGAAGGCGATGGCGCGGACCCAGCTGGCCGAGGTAAAGAACCGTTTGTTGCGATCTCTTGGGAAAAGGCGCTGGACCTGGTTGCAGGTCAGATTGACCGGGTCCGCAAAGACTTTGGCAATGGCGCTATCTTTGCCGGTTCCTATGGATGGGGAAGCGCAGGCCGGTTCCACCATGCACAGAGCCAAATCCATCGTTTCATGAATGCGGCTGGTGGCTATGTCCGCCATCAAAACAGTTACAGCCATGCTGCCGCCGAAGTCATCATCAATCGGGTAACCGGCGATTTCCGGGGGCAAGTGCTCGATATGGCAACTCAATGGCCAGATATAGCGTCGGCCTGCGAACTATTTGTTTCCTTCGGTGGTCTGCCGCATAAAAATAGCCAGGTGACCTCTGGCGGTGTTGGTAAACATACGCTGCATGCCGAAATGACGCGATGCCATGATGCGGGCGTCGAATTCGTCAATATTAGTCCGCTCCGTGACGATGTGGCTGACAGGTTTCAACCACAGTGGATTGCCGTCCGGCCGAATACAGATGCTGCATTTATGCTGGCTTTGGCACATACCCTGGTATCTGAAGACCTTCACGATAAAGCCTTCCTTGACAAATATACCATCGGCTTTGAACGCTTCCGCCCCTATCTCATGGGCGAGACCGACGGGCAGGCGAAAAACGCATCATGGGCGGCATCAATCACCGGCATTCCAGCTGAAGACATTCAGGCTTTAGCGCGCCGTATGGCCGCATCACGGACGATGATTTC
The DNA here is from genome assembly GCA_042088965.1 of Nisaea sp. GTDB lineage: Bacteria > Pseudomonadota > Alphaproteobacteria > Thalassobaculales > Thalassobaculaceae > TMED26. The sequence goes on along the minus strand of JBELLC010000172.1, from coordinate 1,598 downwards.
AACTGCCTGGGCACTGCAACGCGGTGAATACGGTGAGCAGCCCGTCTGGCTGACAGTCGTCCTGGCGTGCCTGCTTGGGCAAATTGGCCTACCCGGTGGTGGCTTTGGCATTGGCTACGGGTCTGAGAACGGGATCGGAAACCCTGTTAAGCATTTTAAGTGGCCGTCGCTCTCCCAAGGCGTGAATAAAGTTGATGACTTTATCCCCGTGGCACGTATCGCCGATCTTCTGCTCAACCCAGGCGGCCAATACACCTATGACGGCGCAGATCGGACCTACGCCGATATTCGCCTAGTCTATTGGGCTGGGGGCAATCCATTTCACCACCACCAAGACCTTAATCGGCTGATCGATGCATTTCGTCGCCCTGAGTGTATCATCGTTAATGAAGTCTGGTGGACATCTACAGCCCGCCACGCAGATATTGTTTTACCCACAACCAGCGCGCTCGAGCGGAACGATTTGATGGTCATGCACTGGGACCAGACGATTTCCCCCATGCACAAAGCAATTGAGCCGGTTGGCGAAAGTCGTGACGACTATGACATTTTTACCGCCCTGGCAGAACGTCTTGGATGTCGGCAGACCTATACCGAAGGGCGGGAGACGGATGATTGGCTGCGCCATCTTTGGGATCAGGCCCGACAGCGAGCCGGCGGCGCGGGCTTTGAACTGCCTGACTTTGAGACCTTTTGGCAGCAAGGGCCATACGAGATTTTGCAACCAGACGCGCCAGTGATCCTATTCGAAGAATTTCGTAAAGACCCCGCCGCAAACCCGCTTAAAACACCATCAGGCAAGATTGAGATCTTCTCTGAGACGGTGGAAAGTTTCGGATATCCAGATTGCGGCGGTCATCCCGCCTGGTATGAACCGCAAGAATGGTTGGGAGCAGCGACGGCCGCGACCTATCCACTGCATCTGATCTCAAACCAACCACGCACACGTTTACACAGCCAACTGGATAGTGGTTCCGTCAGCCGAGACAGTAAAATCCAAGGGCGCGAGCCAATGACCATCAATTCAGCAGACGCAGCCGCACGCGGCCTTCGCGAGGGAGATGTCGCGCGGGTCTTCAACAGCCGCGGCGCTTGTCTCGCGGGCGTTATTATCAGCGATCGGGTGATGCCAGGGGTCATCCAATTGTCGACTGGCGCGTGGTATGATCCAGAAATACCGGGGCAGATCGGCACCATGTGTAAGCATGGCAACCCGAATCTGCTAACGCGCGATGGCATAACCTCGCAGCTATCCCAAGCACCTGTTGCGCACGCCGCTCTGGTCGAAGTTGAACGTTTTGATAAACCCTTACCACCACTAACAGCTCATCAGCCCCCGGTTATTTTGGAGGAAGCTGATCTCTAACCTAAAACCCCAAAACACGCATAAAATCCTGCAAAAGCTGACGACACAATCTCAGTGCATGATAACAAAACGCGCTTAACCAATGTGTTATCATTGAGCTTTCCATAACGTATTTTTTATCAATTGAGAGACCGTAATGATGCCCTATTCCAATCCGGACCTTCGCTCCTATTTTAAAGCGTCTGAAGCCTTCACCGCAGGCAGTGATACGCCGCGCGCCTTCTTAGATCGC
>JBELLC010000171.1:2946-4225 GCA_042088965.1 Nisaea sp. | reverse complement strand
GAACCAAAGCCCGGGCAATGGCCACACGCTGTTGCTGGCCGCCGGAAAGGGTCTCAACCCGTTGTAAGGCGATCTCTGAAATGCCCAGGCGATCAAGGGCGGTCAGGGCCGCTAACCGCTCGTCTGCACTGAAAATCTTCAGCAGGCTGGGAATCAGTTTGTGCGAATTTAAGCGTCCCAATAGCACGTTGGTCAAAACGTCTAAGCGTGGCACTAAATTGAACTGCTGAAAAATCATTGCGCAATTACGTTGCCAAGCGCGGCGATCACCACCCCGCAGTGCCAAGACATTTTTGCCGTCATAGATCACATCGCCAGAAGTGGCTTCCGTGAGCCTATTTATCATTCTGAGAAGTGTTGATTTACCCGCACCTGAGCGCCCGATGATGCCAATCATCTGCGGTCTTTCAACCTCAAACGAGACATCGTTCACCGCGTGGACAGCACCAAAGCGCTTATTGATTTCCTGGACTTTAAACATCGCACCACCTCATCAAAGCTGTTTCCTCACTATGTTGCTTTGATGAAAAAGATGTGACGCTTGGGTTTCTGATATATGACAATGCGTTGCAAATGTGCAGCGGAATACAGCGACGATTAACGGTGGTGTTTTGGTGTTAACGAATTGAAGAATATGTAATAAGTGGCAGAAGATGGCTCTGCGATGCGGGTGTCTTGCGGCGAAGTCATTTATGTTAATTTCGTTGTTGGCAGCTGTTCGGTGATGACCTCAATGCGTCCAACAGCCTTTTCCAAGCGTTCCGTTAAGGCTGTTGTCGATGGAGTCGCGGCCTCAACAGGCAGGTTTGGCGCGGAACTGCCGTGAAATGTCATGGTGTCATTGCAAAGGCCAGCATATGCCAATCGACCATGATTTTTTGCACATGATGGCTGGCCATGAAATACAGCTGTGACCAGCTATCCTGATGGTTTTGACCCCCGCTGCATCATCACGAGGAAGGTTTGCATAGAAATCGCTGGCGACCGCCAGTCGGAGAAGTACCAATTGATGGCTCCTTTTGGCCAATCAAGCCGCCCCAGGGCAAGTCAGACTGGGGGCAGAAAACATCAATTAAAAAAGCAAACGGCTGCCCGCAGGTTGAACGGTGGGGATTGCCTTCACCCGTTTGTGTGTTTTCTTAAGCTGCCTTTTTAACGGAATAGCCCTAATGGCTCTTTCAAAAGCAGTCTCAAAGCCGCTTAGCGCGCGAACATAATCAAACGTGGCCTACTTGTCGGCCTCGGTCCAGATTTGATCGTCCATTTCCATCTCCATCTT
>JBELLC010000171.1:0-2846 GCA_042088965.1 Nisaea sp. | reverse complement strand
GTCAGGTATCGGCCCTGCGGCTAACAGCTGGTCAACACCTCGCCATTAATGATTTAATGTTCAAAATTATTGAAAATATTGAAAACGAGGAGGTTGGATTATGAAAATCTTTCACGCACCAAACACCCGGTCGATCCGGATTGTTTGGCTTTTTGAAGAATTAGGTTTGCCCTATGAACTTGAGCTTTTTAAGCTTGGTGATCCCTCTATGCGGACGCCAGAATATAAAAAGGTGCACCCCATGGGGCGGGTGCCGGCGCTGCAAGACGGCGATCAGACCATTTTTGAATCAGGGGCCATTATTCAATATGTTCTGGCCCGTCATGCGGGCGGTCGTCTGGCCCCGACCGCAGACTCGCCCGAATTTGCGAATTATCTGCAATGGTTCCACTATGCTGAAGGGATGATCATGCCGCCGGTGAATACCTTGGTGGTGGAAACGATTTTGCTGCCACCTGAACGGCGTAACGAGACCAATGTGAAACGGGCAACCAAACTGTTAGGACAAATGCTGGCCGCTGTTGAGCAGGGGCTTGAGGGGCGTGACTATTTTGCTGGCGCGTTCACCGCCGCAGATATTATTACCGGCCAGGCAACCATTGTGGCAGCGCGTCTTGGTGGTGATATCTCTGATAAGCCGAATGTCAGCGCTTATATTGATCGTCTGAAAGCACGCGATGGCTGGAAAAGGGCCTTGGCAGCCGCATAATCACGCCGCTCGGCCTGCCCGCAGGCAGAGATACTCAAACGCCAAAGTCGCCGCCGCCAGGGCGGTGATATCGCTCACATCATAGGGGGGGGCCACTTCGACCACATCCATGCCAATCCAGTTGATATCGCCCAGGCCGCGCAAGATTTCGAGAGCTTGCGCGGTCGATAGCCCGCCGACGACAGGGGTGCCTGTGCCGGGCGCAAAGGCTGGATCAAGGCCGTCGATATCAAAACTGAGATAGGCTTTGTGATCGCCAACGGTGGCTTTAATCTGTTCAATCACAGCGGCAGGGCCATGGTTATGGACCCACGGAGCCTCTAAGATGTGATAGCCGTGATGGTCTGGATTATAGGTCCTCAGGCCAATTTGGATAGAGCGTGCGGGATCAATCAAGCCTTGCTTGGCTGCGTGGTAAAACATGGTTCCATGGTCGATCCGATCATCATCATCAACCCATGTATCGCTATGAGCATCAAAATGTATTAGGGCGACAGGTCCATGGATGGCTGCATGGGCTTTGAGCAAAGGGTGGGAAACAAAATGATCGCCGCCCAAACTGACCATTGACGCACCTGTGGCCAGAATTTTAGCGGCGTGCGCTTCGATCTGAGCGGGGATTTGGTGGGGCCGGCCCGGGTCGAAGACAAGATCGCCGTAATCGATCACCGATAGTTTGTCAAAAACACTGATGCCGGATGGAAAATGCGGTGCCCAGGCCAAATTGGCCGAGGCCCGACGGATCGCTTGCGGGCCAAGGCGGGCACCAGGCCGGTGTGATGTCGCCAAATCAAAAGGAATGCCTGTCACAGCCACATCAACACCGCTTAAATCTCGGCTGTAAAGGCGGCGCATGAAACTGAGGGCCCCTGAATACATTGGCTCCGTGCGTTGGCCTTTTATTCGGCTGGCGGTAAACGCGTGGTCGCCGCTGTCAAATTCACCAATATCACTCATGATCGTTTCCTTTTTTGAGGCACCACTTGCAAAGAGGCTGCGCCTTAAAGCATATCTCGCAGGCGCAGATACAGCATCGCTAAGACCAGGGCAGGGGTGCGAAGCCACCGCCCGCCGGGAAAGCGTCGATGGGGAATGCGGCTGAAAACATCAAAGCGTTCGGCGCTTCCCGCAACAGCTTCAGCCATTAATTTGCCTGCTAATCCCGTTAGGGCAACGCCATGGCCGGAAAACCCATGGGCGAAATATGTGGCGGGTCCAAGCCGCCCAAATTGCGGCAACCGGTTCATCGTGATGGCCACATGCCCGCCCCAGGCATAAGACACTTTAGTATCGACCAGTTGCGGGAAATAATGCCGCATTGTCTGTGCCATGACCGCGCCGATATTGCGCGGGTCAATTTTTGAATAGCTCACGCGGCCGCCAAAAAGCATCCGATGATCGCCGGAAAGGCGGAAATAATTAAGCACGAAATTGATGTCGGCAACGGCAGCATTCCCAGCGATCAAGGCGTTGGCGCGTGGCGCGTCTAAGGGTTCTGTTGCCATAATATAGGTGCCAACAGGCATAATCATGCGGTCCATCATGGGCTCAAGGCCGTCAATTAAGGCATTGGTGCAGATCAAAAGATGCTCTGCTGTGATTTCACCCTCTGCGGTTTTGATCTGCGGTTTGGGCCGATGGCAAATAGACTGGGCGGGACTGTTTTCGAAAATGCTCACCCCGGATTTTAGGGCCGCTTCTGCCAGGCCAAGGGTGTAATTTAAGGGATGTAAATGGCCGCCATCTGGATCAAATAACGCTGATGTATAAATTGGGCTGGCAACATGTTCCAGAACACTGGAGCCATTGATGAATTGCAGTTGATCATCGCCAAAGGTTACCGCCTCGTCGATCCATTCAGCCAATTCGCGGTCGTGGCGCGGCTTAAGGCCGACATGGTAATGGCCATGGGCAAGATCGCACGCAATGGCATGATCGTTGACTCGCGCTTTGACATCTGCCACCGCCTCGCGGGCCATCGCGGAGAGGGCCTGGGCATCGCTGCTGCCAACCATTTTAACCAATTCACCGGGACTTTTATTAAAGCCACCAATGATCTGTCCACCGCTCCGCCCGGAGGCCCCAAACCCAACGTGCTGACTGTCAATAACGCTCACTTTAAAACCGCGTTTCGCCA
>JBELLC010000170.1:0-4268 GCA_042088965.1 Nisaea sp. | reverse complement strand
TAAACAGCAAATTTTTATCATTCCCAACCCACCGTAAACTGCAGCCAAGCGCGCCTCATCATGCAGGTTGCCGGTTTCCAGCGGGCCCCATTTTACCGCCTCGACCACACCGTTTGACAGATTGTCATACGTTACCGGCAAAAACCCGGCCCGCGCCAAGGCCTTGCAGGTATGACTGCCCACAAACCCGGCACCGCCGGTGACTAATACTGTTGGCGCGCTCATTTCTCAAACACCAGGATATCTTGGTAGGGGCGCTCTGGTGCTTTGGTGATTTGCGACCAATGCCCGGGGCATCGCTTGACCAGGGTGAAACCATTGACCTCACAGGCGAGCTTGGTAAGCCAGTCTTCCTCTACCGCTGCGGCACCATAAACGTGGTCATCTGGCGGCGTGTAGATAGGCCCAGACGACCTTAAATCAAAGGGGTAACGGTAGTCCTTATCGGCCGCTACCCGACTTTCTGGATTAATCAGGAAAAAGGTTGCGAACAGACGTCCCCCAGGACGCAGCACACGCCGTACTTCAGCCATATATTGGGCCGTCATATCAACCGCCAAGTGGGTAAACACCGACACCATCATGACGCAGTCAAAATGGTTATCGGTGAAGGGTAAAAAGGTATCTTCCGGCGCAATCTTACCAGCTGGATTATAGAGGGGGTGGGCCACGTCTAAGTGGATAAAATCAAAGCCTTGGGCGGTGTTGCCGAGGTGCTGTTGGCACCAAGTGACATTTTCAGCAACCACATCCAGACCAGTGTAGCGCCCGCCTGGGGCCAAGAAATGTTTCAACGGTTGCGCCACCCGGCCAAGCCCACAGCCAATGTCAAGCACCTGAGCCTCTGGCTTCAGGCCGCTATGCTCCACCAACAACTGCAGGAATTCCGTGCCAATGGCCACATAATCACCATCCCCGATGCGAGCGTTGAAATCATCTGGTAGGACCGCAGCGCCGGTGTTTTGATAACTTTCGATCGCCGCGTTCAAGGCGTTATTTTGGGTCTCATCCAACATCATGCCGCCTTCGCATTCTTGAACAAGGCAAGATAATCTGCTGCCGCCGCGTCAATGCTGCGAACCGGCGCAATGCCGCGATAGAGCTTGCGCCAAAGTACTTCGTTTCCACTGGCGTTTTTAATCGCGGCGCACCATGCCGCAACATTACCGGCCGGCACGTGCAGACCATTAACCCCGTTGTCCACTGCCTCTGCCATGCCGCCGATGTCACTGCAGATCACGGGCCGTTTGAAGCTAAACGCCTCATTAACAACCAACGGCGCATTTTCCCACCAAATCGAGGGCACCAACATCCAGGCTGTCTTCGCTAAAATGGCAGGCAAGTCGGCTGACGTGTAACCATCATGGGCGCAGATCATACCGTCTGATTGATCAATTAGGGCGTTGACCTCATCTTCGAACAACGCCGGTTGATAAAGCGCCGCGCCATAGATATCCAAAACCGGCTTTTCATCCATGTCGCGCGCCGCCGCAAGGAAGGCACGCAAGGCAACCAATGTTCCCTTGGTTGCCCGCAAATTACCTAATAGCGTGAACTGGTTTAAGGCCGGCATGATCTCTGCTTTTCCGCCGGTATCAACTCGCCAGCCGTTCGGCAAGATATCGATTTGTGCAGGCGACAAACCCCAGTCAATGAAGCGGTCGCGCAAAAAAGCGCTTGGTGCGATGAGACGATCAGCGAAGCGTAGATGTTTTTTAACAAGCACGTCACGGGCAGCGAAGGCTGCAGGTGACCGATCGGGATGGCATCGAAAACACGCCTCTGGATCGGGGCCTGCGCAGCGCTTGCCGTCGGCGGTGAACAGTAAACCGTCCCGTCCACACATCAAATAATAATCATGCAAGGTGAGATAGATTTTGGCGGCGGGGACTTCTTTACGCAGCAGCTGTAGAAACTCGACGCCATAATGATTGAGATGGTGAATATGCACCACATTTGGTTTGAAATCGCGCAGAAACCACGTCACATCATAAAGCAGAGGTTCCAGTGAATAACGGCTTTGGTTGACACTATCAAAACCAGGGGCCCGAAAGTAGAACAGCGAAGGATCATGTTTTGCCGAGGTGATTGTCGTTCCCGGCACACCTTCCCGCAGTTCGGGGTCAACTGCGGCCAGCAACCGTGCCTCGACCCCGGGCATACGCTGATAGCCAGCATGCAGCCCTTCGGCCATCATTTCGGTACCACCAGGATGGATCGACGAATGGTTATGTGCGACGGAAAGCAGGCGCATTAACGTTAAGACCCCCGCCCCATAAAATATAAAACCGCAACGACACCCAAGGCCGCTGCACATACATAAAATCCCGCCATATGGGCACGGTCGGTCCACCGTATTTTATGCGATGTCACGGCATTTTCCTGGGCGGATTCAATCTCTTTCAGACGGCTATCATTCCGCATTGCAAAGCCTTCCAGCGAGGCAACTGCCGCCTCAATTTCGGCCACCGATTTACCAATTTGACGTATTTCGACCGCCTTATTCTTCTCATAGTCAGAACCTGGATGCGCCAGTTGCACGAGGGTAACCAAAGCGCGTTCACAAGCCTCTATCCGTTTTGCAACGGCATCCCAATTGCTGTCGGGCCCTGGCGCTGCGGCCAAGGCAAAATCTGTTGCCTCAGATGTACCGATGGGCTGTAGCCGCGAGCATCTTGGGCCGCGTAATAAAGGAACAGCCACATCTTCAAAACACGCATGGAAGGTCGCAGAGTCTTCCGCCCATAACTCTTTTGGTAGATTGAAAACAAAGGCATGTTTGCCTGACCCATCGCCATAACCTTCCAGATCCTGACGATAACGATCTGCACGTGTTTGACCGATCAAAGTGAGACCATGAAAAAAATCAATGGTGAGTTTTTGATCTGGATTTTCACGGTCCAAAGCCCAGCCAAAAATCCGCCCGTCTTCAATGGCATCGATAAAACCTTCATAGCGTGCTGCGGCAATCGCATTTAAAGTATTTACGGCACTCTCGTGATCATTTTGATCCACCATCATTATTCTTCCCGAAACCCAATAAATAGCGCCCGCGAAACTGGCGAAATAAGATATTCAACAAAGGTTCGCTCTTCTGTTGCCAGAACCACGTCTACTGGCATCCCAGCTTGCAGGTCTTGACCGCCGACTTGACGGCGCCCAGCGGGATCTAACTTAACAAAGGCCTCATAAAAACTTTCCTGATTGTCCGGCGTTGTTATGCGGTCGGCCGACACATGAATGACCTTTGCGTCCATGGGTTTGCCGAAGCGCCGATCAAGATTGACCAGGCGCACTTGAGCCGATTGATTGACATGCACTTTATCGATGTCAACTGGCCGCACACGCGCGCGCACGAACAAGCTGTCATGGGTCGGCAAAAGGTCAAAAATGGCCTCACCTGGCCGAACAACACCGCCGGGGCCAAAGAATTGTAAATCAACAACCGCACCACTGGCGGGCGCCCGAACAGCAGTATCTTCCAGCTGAGATGCGGCGGTCATACGCTGTTCAAGCGCATCATTCAGCTGTGCCTCCGTCGCCGTTAGATCAGAGGCCGATCCCATGACCCGCTCATAATCAAGATTGGCCAAGGCCAAACGTATCCCTTTCTCGGTCTCTCGTATTCTCAGCAGGTCAGATCTGAGCACATTAATTTCGCTCTGTAGCTCGGCACTCGATCGCTGTAAGGCGAGCAAACGGGGGCGCCGCTCAAAACCGCGCGTCAACAGATCAGCAACATCTTGTTCCTCAATCCGGGTCAGCTTTAGACGCTCTTCCAAGCCCGTAATTTCAGCGCTGGCACTTTTATGAGTTTGGCGCTGTTCGAGAAGTTTTGATTTCAGCACGTCGCGCCGTCCCGACTGGTATTGCAAACGGCTCTGAAATAAATCGCGCTCAATATCAACGAACTGCCGCGCCAACGGCTCATCAATGCGGTCAATCAGTTCTGCTGGCCAGACAATTTCGGAATGCCGTGCCAACTCTGAGCGCAACCGGGCATGCCGGGCTAGCGCCGCCAAATAACGACTATCGGCAATAGCGAAATTAGCCTCGGCCTGGACGCGATCAAAGATTACGACAACATCTCCCTTTTTAACTTCAGAGCCCTCGCGGACCTCTAAGGTCGCAATGGTGCCGCCATTTTTGCTGGCCACGCTGCGTCTATTCTCTTCAACACTCAAGATACCAGCTGCAACCACCCCACCGGACATCGGCAACAAATATGCCCACCCTGAAAACGCCAGAACGCCGACAACAGCAGCGAT
>JBELLC010000169.1:0-4274 GCA_042088965.1 Nisaea sp. | reverse complement strand
GCTTGTAACTCTTGGCGGCTGATATCACCCAGCGATTGCAGCCGCAGCGGGCCAAGGCCCAAGGTACTGCCCTGCCCCACGGCACCCGCCCCAACATCAACAAGTTCCAGGCTACCGCCGCCCAGATCACCAACAATACCATCAGCCTCCGGGATCGCACTTAACACTCCCAGGGCCGCAAACCGTGCTTCATCGCCGCCGGTTAAAATATTGATTTTAAATCCAACCTGCTGCTTTATCTGGCGCACAAAATCGCGGCCATTTAAGGCATCGCGGACCGCGGCCGTTGCAAATACGTCAACCCGCAAGACCGCTAATTCGCTTAACAATAACCGAAACCGCTGCAAACATTGAATTGCAGCTAACATGGCATCAGACGTTAAGCGCCCCGTGGCCGCGACACCAGCGCCCAGACCACAAAGGGTTTTTTCATTGAAGACCGGGATTGGCATACGGCCATCATGTTCATAAATAACCAAACGGATCGAGTTTGAGCCCACATCAATGACGGCAACGTGGCGATGTAAAGGCAAATCGGTTTGCCTAAAACCTTGCTCTGCATAGGGGCTTAAGTGATCTACGACGGCACTTATGGTCATGGAAACGGCACCTTTAGATCGGCACTTCCCGAGGGGCCCGTTTCAAGCGCACTGCCACGGCCAGATAGGCTCGGATTTGTCATGAAATAACGGTGCGCAGAAAACCCATCATCAGCGAATTCGAGGCGGCGATACTGGCCATCGGCATTAAGTGTCCAAGAGTTTGTCTGGTCGCGCAAATTCGCAACCATGATTTGGTCAAGAATTTGACGGTGCACTGTGGCATTTTCGATTGGCACCAAATGTTCCACCCGTCGGTTCAAATTTCGCGGCATTAAATCTGCGGACGAGATAAAAACTTTCGCATGCTCAGAGGGGATTGCGTGGCCATTTCCGGTACAAATGATGCGTCCATGTTCCAAGAAACGTCCAACAATACTGCGCACCTGGATATTCTCTGACAGGCCGGGCACCCCCGGACGAAGACAGCAAATACCGCGCACCACTAAGGTGATGGAGACCCCGACATTAGAGGCCTGGTAAAGTTTATCAATAATACCTGGATCAACAAGTGCATTGAGTTTCATCCAAATCTCTGCTGGCCGACCTGCCGCGGCATGGGCAATTTCGTCATCAATAAGGCGCTCAACCTTTTGCCTGAGGGAAATCGGCGAGATTGATAATTTCTCCATAATCTCCGGTTTTACGTAGCCGGTCATAAAATTAAACAGCCGCGCTGCATCTCGGCAAAATGCCGGTTCACAGGTAAAAAACGAGATATCAGTATATACTTTGGCTGTTACGGGGTGATAATTACCGGTTCCAAAATGCGCATAGCTGCGTAAATTCTGCCCTTCTCGGCGGACAATAAGAGAAATCTTCGCGTGCGTTTTCAGGCCCACAAAGCCAAACACCACTTGCACACCAGCACGCTCTAAATCACGCGACAGTTGGATATTGGCCTCTTCATCAAAGCGGGCCTTTAATTCAATCATTGCCGTTACTGATTTGCCACTTTCAGCAGCCTCAATTAAGGCCTTCACAATCAGAGAGTCTTGGCTGGTGCGATAAAGTGTTTGTTTAATGGCAATAACATCAGGGTCACTTGCAGCTTGGCGCAAGAACTGCAACACCACATCAAAACTTTCATAGGGGTGGTGAACGACAATATCTTTTGCCCGAATTGCGGCCAGACAATCGCCTTGAAAATCTCTGATGCGCTCCGGAAAACGCGCACTAAAGGGCCGCCACAGCAAGTCACTTCGATCAGCAACAATCAACTGCGCCAAATCGGCCTGACCGATCATTTCATCCAATTCAAACACATCTTCGTCTGAGACTTGCAGCTGATCGATCACAAAGCTTTTCAAGCCATTCGGCATGCCATTGTTTAAATCTAAACGGATCACATGCCCGCGACGCCGTGCCCTAAGAGCGCTTTCAAAGGAGCGCACTAAATCTTCGGCTTCCTCATCCACCTCCATTTCACTGTCACGCAGAATACGGAAAACCCCATAACCCGCCATCGTGAAGCCTGGAAAAATATGAGTCAGATGCATCAAAATCACATCTTCAATGGCCATAAACCGCAAGCTCGGCCCCTGCAGGCGCACAAAACGCGGTATCTTTGAGGGCAGTGGCACCAAAGCCATCATTTCTTCATCATGATCCGGGCGCACCAATTGTAATGCCAAGCAAGCGCCACGATTTGGAATAAACGGAAACGGATGGGCAGGATCAATTGCCAAAGGCGTCAGCGCCGGAAAGATTTGCTGAAGGAAATAATCGTCCAACCAAGTTTTCTCATCAATATCCAGGTGCCGACCTTCAACCAAATGAAAATCCGCTTTCGTGAGCTCTTTGCAAAGCTCACGAAAGATTTCTTGTTGATCTTGTAACAAATCATCAACAACAGAGCCAATGGCTTGCAGTTGCTGCGCTGGTGTTCGACCATCGGCGCTGGCTTCAGTCACGCCAGCATGCATCTGACCTTTAAGACCGGCAACCCGGACCATATAAAACTCATCCAGATTGGCGCTCGAAATTGAGACAAAACGTAATCTTTCCAGCAACGGATAACTTTTGTTCCCCGCCTCTTCCAAAACCCGAAAGTTAAAAGCTAACCATGACAACTCACGGTTAATGAACCGATCCGCAGATTGCGGGTCGATTGAATACGGCACCGGCTGTTGAAAACCCAGCTGGTCAGATGTCATTGGTTAGCTCCTCAAATTAAATTGAGCTGCGGAAGGCGCCGCCGTCAAGCAACAGATTTTGACCGACAATGTAGCCAGCTTGCGCGCTGCAGAGGAACGCACATGCCTCACCAAACTCTTCCGCCGTGCCAAAGCGTCCAGCAGGGTTTTGCGCTGCTTGCTGTGCAAAAAAGCCTTCAAAGTCTTTGCCCGCACGATCTGCTTGAACTTTCATATTGCCGCGCAACCGGTCGGTATCAAAAGGACCGGGCAACAGGCCGTTAATGGTCACATTATGGACCGCAGCATCGCGCGCCAAACCAGCAGCAAAGCCTGTCAGTCCGGTGCGTGCACCATTTGAGAGACCGAGGATTGAGATTGGCGATTTCACCGACCCAGAGGTGATATTCACAATCCGACCGAACTTCCGCTCAATCATTGGGTCGATGGTCTGCCGGATCAGCTCAATGGCGGTGATCATATTGGCATTAACAGCAGTGTGCCAATCCTCTGGTGTCCAATCACGAAAATCCCCTGGCGGCGGGCCGCCTGCGTTATTGACCAAAATATCAATTGATCCCGCAGCCGATAACGCCTTATCACGCCCCTCTGGGGTTGTAATGTCACAGGCAACAGCCGTCACTTTTGCCCCGGTTGCTGCCATGATTTCATCAGCTGTTCGATTTATATCGGCCTCTGTTCGCGAGCAAATCGTGACATCCACGCCTTCACGCGCCAGTGATGTAGCACAACCCCGCCCCAAGCCTTTACTGGCCGCACAGACCAAGGCTTTTTTTCCTGCAATCCCTAAATCCATCTTCAGCTCTCCTAAATTTATGCGCCAAATTTCCCCTGGCTTAACACTTGTCGCGCCAAGCTCAAAGTAACCTTTCTCTGCCGCGCCAAGGCAGTTCTATCGAGTTCTGTGACGATAAGATCAACAGCCGCAAAAGACCGCTCAATCCGGATCATCAGATAGTCAACCACATCATCTCCGGCAAGCAGCTGACGGTCACGAAATAATTTTCGCATCACGCCTGCCAGCAGTGCCTCATCAGGTGGCGAAATAGCGACAGCTTGTAAAATCGCCAGACGCGATTCCAGATCACTCAAGCCGAGGCGCAACCGACCGGGAGCCTGCCGCGATAACGTCAGCAAAGAGCCCTTGCGTTCAACCACCAAATTGAAGAGATGGAACACGGCCTCTGGGCTGGCAATTTCATCCAAATTATCAACAATGACATGGCGGTGATCTTGCAAATCCGCGCGCAACCGCTCTCGCGACAGTTGTTTGGCATCCAAATAGACCGCCCCAGAGGCCGCTTGCCAGACAGCTGCCAAATGGCTTTTGCCCGCCGCTGCTGGGCCGTGAATGGCCACGCCGGGCATCGCTCCTGGCCAGTTCGGCCAGGTATCCACCCAGGCAACCGCCTCGGCGTTGCAGGCGGCCACTAAAAAATCATCGCGGCCCTGTGCGGGTCGATGCGGCAAATCTAAAGGAAGCTGCACAAGATTAGCCATCGTCGGAGCGCGTTACCTT
>JBELLC010000034.1:0-26199 GCA_042088965.1 Nisaea sp. | reverse complement strand
ACCATCCCCGGACGATACCAGCATACCCGCAGACAAATGGGAATGTCTTTCACTTAAGTGGCGGCAGGTGGCGGGATGTTTGGAAGATTGGGGAAATTACGCCGCTTGGCCTGACCTATTGCCAAGGTATAAAGGAATTTTGAGACGATCACCGCCAAAATCAAACGAAAAACAGCCATAGTGTCACATTGGTTCGTAGAAACCCGAGAAGACGCATTTATGACGCCTATTGGTTACGCGCGCTGCTTTCGCGCAAATATTTAATCCTGGTATACAGGTGATCCCTCAGAGCTTTATTGTTTGCCAATTCACTCCCAATTGAGGCGGCGACGCACGCATATACTTGAGTAGCATTCAGAATCTCAATAATTTCGCGATCATCATAATGCGCCCTAATAAAGCCACCCCCCATCTGCCTGACAACTTGTCGGTAACCTGAGTGCGTGTAATCATTCATGGCTTCCCAGCGCGGACGAGAGCAAAGGACGAGGGATAGAGTTGCATTCGAGTTAATTCAACAACCGCTCTATGATGATCCAGAACAAGACAAGCAGAGAGGTGTTCTTTCTCAGAACTTTCTATAAATCAGCCTGGCCTTAGAAGAGATTGAGATATCACGGAAAAAAATGATTTGGTGGAGCCGAGGAGGATCGAACTCCTGACCTCCGCATTGCGAACACGGCGCTCTCCCAGCTGAGCTACGGCCCCACATCATATCATCATGGCGCTGCGGACAAATTAGTGCGGACTGCCGCAGCGGTTTTGATGGCCGCGACCATAGGGATTTCCGGCAGGTCACGCAAGCCTGATTTCACCCCTCGGGCGGCCCATCTGAGCGGCCTAAGGTGATAAATCCATGGAATCTGCGCTGCAATCTGTTGACAAGATGACCTTGGCAGCCCAAATCGTGGGTTCCACAACAATAACCGGCGCACCATTATGCAATCTCTGTTGATCCTGATTGACACTGTTATCCAGCTTTATACCTGGGTGTTGTTGATTTTTATTATCATGACCTGGCTGGTCCATTTCAAAGTCGTCAATCCCAGCAACCGGGCCGTCTATGTGATTATGGATTTCAGCTTTCGCATCACCGAACCTGTGTTGGGGCGGATCCGACGATTATTGCCCAATTTAGGTGGCCTGGATATCTCCCCCATCATCTTGATCCTGGCGCTACATTTTCTCCGCAATTTCATCAATGAACTGTTCACAGGCACCGCTTTTTGAGCGTTTTAACGACGGCAATAAGACCGTGCCCCAGGGGGCTGACCTTGCGGGTAAAGTTAACCCCCAATAGCCGCCACAATCGAATTGCGGCGATCACCGCCGATGCAGATGGCAGAGGCTATCTCAACGTTCACGTCACCGCCGTGCCGGAAAAAGGCCGCGCAAATGCAGCCTTAATAGCCCTCTTGGCCCGCCATTTGACGTTGCCGAAAAGTGCCATCCAGTTGCAGGCAGGCGCGAAGGACAGGCACAAAAGCTTGACAATTCAGGGTGATATGGGCGAGCTGATGGAGCGGATAGAGGCTTGCCTGGAAACAATACGCACAGCAGCTGCCAAAACAACCAGCACAGAAACGGGGAACAACCTGTCATGACAACATTGATCGATGGCAAAGCCTTTGCGGCAGACTTACGCGCCGCTGTCGGCACCCAGGTCGCGGCCCTGATCGCCGGTCCTGGTGTCACCCCTGGCCTTGCTGTGGTGCTGGTGGGCGCCGATCCCGCCAGCCAAGTTTATGTCCGCAATAAGCATCACCAAACCCTTGCCGCTGGGATGAATTCTTTTGAGCATCGCCTGCCGGAGGATAGCCGCCAAGAAACATTGCTAGATTTGGTGGCGCAGCTTAACGCCGACGATGCCGTTGATGGTATTTTGGTGCAACTACCACTGCCCCAACAAATTGATGCCCAAGCTGTCCTCGACGCCATTGACCCTGCCAAAGACGTCGACGGCTTCCACGTTGTCAATGCCGGACGCTTGGCCACAGGCGGCGCGGCCCTGGTACCTTGCACACCGCTTGGCTGCCTGTTGTTGCTGCGCCATTTTGGGGGCGACCTCAGCGGTCAACGCGCTGTCATTGTGGGCCGCTCGAACATTGTTGGTAAACCGATGGCTCAACTGCTTTTGGCGGAAAACTGCACGACGGTTGTGGCGCATTCTCGGACTCGCGATTTGGCCGCTGAATGCCGACAAGCGGATATCCTCGTCGCGGCTGTCGGTCGCCCCGAGATGATCCGCGGTGATTGGATCAAACCAGGCGCGACGGTCATTGATGTGGGCATTAATCGCATTCCCGCCCCAGAACGCGGAGCGGGTAAAACCCGCCTGGTCGGCGATGTTGCTTTTGACGAAGCAGCCCCAATTGCCGCCGCCATTACGCCGGTGCCGGGCGGCGTTGGGCCAATGACAATCGCCTGTCTGTTGCGTAATACCGTGAATGCTGCGTGCTGGCGACGCGGTCTCGCAGTGCCAGAAGCCGCCCTTTAGGGGTTAGCGCTTAACCGTCGTTGTCTGACGCATCTGCGGGACGCGCATAACGGACCAGGCCTTTGGCTTTTCGCAGGGGGACCACTTTACCCTTCCGCAGCGCCACCACAAGGCCCTCTCCCTCTAACTTCAACAAGGCTTGCCGGCAGGCTGTCAAAGTCTTGCGCCAAGTTGACGCTTGCCGGGGGTCACCACCTGCCGTCGCGGCGATCAGGTTCAGGCTCATCGGTTTGGTATCGCCTGCTTCTGCGGCATCCAGCAGGGTTAAGATCGCCCGCTCCGCGCGCGTCCGGCTGACAACAACATCTTCGCTATCAGCTGTCATCACCGCCTCACTGGCGCTATTTTGATCATCCGTGGTCATCTGTGTTTCCTAATCAATGGTCTGCACCAGACCGCTAGCGTGTTTGCAACAACAGCAGAATTCCTGCCATAACCAAGCCAATGCCTAAAACCTCAACCCAGGTGGGCCGCTCCCGGAATAACAGGACCGAGACCAAAAAGGTAAAGACCAATTCAATCTGCCCAAGGGTGCGAACATAGGCGGCGTTTTGGATGGTCATTGCGGTGAACCAGCAGGCCGATGCGCTCATCCCCGCAAGGCCGACAATTCCCGCGACCCGCCACGCTTTGATCACCCGCAACAGCTCACCTGGTTCGCGCAGCAGCACATATACAGCCATAATAGCGGTTTGGAAAACGGTAACACAGGCCAGGGTAAAGCCTGCTTGCATCAAGAAACCTTCGCCGCCCAACGACAATGAAGCGGCCCGATACGATATTGCCGAGATACCAAAACAGGCGCCTGAGGCCAACCCAATCAGTGCCGTCCGCGATGTCCAAGAGGTCAGCAAGCTGCGCCAAGTCGCTGCCTCTTTGGCAACAGACAGCGCCACCACCCCCGCCAAAGAGACCATAATGGCCGCCACGGCACCACCGCTGACAGGGTCCCCCAGAACCACCGCACCAAAAACAGCCGTTTGAACTGTTTCGGTTTTCGAATAGGTGGTGCCAACCGCAAAATTACGAAATGAAAACAGGTAGACAAGCAGGGCCGTCGCAGCAATCTGGGCAACCCCGCCCAACGCCATATAGGCCAAGAATACCGAACTGGGCGCGGGCCAAGGCATGCCAAACTGGGTGTTCAAGACAATCACGTATAATAGCGCAAACGGCACCGCATAGATAAACCGCGTCATGGTCGCGCCTGCTGTTGACAAGCGACCTTTGAGATGTTTTTGCAGGGCCGAGCGCAGGTTTTGCAGGAACGCTGCGGCAAGGGTGATGGGCACCCAGAGTTCAAACATATTGGCGATCACAGTGCTGATAAGGACGCGCGCTAACTTAACGTCAGCGGCAAGAAATTGGAAAGCCGAAGTTTAGCCTGCAGACGACAGGCCCGTCTCCCCCCTAGCCTTGAAGCATTTTGTTAATGCGCAAGCGCAAGGCATTCAGTTTAATAAAGCCTGCGGCATCTTTGTGATCATAATCCGCGTCGCCTTCTTCGAAAGTGACGAAATCTTCGGAATAGAGGCTGCGTTCAGCATCGCGGCCGATCACAATCACATTGCCTTTATACAGCTTCAGGCGCACCGTCCCTGTCACATGTTGCTGGCTGACATCAATGGCGGCCTGCATCATTTCGCGTTCGGGTGAGAACCAAAAACCATTATAAATCAGCTCGGCATAGCGGGGCATCATCTCGTCCTTCAGATGCGCCATACCGCGATCCAAGGTCAGGCTTTCCATGGCCCGATGTGCCACATGCCAAATGGTGCCCCCTGGGGTTTCGTAAACCCCCCGATTTTTCATGCCAACAAAGCGGTTTTCGACCAAATCCAAGCGACCAATGCCATTTTCCCGGCCAAGGGCATTGAGACGGGTTAAAAGCGTCGCTGGGGACAGCATGTCACCATCAATGCTGACAGGATCACCCTGAGCGAAACCAATCTCGATAATGGTGGGCCGGTCGGGAGCGTCTTCTGGCGACAGGGTGCGTTGGAAGACATATTCTTCTGCAGGTACCGAGGGGTCTTCCAAGACCTTGCCTTCACTGGAGGAATGCAACAGATTTGCATCCACAGAAAATGGCGCGTCGCCGCGTTTGTCATGGGGAATGGGGATCTGATGCTTCTCTGCGTAATCAATCAAATGCGTCCGCGAGGCAAGATCCCATTCCCGCCACGGCGCAATGATCTTGATATCAGGTTGCAAGGCATAACAGGCCAGCTCAAAGCGCACCTGGTCATTACCCTTGCCGGTCGCCCCATGAGAGACCGCATCGGCGCCCGTTTGTCGGGCGATCTCAATCAGGCGCTTGGAAATTAGCGGCCGGGCAATCGAGGTGCCCAGCAAATAGCAGCCCTCATATAGGGCGTTGGCGCGGAACATTGGCATGACGAAATCGCGGACAAATTCTTCGCGCAAATCCTCAATGAAGATTTCTTTCACCCCAAACATTTCAGCTTTGCTGCGCGCTGGTTCCAGCTCTTCGCCTTGACCAAGATCGGCTGTGAAGGTGACAACTTCACAGTCGTAAGTTTCTTGCAGCCATTTCAAGATAATGGAGGTATCGAGACCACCGGAATAGGCGAGAACGACTTTATTTATGTTATTTATGTTATTAGCCATGGCACACGCTTTCTCATCAGCAGGTTGAACGCGCGGAATATAGAGGTTAGACGCTGAAAATTAAAACTTTTCTGTCAACAATTCATCAAAATTGCAAAAATTAGCCCTCATTACGCAGCATTGGGGCCACTTTAAGGCCCAAAGCACGCCAGGTGCCAATCAATCCAAAACCGATGGTGACAAATAAGCAGGCCGCAACCGTTCCGAACACCGCTGACGTTGAAAACACAAACCCAGCACCCATCACTTTGGCCAGCAACACCCACGCCGCCGACGTGCCAATGGCCGCCGCGATGGTCGCTGTGATCAGGCCCAATAGGCCATATTCAAACAAATGCGCTGCAATCACCCGCCACCGCGTGGCCCCCAAAACCTTTAAAATCACACCATCTTGAATCCGCCGACGATGTTCTGCACCAATCGCCCCCGCAAGCACCAAAATGCCCGCAACCAAGGTCACCATCGCGGTCAAGCGGACGGCAAAATCAACCGAGGAAAGGATTTTCGTCGCCGCATCCAAAGCATCTTTTACGCGGATCGCTGAGATGTTCCGAAACTGCCGACTTACCGCTTTTTGAACCACTTCATCAATGTCAGCTGACTCGGTTTTAACGCTGGCAATAATGCTATGCGGGGCAGCTTCTAACAGCCCTGGTGAGAACACAAACACGAAGTTCATGGATAAATTGGTCCAGTCGATATTGCGCAAGCTGGCAATTTCGGCCGTTACCTCACGACCCAGAATGTTAAAGCCAAGGGTGTCACCAATGCCAACGCCATAGCCACTGGCGACATTGGCATCGATTGAGACCAAGGGCGGACCCGCGTAATCTGCCGGCCACCACACCCCGTCAACGATATCAGCCGCCGCCGGTTTCGCCGCCATATACGTCAGACCGCGATCCCCGCGAAGGGTCCAGGCGACATCTGGGTTAATCGCAACATCATCAACAGGTCTCCCGGCAATGGCCGTTACCCGTCCACGAACCATCGGTGTGCGTTGGATCGCTGTCTCGCCAGGGGCCGTCTTCACCACCTTAACAAATCCGTCGATTTGTTGAGGTTGGATATCAATAAAGTAATATCCCGGCGCAGCTGCAGGCATTCGATCTGTTACTTGTTGGCGCAAGTTTGCATCCACCAACGCCACAGCGATCAAGACCGCCACCCCGAGGCCAAGGGATAGCACAAGGTTCCCTGTTGGCGCTCCGGGCCGGGTGATATTGGCAATCGCCAAGCGTAGGCCGGGCCAGCGCACCCGGCCCAGCTGTTTCAAGGAAACGCTAATGGCCCAAGCGGCTGTGCGAAAAATCACAAAGGTCACCAAGACGCCCGCCACAAAACCAATGGCAATCTTTTCGTCAGCGCTGCTGAACACTGTCAGCGCGATTAAAGCTGCCGTGCCGACAGCCACAGCAAGCAAGACGGCGTTCTGTGGCAGACCTGGTGGCGGCTGGATTAACGCACGAAATAAATGCCCGGCTTTAATCTGGACCGCTTTGCCAATCGGCCAGAGCGCGAAAACCGCGGCTGTTAAAAACCCAAAAGCAGCCGCCAACATCATCGCCAAGGGATCAATGACCACCGGAATCGTGAACGGAAATAAACTGCTGGCGAAGGTCGCCACAACCCACGGTGCAAAACCCCCAAGCAATAAGCCAAGCCCAGTGCCAATGGTTGCCAGGAACAGTACTTGCACAAAATAAACGCCAAAGATGATGCCTGATGACGCGCCGAGGCATTTTAACGTGGCGATGGTCGCCGTGCGGCGATCTAAAAAGCTTTTGACAGCATTGGCAATGCCAACACCGCCAACCAACAAGGCGGTCAAGCCCACCAGGGATAAATACAGCCCAAGACGGTCAACAAACGCCGAAAATCCAGGCGCCGCGCGGGCGCGGCTGCGCACTTGAAAGCCTGCATCCGGGAAACGTTCTTTTAAAGCTGCGATCCAGGTCGTTAAATTCACATCTTCTGGCAGCCGCACCCGGTTGTGATAGCGGATTAAGCTGCCCTCGCGGACCAAGCCTGTGGATGCCAATCCATCCATCGCAATCATCAATCGCGGCCCAAAAGTTGCAAAGGCAGAAACCGCCCGATCAGGTTCTTTTTCGATCAAGGCGCGCAATTCAAAGAAGCCATCGCCAACCCGCATCCGATCGCCAATGTCAACCTCAAGACGGGCGGCCAAAGAACGATCAATCACCGCCCCAGAAAGGCCATCCCGGGGTGCCAGCGCTGCCGACAAATCCATTACCGGGTCTAACAACACCTTGCCCACCAAAGGGTAAGCATCGCCGACAGCTTTCATCTCCACCAACACCCGCCGACCCTCTTCCACATTGGCTTTTTCGGCCATCGCACGCATGCCAATGATCTCGGTGACAGTTCCCTCAGCGGCGATGTAGCGCGCAACCTTGGCACTGACAGGACGGTGGATGCTGCGTAGATCCACATCACCGCCCAACAACAACCGCGCATCGCGGTCAAGGCCGGTTAAGATTGCACTAGATACCGTGCCAACAGCCGCAATTGCCGCCACCCCCAGCGCCAGGGAGGATAAAAATACCCAGAAGCTGCTCAGTCCACCGCGCAATTCACGGCGGGCTAACCGCAAGACAAGACCGAAGCCCGTCTTCTTTTTTGCTGCTTCGGACGGCATTGGCGCGCTGCTGGCGGTCATTGCGGCGATACCGCTGTGATCTGATCGCGTGTTACCCGACCATCAGCGAGATGAATCGTGCGCTCACAGCGCGCCGCCAAAGATAAATCATGGGTGATCAGGCACAGAGTGGTGCCATAAGCCGCTTGCATCTCAAACATCAAATTGAAAACCATCTCGCCCGTTTCCCCATCAAGATTGCCTGTGGGCTCATCCGCCAGCAGCAATTTTGGGTCGGCGACAAAAGCCCGCGCCACCGCGACGCGCTGTTGCTCACCCCCGGATAGCTGATCTGGATAATGCGAAACGCGCTGGCCTAAACCAACTTTTTCAAGCGCCCCATGGGCGGCATCGAAAGGCTCTGGATGGCCTGCAAGTTCAAGGGGGATCGCAACATTTTCAATCGCTGACATGGTTGGTACCAGGCGAAATGCCTGAAAGATTATGCCAATATTATCACGTCGAAACAGTGCCAGTTGATCCTCGTTCATCGCGGTCAGGTCGTGGCCCGCGACCTCAACTATGCCGCGACTTGGCTGTTCCAGGCCCGCGGCAACCATCATCAGGGTCGACTTACCGGCGCCGGATGGGCCCACAATACTGACCGTTTCGCCCGCCCCGATCTGCACATCAATGCCGCGCAGAATATCAACCTGTCCAGCGGCGCTCGCCAATGACAAATGCACGTCCTTGAGGGTCAATAAAGGCGTCAATGTGTTTTTGCTATTGAAAGCGGTTGCGGTCAGGGACATTTCCCATCCTATGCTAAAGCGACATAATCTAAATCGGTCATGAATAGATTGCCATATGGGGCCCGTAACGCTGTGATCAAGCAAAGATACCCAATCCTGGCCCAGTGCTGCCGTCTTTTGGCGATGATATTGACGGTTACCTGTCTTTTTGCCTTGCCCGCGTCGAGCCATGACAGCGATCCAAAAGCGCTCAAATTGATGGTTTTTGGTGACAGTCTGACGGCTGGCTATGGGCTGGCGGCAAAAGAGGCGTTCCCGGTGCAGCTTCAACAGGCCCTCACGGACCGTGGTCATGTGGTCAGGGTGATCAACGCCGGTGTTTCTGGCGATACCACAGCAGGCGGCAGAGCCCGCCTTGCCTGGAGCCTGAGCGAGCAACCTGATGCCATTATTGTCGAGCTGGGAGCAAATGACGGTTTGCGCGGCATTGATCCCGCAGAAACCTTTGACAATCTGATGGTGATCATCGACCGCTTAAAACAAGCAGGCGTGCCAACATTGCTCGCTGGCATGCTCGCCCCACCGAATATGGGACGCGGTTTTGGAGATGCCTTTAACAAAATTTATCCCCGTGTTGCCGCCCATCACGGCGTTGCCCTTTACCCGTTTTTCCTCGACGGCGTTGTTGGAAAACAAGCGCTTAATCAAAGCGATGGCATTCATCCCAACGCAACCGGCGTTGGCATCGTCGTGGAACGGATTTTGCCCGCAGTGGAACGTTTGCTCGCCCAGGTTCAGAAGTAAGCCTTGGTAAAAACACCTTTTCGCCGATGTCTTCAGGAAAGGCTTTCATGCATCGCTTATTTGTCGCCTTGGATTTGCCCCCGGATGTGGTGGACCAAGTGCAATCAATCTGCCACGGCCTTTTGGGCGCCCGCTGGGTTGATCCCGACAATCTGCATTTAACCCTGCGTTTCCTCGGCGACGTTTCGGGCCCCCAGCGCAATGATATCGAGGCTGTATTGGCGGAAATAGACGCCCCGGCGTTTGATTTTTCCCTCGCCGGTATCGGCCATTGGCAAAGCGCTGGCACCCCGAAAACGATTTGGCTTGGCGTTGACGCAGACCCTGGGCTGACAGCGTTATACCGCCGCATTAATCGCGAAATGCGGCGTCTCGGCCTGCCATTAGATGGCAAGGCGTTTCGCCCGCATGTCACCCTGGCCCGCGCCCGCGCCCTGAACCCTCATGATTTGGCAGGATATCTGGCCGCCCACAGCTTGTTTCGGTCCGCCCCCATCACGGCGACTGATTTCTATCTGTATCAGAGCCGCCTGCATCCAGAAGGGCCGGTTTATTCTCGCCAGGCCCGTTTTAGTCTCAGCGGTGCGTGGATGGAAACTTTTAACGAAGATGATTTTGCATAAGATTGCATAGACGAATTGCCAGCATGCGCTTAACAGAGGGTCATCTGTAAATGTGCGTCAGCGATTGTCCGCCTGCTGCGCTTAATGGTATGACATCAATCACGATCTCAAACGGCCTTTAAAAGCCCATAACCACCCGCTGCCCGATCCCGATGGAGACCGCCGAAATGACCCTTGCTGAAAGCCCGCTTTGGCAGCCCAGTGACGACCGAATTTCCGCTGCAAATATCACCCGCTTCATGGGCCATGTGAACAGCCGCTTTGGGGTATCACTGGCGGGCTATGATGATTTATACAACTGGTCCCTCGCGGCGCGGGCCGATTTTTGGGAGGCCCTGTGGGATTTTTCTGGTGTCATCGGCGACAAGGGACCCGGCCCTTATCTGCGCAATGGCGATCAGATGCCCGGGGCAGCGTTTTTCCCAGAGGCCAAAATTAACTTTGCAGAAAACCTTTTGCGCCGCACCGATGACAGCGACGCCATGGTGTTTTGGAGCGAGAATAAGATCAAGCGCCGCCTCAGCTATGGTGCCGTCTATGGCGACGTTTCCAAACTCGCACAGGCGCTATCCGCCGCAGGTGTTTCTGCCGGCGACAGGGTCGCTGCATTCATGCCGAATATGCCCGAGACCGTGATTGCGATGTTGGCCACCGCCGCCCTCGGCGCGGTCTGGTCCAGCTGCTCACCTGATTTTGGCACCCAAGGGGTACTTGATCGCTTTGGACAAATTGAACCCAAAGTCCTGATTGCTGTTGAGGGCTATCACTACAACGGCAAAGACATTGATGTGCTCGATAAAGTGGCCGATGTGGCCGCCGCACTCCCCTCATTATCGAAGGTCATTGTGGTCTCCCACATCCGCCAGCAGCCTGCCATTGATGGTGTGCGCTTAGGCGTACATCTGGCCGATTTTACAGCGGCATTCGGTGCCAAAGCGATTGCGTTTCAGGCAATGCGCTTTAATGATCCGCTGTATATCATGTTTTCATCGGGAACCACCGGGGTGCCGAAATGCATCGTTCATGGCATCGGCGGCACGTTGTTACAGCATCTCAAGGAACACAGCCTACAAAGTGATGTAAAGGCTGGTGACCGGGTGTTTTATTTTACCACATGCGGCTGGATGATGTGGAATTGGCTGGTCTCTGCGCTGGCGGTTGAGGCCACCTTACTGCTGTATGACGGCTCGCCTTTTTACCCTGATGGCAACATCCTATTTGATTATGCCGATGCCGAGGCCATGACACTGTTTGGCACCTCCGCAAAATATATCGACGCCTGCAATAAAGCAGGCTTAACGCCGAAAGACAGCCATTCGCTGGCCAGTGTGCGGACCATGGCCTCAACTGGATCGCCGTTGGTGCCGGAAGGTTTTGACTATGTTTATGAAAACGTCAAAACCGATATCTGCCTGTCATCGATTGCGGGTGGCACCGATATTGTATCGTGTTTTGTGCTTGGTAATCCGATTGGCCCGGTCTGGCGCGGAGAAATTCAAAAGCGCGGCCTCGGCATGCAGGTGGAGGTTTGGGACGATAACGGCAATTCGTTGATTGGCGAAAAAGGCGAACTGGTTTGCAGTCGCGCCTTCCCGTCAATGCCAATCATGTTTTGGAATGATCCGGATGGCCGTAAATACCATGCCGCGTATTTTGATAAATTTCCAAATGTTTGGTGTCATGGTGATTACGTGGCCCTGACAGAACATGGCGGCATGATCATTTATGGCCGCTCCGACGCCGTCCTAAACCCCGGCGGCGTCCGCATTGGCACCGCTGAAATTTATCGACAGGTCGAACAAATCGACGATGTGACAGAAGGCTTGGTGATCGGTCAGCAATGGCAGGATGATGTGCGGGTTGTCTTGTTTGTGACCCTGCGTCCCGGTCGCATTCTGGATGAGACGCTGATTGCGGCCATTAAAAGCCGAATCCGCAGCGGCGCAACACCCCGGCATGTGCCAGCTAAGGTGCTGCAAGTCGCCGAAATTCCGCGCACGAAAAGTGGCAAGATTGTCGAACTCGCCGTCCGTGATTTGGTTCATGGCCGGCAGGTCAAAAACATCGAAGCCTTAGCCAATCCAGAAGCGCTCGGGCATTTTACCGACCTTGAAGACTTGCGCCATTAACCACAAATCTGCCGGATCGTTGGGCCGCAATTACAGCGGCGCGATCTCTGCCATGGCGCAGATTTTTTGCCATTCATCATCGCCCACCGGCACCACCGACAGACGAGATTGGCGCACCAATGCCAAATTCTCCAGCGCCGGTTCAGCCTTGATCGCCGCCAGTGTGACCGGTGTGCCCACAGGTTTTATGGCGCGCACATCAACCATCCCAAACCGCCCCGAGGCATCGGTTGGATCGGGATAATACGTGCGGGTAACCTCAACAATACCGACGACCTGCTTTTCATTAACCGAGTGATAAAAAAAGCCCAGGTCGCCAACCACCATCGCTTTCATGTTATTGGCAGCTTGGTAATTGCGCACCCCATCCCATTCAGCGCCGGAGTCGCCAGCCGCCACTTGATCATCCCACGACCATGTACCCGGCTCGGACTTGAATAACCAATACGCCATTATATTCCCTCTCAACAGCTGATGACATCCTGACGGTATGTGAGCGTCAACCTATCGAATGGCACCTAGAACAGCAATCAGTGATCACGTTCTGGGCGTAACGGACGGGTTAAAAGGCTTTCGACCGTTGTGGCCAAATCAGCTTTTCGATTAATCACCGCGTCAACAGCGGTCGCAATCGGCATGTGCACACCAACAGCTTCAGCGCGCACCAAGACGGCACTGGCAGAATAAGCGCCTTCCACCAGAGGCCCTGTGCCAAGAGCCTCGGTCACCGACTGTCCACTGCCAATCCGATAGCCAAAATCGGTATTGCGCGATTGCCTGCTGGAACAGGTCAGCATCAAATCGCCCAGGCCCGCAAGCCCTGTCATGGTGTCAGATTGCCCCCCAAGGGCAGCCGCAAGGCGAGAGATTTCTGCCAAACCACGGGTAATCAAAGCTGCTTGCGTATTTGCCCCAAAGCCCAAGCCAGCCGCCACCCCGGCGGCAATCGCGATAATATTTTTAACCGCCCCGCAAACTTCGACGCCCACAATATCGCTGCTGCTATAGGGCCGGAAATGTGACGAGGCGAGGCTTTCTGACAACCTCTGAGCGCGCCCAATATCATCGGCTGCCAGGGTCACAGCGGTTGGCTGCCCGCGCGCAGCCTCGGCCGCGAAGGACGGCCCAGACAGGACCGCTAAAGGCCAATTTGGCAGCACCTCTGCGGCCACCTCGCTCATCAGCAGGCCGCTGCCCGTTTCAATCCCTTTGGCGCAGATCACCAGCGGCACAGGATCGCTCAAACTGGCCTGAAGCGCGCTTACAACCTGCCTCAACTGCTGGGCAGGCACCACGACCAGCAACGCTGTAGCGCCCTCAAGGGCCGCCATGTCAGCTGTCGCCGTAATGGCTTTTGGCAGGGCGATATTTGCCAAGTGGGCGGCATTTTCATGATCACGATTTATCCCCATGACAACGGCTGGATCGCGGGCAAACAGGCGCACCGAATTTCCCGCTTGAGCCGCCAACACCGCCAAAGCCGTCCCAAAAGAGCCGCCGCCAACAACCGCAATATGGCCCGTCATCGCCTGCATCAACGTCCTGCCTGACTGTCAGCACCAGCATCCAAAGGCCAGCGCGGCCGAGGGGCGAAATCAAGATCATCGGTATCGCCGATTGCCAATCGTTCCAAACCCACCCACGCAATCATCGCCGCATTGTCGGTGCACAACCCAGGCGGCGGGGCAACCCAGGTCATGCCGCCCGCAACGGCAACGCCTTGCAAGCGGTCACGCAGAAACTTATTCGCCGCCACCCCGCCGGCCACCACCAAACTGTGACCGTTCCCCTGAGCATCATTGAACAGTGTGATCGCCCGGCGGGTTCGGTCGGCCAAACAATCGGCCACCGCCGCTTGGAAACTGGCTGCCATATCCGCCCGCCAATTACCGCCGGGATCGGTCTCTGGCAAGCGCTGACGCACCGCTGTTTTTAAGCCCGAAAATGAAAAATCACAGCCCGGTCGCCCGCGCATGGGGCGGGGCAAATCATAGGCGGTTGGATCTCCGAGAAGGGCCGCCTGCTCTAACGCGGGGCCGCCTGGATAGCCCAGGCCCAGCATTTTAGCGACTTTATCAAAGGCCTCGCCAACAGCGTCATCAATGGTGCTGCCCAAGCGCTGATATTGCCCAAGCCCCGTCACCGCCAAAAGCTGGCAATGGCCGCCAGAGACCAATAACAAAAGATAGGGAAACGCCACATCATTGGTCAGCCGGGCAGTCAGCGCATGGCCTTCTAAATGGTTCACAGCGATGAACGGCAAACCCCGCGCCAAGGCAATCGCTTTACCGGTCACAGCGCCCACCAAAACCCCGCCAATCAGACCCGGGCCAGCGGTCGCCGCTATCCCGTCTAAAGCGTCAAAGCCAATGCCAGCATCGCTCAGCGCAGCTTTAATCAGGCCGTCCAAATGGGCAAGATGGGCGCGCGCAGCAATCTCCGGGACAACCCCGCCATAGGGGCGATGGTCGTCGATTTGCGAGAGCACCACATTCGCATGAATCTGACCCTTGCCATCGACAATCGCAGCCGCCGTTTCATCGCAACTGGTCTCAATCCCCAACACCAAAAGGTTTTCGCGCTGTATTGTTAACCGTTCCGACATGTACCTTCACTTCCGGCTTTTCTTACCCGCCTTCAGGGTCTACACACTTGTGTCATGAATGAGAAGCTAGAACAGACATTACCCTTGCGGATCGGCACCCGAGGATCGCCTTTGGCGCGCAAGCAAGCGGACATGGTCGCCGCCGCCTTACGGGCCGCTGTGCCCGCCTTGGTGCCACCGTCGGCGATTGAAATTATTGTCATCCAATCGACAGGTGATCGCATCCAAGATCGGCCCCTGGCCGACATTGGCGGCAAGGGTCTGTTCATTAAAGAAATTGAAGAAGCCATCCACGCCAACAGCGTCGATATTGGTGTGCATTCGATGAAAGATGTGGAAACAGTCCTCGCCCCGGGAACCGAAATTGCAGCGATGCTGCCCCGTGCCGATCCACGTGATGCCTTAATTGCGGCAAGTGCCCGAAAGATATCCGATCTGCCCGCGGGCGCTGTTGTGGGAACCACCTCTGTTCGCCGCCGTGCCTTTCTCTTGGCGCAACGCCCAGACCTGAAGGTGATCACCTTTCGCGGCAATGTGGCGACACGCCTCCAAAAGCTCAACGACGGCCTTGCTGACGCCACCCTGCTGGCCGTCGCAGGCCTGCAACGCTTGCAATTGGATGATATGACGGTTGGCGCTTTGGATATGACCGAAATGCCGCCTGCCGTTGGTCAAGGCGCTGTGGGGATCCAAGCGCGGTGCGCTGATTGCCAACCGGGCGCGGATATCGCGACCTGGCTGGCCGCCATTGATGACCGCACCACCCGGTTATGTGTCACCGCCGAGCGCGCCATGCTGGCGGTGGTGGATGGCACCTGCGGCACCCCGGTTTCTGGCTTGGCAGAGATTCACGGCGGCGTTTTACATCTTGCCGGGAAACTTGCCACCGATGATGGCCAACAGGTCGTCGCTGCCAGTGCCAGCGGCGTCCCTGAGGAAGCAGATGATATTGGTCGTCGCGTCGGTAGCGACCTTTTGGCCCAGGCGGGACCCAATGTCACCCTGTAAGCCACGGACTGTTCTGCTGACACGTCGCCAGGAATTGGCGAAACCCTGGGCCGATCAGCTTGCCCAAGCGGGCATTGAAAGCCTGACGGATCCTATTCTGGTGGTCCAGCCCTTAGATCCACGGGTAATGATCCCAAAGGACCGGCAGGTAATCGATTGGACCGCTGCCCTGGTGACCAGTGGCAATGCCATCGCAGGCCTCGACCTGCTTGGCCTGGCCGCTGACGTACCGATTTATGCGGTTGGCGATACCACCGCCGCGAAAGCCCGTCTGCACGGCTTCAATAAAGTTATCAGCGCGGCTGGCAATGGTCACGATTTAGCCACCCGTGTGGCCCAAGACATGCGACCAGATCGGGGGCCAATTGTCTATCTTGCAGGCGCATCCGTTGCGGTTGACCTGGCTCTGGTATTGGCGGCGCATGGGTTTACTGTGGAGCGGGTCAACTGCTATCAAATGGTCCCTGCTACAGCGCTACAACCGGCGACGATTACCGCCATAAGGTCACAGCAGATCTCTGCTGTTGCGCTCGCATCGAGTCAAACGGCGCGGGTTTTTTGTCAGTTGGTTCAGACCCATAACCTGGCGCCGGCGATTGCACGCCTTGACAGCTTCTGCTTAAGTCCACAGATAGCAGATATCGTCGGCCGTGATCTGCGGTGGCAGCACATCCATATTGCCGATCGACCGACGACGTCAGCGATGCTGGCATTAATGATGAACGCCATTGGCACCGGCGCTTGACGAGGAAAGCAGCCCATGTCTGAGACGCCAAAAGATCACGCCCCTGGCCTTGCCAGCGCGATAACGCCTGATGCGGCAGAGATAGAGGCAGGTGCAGATGCAGATGCAGATGCAGATGCAGAACGTGAGTCATCCGCTCCCGTCAGCAAAAGCCGCCGTTTCATTATCTATGCGATCGTCGCTATTGTGCTGATTGCTGGCGCTGCAATCGGGTTAACCGTCAGCCGCGCACAATGGCTGCCAGCGGCATCCCCCTATCTGCAACAGTTTGGCGTTGAGATGCCTGCTTTCTTGCGGCCCAATGCCGGCCCGCCAACAGCAACCAAACCGGGGACAGAGGGCAATCCATTTACCGCTTTGGTCAAGCGTGTTGACACTTTGGCCAAAGCGGTCGCTGCATTACAACAAACCAAACCTGCTGCCGTTGACCCGGCGCTGAACGGACGGTTGGCCGCTTTGGAAAAAGCCCTGCCAACATTCGCGGATGATCTAAAGACCCTGGAAGCAAGCGTTAATGCCCAGATAATAGCTGTCAAAAAACGCCTGGAAACACGCGATAAGCAGCCAAAAGCCGCCGCAAACGGCGCATTAGGGACACCGCCCGCGATAGCGGCAGGTGGCGACATTCAAAATCTCTTAACCGATCTGACAACCCGGCTGGTCCAGCTAGAGGGGCAACCACAGAATACAGTTCGCCCACAACTCCAAGCACTGGCAGCGGAAAATCAGAATTTGCGTGCCTTGATGCAAAAACAAGCGACGCAAACAGCGACACGTTTGGCAAATTTGACCGCCACCATGGAGGCCCAGATGGCGGCCCTTCGTGGCAAAGAAAATTCCGCTGGCAAGCGCTTACTGGCAGCCAATCTCTTGGCACGGGCAACAGCGACAAACGCTCCTTTTGAGGCCGAGCTAGCGGCCATTACAGCGGGCGATCTAACCTCTGAAGACCGGGCCGTACTGAGCACCCACGCCGCCACCGGTGTGACCAGCAAAACCGCCCTGACCCGGCAATTTCGTGATTTGGCACCTGTTCTGATCCGTGCGGCCCAAGTCGGTCAAGACATTGGCTTTACCGGGCGGATCTTAAACCGCCTTGCCGAAGTCGTTGAGGTGCGCCGGGTTGATGGTAAAGGTGATGATATTGACGCCAAAATTGCCCGCGCCGAACAAGCCCTTGCAGACGGCGCCCTGGCCGCTGCAATCACAGCATTAGCTGACCTGCCAAGCGATGCGGCGGTCGTCGCAGAACCGTGGATCATCGACGCCCGTAGCCGCGCCGCCGTTGATCGGATCGTCGCTGATTTACAGGCCCGCGCTGTTCAAGCCGCCGTCCCCACAAACAAGACAGGCGGCTGAGGCCATGGCGCGATTTTTATTCTTTATGGTTCAAATTGCCGTCCTGGTTGCCGCCGCCGTTTGGCTTGCGGATCATCCGGGAAAGGTCTCCGTCACCTGGTTTGATTATCAGATTGATACCAGTGTAGGCGTTCTGGCGGTTGCGCTGATCATCAGCTTTGCGCTGCTGTTGACATTACTGCACCTTTGGTCTGGGTTTATCCACGCCCCCGGCGCTTTTTTTGGCAGGCGCACCCTGCGACGCCGCGAAACAGGTTTCCAAGCCCTCTCACTTGGATTAGCCGCCGTTGCAGCCGGTGACGCAGAAGAAGCGCGTTTGCAGGCCAAAAAAGCCTCTAAGCTGTTATCAGATCCGCGCTTAACACGGCTGTTATCCGCCCAAGCCGCTGCCTTGAACGGTGATCAGGATGCCGCCCGGAATTATTTTAACGCCCTGCGCAATGACAGCGACACCCGCTATCTTGGACTGGCAGGCCTGCTGCGTCTGGCGCTGGATCAAAAAGATAGAAAAGCGGCCTTATCGCTGGCACGAGAGGCGCGAGAATTACGCCCAGATTCGCCCTTGGCGATTCAGACAGTCTTTGAACAAGAGGCCCGCGCCGGTCATTGGTGGCCCGCCCAGCAAGCGCTTTATGACGGTGTGCGCCGTGGTGTCATCGCCGAGCCCATCGCCCGCCACCACCGCAGTGCCTTACTGCTGGAACGCGCCCGACAAGCCCAACGTGATGGCAATCCCGACGAAGCGCTCCAGCTGACGGCCAATGCACTTCAAGCTGTGCCTGATTTTGTGCCCGCCGTTTGCTTGCAAGCTGACCTTTTGGCCAAAGCCCAGAAAGCCAAAAAAGCCGCCAATGTGATTGAGACCCTTTGGCCAACTGCGCCGCATCCCGATCTCGCCGGAGCCTATCGCCGCCTGATGGCAGAGGATGAACCTTTACTGCAAGTTAAACGAATGCAAAAACTCACCCATCATGCGCAAACTGCGACAGAAAGCCGCTTAGCGGTCGCCGAAGCAGCGTTAGCAGCTGATTTATGGGGCGCGGCACGGGCGCAGCTTGACGGGATCGACATGGATCAGCGCAGCATGCGTGCCTGCCGGCTTTTTGCAGACCTTGAAGAAGCTGAACACGGCGATGCAGAGGCTGTGCGGCGTTGGTTGCGGGCCGCCCAAAAAGCCCCTGCAGACCCTGCTTGGCACTGTGCTAATTGCGGCGCGGCACAACCTGGATGGCAGGCAATCTGCGGGAATTGTGGCAGTTTCAATGAAGTCACCTGGAAAGTACCACCCAATGTTGCCCGCCTGAACGCACCACCAACAGGTGCCGGTCCGATCGTCAGCAATGATCCGACTGAACACGGTCCGACGGCAATGATTACGGACCTGACATCAGAGGCCGCAGCGGCGCCGCCAACGTCGGCAAAATCGACAGCCTCGTAACCTGGTTATAATCATTCTGCTGCCCTATATAATATGTATAAGGTGACTTGCTTCTGCTTGCCCTTGGCAGGTAGGATCAGGTTTATAGTTTGCGATAGCTCACTCTGGTTCCATACGGCGCGATATGCCTGCCGACTTTCACATAACCACGGGGATGCTTCCCGCGCGACAACACGTGACCATTGCGGATAGGAAACGATCAAAATGAACGATATGGCGCATAACAACAAGTGGATCGGCCAAAGTACCAACCGGCCCGATGGCATCGATAAAGTAACAGGTTCGGCGCAATACGCTGCTGATTTCACCATGCCTGGCATGGTCTGGGGCAAGGTGTTGCGCAGCCCACATGCGCATGCGGTGATCAAAAAGATCGATACCTCAAAGGCCGAAGCCATGAACGGCGTGCTTGCTGTCATGACTGGCGAGGATTTTCCACTGCTGCCTTTGGACGTGCCCTTGCCAAACGGTCCAAACGATATCCGTTGGATTTCCCGGGGCTGCATGGCGCGTGAAAAAATTCTCTACGTCGGCCACCCCGTCGCCGCCGTTGCGGCAACCTCACAAAGCATTGCTGCTGCGGCACTTGAGCTGATTGAGGTTGATTATGAGGTTCTGCCGCATGTCATTGATGTTGATGCGGCCATGGCCCCAGACGCCCCGATTCTCCATGACTGGGTGAAAACCGATGGTATCGATGGGCCCACCAACATTTCGAATGTGATGACGGTGAAGACCGGTGATGTCGATCAAGGCTTCGCCGAGGCCGATTTGGTGATGGAACGGGCCTTTAAATCTGCCGCCGTTCACCAAGGATATATTGAACCGCAAGCGTGTATCGTCAGCTATAAGCCCGAATCGCAATCAACGATTTGGAGCAGTAGCCAAGGCCAATTTATGGTGCGCGGCCTGACCGCAACCATCACCGGCATGGCGACAGGCGATATTAAAGCCATCCCCGCCGAAATTGGCGGCGGCTTTGGCGGCAAAACCATCATCTATCTTGAGCCTGTGGCGATGGTGCTCTCGAAAAAATGTGGCCGCCCCGTGAAAATGCAAAACAGCCGCGAAGAAGTGTTCCACAGCACTGGACCCGCCGCCGGCATGTCAGCGCACCTGAAAGTTGGCGTCACCAAAGATGGCCTGCTGACCGCTGTGCAAGGTGCCTATAATTTCCAGGCTGGCTGCTATCCTGGCTCCCCCGTGGGCCGCGCCTGTCACTTCTCGTTCTCCTGCTATGACATTCCAAATGCTGATGTGCAGGGCCTTGATGTTGTGTCTAACCGGCCGAACGTGGCGGCTTATCGCGGCCCCGGCGCGCCGCAGGGCAATTATGTGTTTGAAGCGATCTTGGATGAAATTGCCGAAGAGCTGGGCATTGATCCTTGGGAATTGCGCTTGCGCAATGCTCTGGCGGCCGACAAGCCAACCATTTACGGCGCCAAAATTGGCGATGCGGGCATTCAGGAATGTATCGACTCGGTGCGCTATCATGACAATGCGAAAGCGGAGTTAGGGCCAAACCAAGGCCGCGGCATCGCCATTGGTTATTGGGGAAATGCGGGTGGCGAATCCAGCGGGCAACTTCACATTAACGAAGATGGCACCGCTTTGGTCATCACAGGTCACCCCGACATTGGTGGCAGCCGTGCGGCGATGGTCAATATTGTCGCTGAAAAGCTTGGCATTGATTACCGTCATGTGCAGGCCCAAATCGGTGATACCAACAACATTGGTATCAGCGCCGTCACCGGCGGTAGCCGCGTGACCTTTGCGTCCGGTATTGTGGTCAGCGAGGCGACAGATAATGTCATCGCGATCCTGAAGGGCCGGGCCGCCAAAATGTGGGGCATTGATGCCGAAGCGGTGGAATGGCGTGATGGCGCGGCCCATCCTGCTGGCCAGAATGCCGGTGAGTTTGAGCCACTTACCCTGCCAGATATTGCCATGAAGGCGGAACAAACAGGCGGCCCCATCCTCGCCGCTGTGTCAAAGAACACGACCGGTCATATGGGCGTTGTTGGCGCGCATATGGTCGATGTGGAAGTTGACCCAGAAACAGGGCATGTGAAAATTCTGCGCTATACGGCCAGCCAGGATGTTGGCCGGGCAATCCATCCCGCCTATGTGGAAGGGCAAATTCAGGGCGGTGTTGTCCAGGGTATTGGCTGGGCGCTGAATGAGGAATTTATCTATCATGAAAGCGGCCGCCTTGATAATGCAGGCTTCCTTGATTACCGGATGCCGGTGGCCTCAGACTTGCCATCCATTGATGCGGTTATTATTGAAATTCCAAACCCCGACCACCCCCATGGTGTGAAGGGTGTGGGTGAAATTCCCTTGGTGCCGCCCTTGGCGGCGATTGCCAACGCCATTGCCAACGCTAGCGGCAAGCGGCTTTATGAACTGCCCATGTCACCGCCAAAAGTTTTCAGCGCCTTGAACGACTGATATTTTGCCGCGCCGCAGGCATGGCGGCATGGTCAGCTTTTGGTTGGCAAAAGTGCCCTAAAAACTGAAAAGGGCGTC
This sequence comes from Nisaea sp., assembly GCA_042088965.1. Classification (GTDB taxonomy): domain Bacteria; phylum Pseudomonadota; class Alphaproteobacteria; order Thalassobaculales; family Thalassobaculaceae; genus TMED26. Next base: position 4,477 of record JBELLC010000034.1, on the reverse strand, counting down.
TGAATTTACAAGACGCCCTTTTCTTTTTGGCAGCGCATTGCGATCCGCCACATGCGATTGATACTTGCGCCAGCGCAGCGAACCGCCTAAATATCCCCTCATAGGGCCGCAGTAGCTCAGGTGGTAGAGCACGTCATTCGTAATGATGGGGTCGGGGGTTCGAGTCCTCTCTGCGGCACCACTTCCCTTATCTTCAAGTCTATGCCCTGGCCAAGAAAGCTGCGATAGGATCAATCTGCGCCGCCACGGTCAAGGACGGCGCGTGGCCGCAGTCGGTAATTTCAAGGAGTTTAGCTGTCGGTTGTCGGCGGCACATATCCGCGGCCATCTCTGGGCTCAGCAGATCAGAGCTGGCACCGCGCAGGATCATGATCGGACATGAAATCTGCTCATATTCCGTCCACCGCGTAAAATCATCAGAGCTGGCCTGTAACTGGCGCACGATGGCTGGATCGTAGTGGGCCGTCACACTGCCATCTGGCAAGCGTCGAAACGAGCTTTCCATCATCCGCCGCCATTGCAGCTCTGGGATAAAGCCAAAGGGTAGGTATATCTCGCGCAGATAAGCTTCTAATTCAGTTGCCTTCTGGAATACCGGCGGTGCGCCAACATAGGTGGCAATCCGGGAAGCTGCGGCTGCAGGCAGCTGTGCGCCAATATCGTTGAGCACCAACCGCTCAATACGATCACGCAGCAGGCCACCCGCCGCATAAATACCCAGCGACGCCCCCATTGAGGTGCCAATCCAATGGGCGCGGTGCACGCCCAAATTATCCATCAAAGCCGCTGCAATCTCGCCATAGCGGGAAAAGTTATAATCAACATCCGGTGTCTGGCTCCACTGGCTCAAACCGCGGCCAATTGTATCTGGCGCGATGAGCCAATAATCCGCCGCCAATGCTTCTGCCAAAGGGACAAAATCATGGGCTGTTCGGGCCAGTCCATGCCACAGAATAACCGCTGGCTTGTCGGGACGTCCCCAGGTCAGATAATGCACTTCAAACCCAGCACACTGGCTGTAATTGGATATTGCTGTCGTCATACGCCTACCCCCCATTGCGTTTCGCCAGTAAGGGTGCCGAAAACACATCAAAGATGCAATGGCGATGCCGTGACCCGTCTGTTAACGCGCATTAAGGGCGCGAATTGGCTATGGTCGGGATGAAGCCTTGGTCGCCTGCGCACCGCCAAGACCGCCTGTAACGCAGTCAAAACAATGCTGCGCCAAAACCTTGCGGTCTGGATAATCACAGGCTTGAACGCCGGGATGGAAAATGATCTGGATGACCGCCCCTTTGCCTTTCGCAAAGGCCCAAAGGTGGGGCAATAACGCCATATCACCATGCCAGGTATAATAATTACGTGCCGCCAATTGCTGTCCTGATAGACCGGTTATTGTGACCCCCCCCTGAGGTTCAACCAGGACACCATCAGCCTCTGTCAAACGCAAGCTTACTGGTTGGATAAGCTGATCTGAACGGCCCGCAAACAAAGCGAATAAACTCGACTTAAACGGCAAGACTGCTGCCCCATTGGACGATGTGCCTTCGGGGAAAACCACGACATTTGCCGCGACGGGCCAGTCCGCCTTTAGCGCTAACAATGTCTGCCGGGCCGATGACGGCTGGCGGTCCACAAAAAGCGTATCTTGCAGCCGCGCAAGCCAACCGAATAAGGGCCAGTCGGCAACATCTTTTTTGGCCACAAAAATACTGCGGTTAACACAACTACTGATCACCGGGATATCAAGATATGACAAATGATTGCTCACCAGGATGGCGCCGTTACGCGGTCCGGCCCCAACACATTTGACCCGGATGCCAAACAGCTTCAACAGTAAGCGATGAAACACTTGAGGCAGCACATGGCGCGGCCCTGATAACCAACGCATGATCAGATGGGGCGGGGCAAGCAACAGGACCAAAAGCAAAAACCCAAGCAGCTTTGCTGCCGCGATAACAGCAGGCAAGGGCATCAAAAAGTTACCCCTATGATGACAATGCGCCGCGCGACCGCTGATAATGGCGACCATAGCGCGCATTAATCTGAGCGCGGCTTAATACGATACAAACATCAACCGTTGCGAAATCATGATCAATAACAGCACCGTCGCCAATATGCGCCCCAAGGCGGATATACCCTTTGATCAGGGGGGGCATGGCAAATCTAGCCTCTGGTATGGAAATCAGCTGTTTTGGGATTTGATTCATCTCAATAAACCGCTCATCAAGGGCGCGTGGCCGCATTTCCAAGGGTGCAAGGTGAAAATGATACAGATATGACAGCGGCAAGCGCAAACTTTTTAGCTGCGTCCCTGGAAAGCTGGCACAGCCAAACAGCACATCAATATCATGCTCGGCGATATATTCGGCAATCGCCTGCCATAAAAGATGAATGGTCTGCCGGTTTCGGTGGGATTTGGCAACGCAAGAGCGCCCCAACTCCAGCAGTCTGAGGTTGCACTTTAAAAGCTTGGACACATCATATTCGCTGGCAGAATAAATCCGCTCACTGCTGTTGGCCGCGCCATGACGGAGCAATCGATAGGTCCCCACCACACGTTTCATTCGATCGCTAATCGCTGGATCAATAACAATCAGATGATCGGCGCTTTCGTCATATTGATCAAAATCGCGCCGATATCGCGCCTGCGCATCGGTTGGTGTGGCTTTTTGCTCACAATAAAAAACTTCGTATCGAAGCTCCTGTGCCGCCTCAATTTCGTCTTTGCAATCTGCAATTTTGACCATAAGACGCTCTGCGTCAGACACATCTTGAACCATTTGCAGGCCTTTATTATGGCCGGTTCACCAAAGATTCTGCGGACAGCTCAATGTGAAACCAGCACCTTGCACAATCACGAATCCTCCAATATAATACCATATATGTGACAAAAATGCGATTCTATGGTGTCGTTTTCGAGACACATCCCTGCCCACGTATTGCCCAGCCTGAGGGCAAAAATCAATCTGATGACCCAACAGAATGCGATTTGGCAGTTTATCTGTTAAACTTCGTGAAAGCGCGACGTCTGGTCAAAACTCAAATAAGGAAAAGAAATGATTGAAGGGCCTGCCGTATTGACGATCCGCCGCCGCCAAGAAAGTTCTGCCGCAGCGATCATGAAAGACTTTCACGGCGCCATGACCGGGCATTTGGTTGATGCCATGGACGGGCGCGGGGCAATGGATCGGTCTGTGAAACCGCACAATCCCGCGACAGCAAAAATCTGTGGCCCGGCACTGACAGTATTTTGCTATCCAGCCGATAACCTTGCTTTGTTGGCAGCAACCGCGCAGGTTCGGCCCGGCGACATTGTCATCTGTACCACTGACGGCCATTTGCAAGCTGCGGTCACAGGCGATTTACTGCTTGGCATGCTGAAAAATGCTGGTGCAGCGGCCCTTGTCACAGACGCCACCATCCGCGACCAGGACGGTGTGGAGGACGTTGATTTGCCCGTTTTCCATGTGGGTATCACACCGAATTCACCCGCATCCGTCGGGCCGGGCAGCATTGGCTTGCCAATTAATTGCGGTGGGGTGCGGGTTGAAAGCGGGGATGTTGTGGTCGGCGACAGGGACGGCGTGGTGATCGTACCGCAAGCCCAAGCTGTACAGACGCTTGCGCGTTTAAAGCGCGTTCGCGCCGCCGAGGTCGACCTTGAAGCAGCCGTGAAAAACGGCCTGAAGGTGCCGGCACATATTCAAGCCTTACTCGACTCTGATCGGATTGGATGGGTGGACTAACCCGCGACAGTCTAGGGTAACGCAGGGCGTAGGCCGCTAACGATGCGAAAATAATCGCGATCATCTGGGCTGATCATGCCGTGACGAATAAAATAATCAATCAACACCAGATTACAGTTAAATTTAAAGTCCTGCCCCTGACGCACGATGGCAGCCACCTCATCAACCGCCATCAAAGTAAACTCAGCGACTTCGCCATCAACAGGTTGCGGACGAAATTCTGACGGCACCTCGAGATCATAGATGAAAAAGGCATGCCGTCGCAGGCCTTCATCCACTTCCATCGTGTAGCTGCTCATCCCCACAGGCACTGCCTGATCTGCGATCGTTGCGGCAAGCCCTGCTTCTTCGAAACATTCTTTGCGCAAATTTTCTGCCGCAGACAAGCCGATCGGATGGCCGCCCGCAACCATGTTGTCCAGCATATCAGGATAGGTTGCTTTGGTTTTGGCGCGCCGCGCCACCCACATGTGATCCCGGTCATGGCCGCGAACAATCCCGTTCAGATGAAAGCCGCAACTGATCACGCCAAAATGCGTCACCGCGCCGCGATCAATCGCCATCAGGGGCGGCGCGCCGTGGGTTGTCACGACCCCATAATATTCATCGCGCGGGCGGCCTGCTTCGCCGTTCGCCCAGAGTATCTGCAACACCGCTGCAACCGCCTCAGTACGCGCCGTAAACCCCGCAAGCGCTGGGTGCACCCGCACACCGCCGCCAGGGCCTGG
>JBELLC010000168.1:0-4351 GCA_042088965.1 Nisaea sp. | reverse complement strand
GAGCCAACGTTGCGGTCGGGCGATCAAGTGATTGTCAACGTCGCGCGCCGATCCCCCAGTCCGCCAGGCATATTTGTGGTGTTTGACGGCTTGGGATTGGTCGCAAAACAAATCGAGGTCATCGCAAACAGCGAGCCTCCAAAAGTACATTTGGTGTCAACCAACCGCCGCTACCCAACCTATGAAAGGACGTTAGATGAAATTAACATCATTGGGCGGGTTGTGTGGTACGGCCGCAGATTATGATAGCAGATGCTCCCCCAGATCTACCCTTAGAATGGCAAGCGTATTGCCGACGCCGCAAACTGGAACAACGGTTTGATGGCCCCGTTCCCCGCCAATATGATGCGCCGACAGGCCGACCAGCGAAGTATATCGATACCCGGCTTGCCGCCCGTCAGCGCGGTTTAAACGCACTTTTAAGCGGCGATATTCCGGACGAATTGACCCCGAAAAAAGCGGGCCATTTGGCGATTTCACTGGCGGTTGAGATTGGCCAACTTAAAAGCCTGCGGCGGGCTTTATTGAACCACTGAAACCATCGCCCTTGGGGGCTAAACAGTATAGTAATGAGCGTGAACGCGTCACGCGTCAGGATTGCTGGTTAGATCAGAGGTTTATTATGAGCGGACAACGACGCGGTAAAAGGCGCGGCGGCAAAACGGCACATAAAAAGGGTGATGCAACCCATCGCCCTAGCTTGCCACGAAATAGCACGCCGTTGGCGGTTACAATTGGTCATATCGGCGGCCGCGGCGACGGGGTTGCCACGGCCGAGGTGAAACTCGCCGATCAGTGGGAGCCTCGGGAGGAAACCTTTTTTATTCCACACACGCTTGCCGGCGAAAAAGTCCTGATCCGCCCCCTGCAACGCCGCGGTGGCGGGGTGGCCAGTGAATTACTAGAATTGGTCACGCCCGCAGCCGAGCGCCAAGCAGCCAGCTGTGAGCATTTTATGGAGTGTGGCGGCTGCCAGCTACAACATCTACAGCCCACCGCCTACGAGGCATGGAAGCTCGCACAATTGACACAGCACCTCGCACGCGCCGGACTGGCAGATTGCCCGCGCCGCCGCCTCATCAGTGCCGCACCAGGGCAGCGCCGACGGCTAATTTTAAGCGCCCGACGCCTGGCTAATGGCGTCGTTCTCGGCTTTCATCAACCAGCAAGTAACCATATCATCGCGGTCCATGAATGTCCTGTCGCCAGCATCAATTTACAAGCCTTACTTCCAGGTTTTCGAAGCGCTTTTGAGAGCCTGCTCGCCCCTGGTGCCAGCGGCCGTTTACATCTGACAGAATGCGATAATGGGATTGATTGCCTCATTGGAACCCCCATCTCACCCTCACTGGCAGCGCGCGAAGTTTTAACCGATCTTGCCACAACAGCTGATTTAGCCCGGATATCATGGCAACCACTGGATGAAACAGGTGATCAACGTCCCGCAGAAACAGTTCTAGAACGTCGACGTCCCCTGGTCCGCTTTGGTAAGGTCAATCAAACACCGCCGCCAGGGAGTTTTTTGCAAGCCACCCTGACAGGCCAAATCGCCATTATTGACGCTGTCTTAGAAGCTGCGGTGGGGGCCAAGCGTATCATCGACCTTTATGCCGGATGCGGCACGCTTACCCTGCCCGCAGCCACAATCGCGCCTGTTCATGCTGTCGATGGTGCACGTCAAGCGACCAACGCTTTATCAGCTGCCAGCCATGCCAATGGGCCCCGGCGTGGTATGCATCAAATTAGCGTCGAAAATCGTGATCTCGACCGCCAACCCTTGTTAGCGGGCGAGCTGGCCGCCTATGATACTGCGATTGTCGATCCACCTCGAAGCGGTGCCCGCGCTCAGGTAACAGAACTGGCCAAAGCAAATGTCTGCCGTGTTGCCATGGTCAGCTGCAATCCCGCAACATTTTCTCGTGACGCTCAAGAGCTCTTAGACGCGGGGTTTCAATGCCAATGGATCCAGCCAATTGATCAATTCTTGTGGTCACCCCATTTGGAGTTGGTCGCGGCCTTTACAAGGACCTAAGCGTGCCGATGACTCACCTCATAAAAAAATCGATTTCAATCGCTGGCCATCAAACCAGTATCGCTCTAGAAAGCGCGTTTTGGGACGTCCTTGACGAAAGGGCAACGGCTGAAGGCCGCTCATTAATCAGCTTAATTGCCGCCATTGATCACGATCGTCAGGGCCCCTTAACGAGTGCGCTTCGTGTCTGCGCCTTAAACTGGCTCCGTCAGACATCGGGGTCGCTTTCCGAGCTGAGATGATCAGCCGCCCTGGCGTAAAACATAGTCGCGCAATGCATCAAGCGCCATCATCCGCCGAGGCTGGATTAAAGGTCCTGTCAAGCGCATGTCGAACGTTGGTACACCCCCTAAATGCTTCAATCGAAACCGCATTTTCAAATCAATCTCTGCGGCAGGCAAACTCACAGCAATCGCCGCCCGACCAATCGCAGCATCGCCGTCCAATTGAATATCGTTGGCACGCAGAACACCGTCTTCAATGGTCATGTTGGTTTTAACCGTGCTGAAATCTGTACTGCCTTTTGTCAACGCACGTTGAGCAGCGGTCACAAACTCAGCGGCGCCACCTTTTGGTGCGCTCACAGCCTTCGTCATAGCCGATAAATCAAATCCGTGCACGGTGATATCGGCAAATTCAATTTGCCCCGAACCCGATAAGTTTGAGCGCATATCGCGCCATGTCTCGCCCACGGTTCGGGCCCTGAAATCGATATCCCCTTGGCCCGAAAGCACGCCAAAATCAGCGCTTAAATCAAGACCATCAATGTCGATACTTTTCCCAGATACCTGCACTGACATCGCCGGTAATGTCCGGCCAACAAGCTGACCTGATACCGACGCGTTACCCGCGCCAATGCTAACATCACGGATCTGAAAATCTAATGTCCCGGCGCGAAGATCTGCCTCGATAACCCCATTCTGTAGCTCTGTATCAGCGATCCACAGCGACTCAACATTCATAACCAATTGGCTGTCGAACGCGCTAATGGCAGATAAATCCAGAGGTTTCAAATCTGCCAGCAGAACATCCTCACCCGCGCCCTTACCCAGTGGGATCCATGCAAGCGGTCTTAAATTCCTGGCCAACAAATCAAACTTAAACTGTGGTCGCACCTCGCCCACACGGTAGTTGATTTCACCCTCCAGCTGCCCCGCGCCAACATCAATGCGCAGCTTGTCAATGGTTACGGCGGATGAATTGCCTGACATATCACCGCGCATCGAAATAGCCTGCGACTCGCGGGTCTGCGGGACATACTGGGGTAATAATCGGCGAATAAATGTTACAGCGTCTGGATGATTGAATACCACCGCCAGATCAACGGCGGGTAAATCTTGATAGGGGGTTACATGCCCTGTTGCGGTGAGCTCTGCATCAATTGCCTGCACGTTAAGGGATACCGCAAGTTGATCCACTGCAACAGGCGCAAGCTGCAAACTTAATTGCCCTGGGCCAAGCAATTGGCGGCTAATATCACGTCCTGGGAGCAACAGATCCACCACGCTGGAGATTTCTGGATGCTCAAAATTAACCTCTGCGGGTGCGGCAAGTCGGCGTGAACCGGCATCAACAGGCATGGTTAAATCAATCCGGCCCCCTGCCGCATCAACAGTCGCGACAACCGCCAAGTCAGATAGCGGTCCAGAAAGCCGGCCGCGCGCCATCACGGTTCCAAGCCGATTGGCTGTTTGTTGTGTGACGCCTGCATCTAATAGGGCCGCCCAGCGGTTTGATTGCTGGCTTGTGATATCAAAGTTAAGCGCTAATTGCGGTTCTCCGGCAGTAAACGCGACCTTACCATCGACGGTCACAGCAGCGCCGATGACGTCCTCGGCATGGGCCTTCGCGATGCTCACCGCGCCTTCTGTGGTTCCAAGCCGAAGGTTAACCCCCCGCGCCGTGTGTTGCCAGGCGGATAGATTTTCAATCTGAATATCGATATTACTATCAAACCGGGCCACGCTCGCAGCCCACTCTTTTGGATTATTTACAGCCTTTGAGGGCCCGCCAGTGGCCATCAACAGAGCCAGCGCCAGCGCCTCTGGGTCAGCAAAATAATGACCAAGATTTAACGTCTCTGCCGCCAGACTCAGGCCAAAACTTGGCCGCTCCTGGAGTAACAAGGTCAAGCCGCCATTGCCCCGACTGCCGTCAATTTCAAATGACCAGTCACGCACCTGCACCCATTCAGGCGTTAGGGTGAAGGCTAGATCTGTTTTTACCTGACGCAAGCGATTGGCAGGCAGCAGGCCGAGATCATGACCAAGCCAGCTTAAAATCGACCGAAAATTCGTCGACGTAAAATCCAGATGCCCG
>JBELLC010000033.1:19046-26651 GCA_042088965.1 Nisaea sp. | reverse complement strand
GGGCCCATCCGGGTCGCTTCGCGCATGGTCCGGATGAGAAATGGGGTGCCTGCGGCAAAACCGTCGGTTTCATTATTGTCATCCTAATATGTAGCCTCTCGTTGGGGAGCGGCGGCCCAGGGCGGAAACTAATCAGCGAGCAGCGGTTGTCAAGGCCCTTTGATTCAAGACCGAGCATTGACCCTTGGCCGGCGTTGCAGCGACCAGCCTGCACAATCGGCTAAAAATATGAGGTTTTTGAACAAACAACCGCTTAACAGCGACCGTAATCGCCTGCTAAGCTGTGCGGAGATTTTTTCCAGGAGTTCCTCCATGAGTGGCGTTTTAGACGGGTTATTGGTTGTCGCAATTGAACAGGCAGTTGCTGCCCCTTATTGCTCGAGCAGGCTTGCAGATGACGGTGCACGAGTCATCAAAATTGAGCGCGAGGAAGGTGATTTCGGACGCCGCTATGACAGCTTTGTGCATGGTGAAAGCGCCTATTTTGTGTGGTTAAATCGCGGCAAAGAAAGCCTAACCGCCGACATTAAAGACCCAGAGGATGCGCAACTCCTGCACCGCATTTTACAAAACGCTGACGTTTTTATCCAAAATCTCGCCCCCGGTGCCGCCGCCCGTGCTGGCTTTGATAGCGCTGAACTGCGGGCCCGCAATCCACGGCTGATCACAGTTGATATCAGCGGCTATGGCGAAGAGGGTGCTTACGCTGATATGAAAGCTTTTGATATGCTCGTTCAGGCAGAAAGCGGTCTGGTATCGATTACTGGCGGGGCCAATGAAATGGGCCGTGTCGGGGTATCTGTCTGTGACATCGGCTGCGGCATGTACGCCCATACAGCGATCTTGAAAGCATTGTTAAAACGCGCCCAAACAGGTCTTGGCTCAGGCATCAAAGTCTCGTTATTTTCGGGCATGGCGGAATGGATGGCGGTGCCGATGCTGCAACGTGATTATGGTGATTATGAAACCCCGCGACTGGGCCTGCATCACCCTTCCATCGCGCCCTATGGTGATTATCCGTGCGCCAACGGAGAGCGGATTGTCATTGGTATTCAAAATGAGCGCCAGTTCCAAGGTTTCTGCACCCATGTTCTGATGTTACCTGATTTGCCAAAAGACCCGCTTTTCGCCACCAATGTTGCCCGGCTGGAAAATCGTCCGGCCTTAGATGAGGTTATATCCGGGATCATGGGACAGGTTGCACGTCGCGAGATCCGTAACCGCCTCGATACAGCAGGGGTTCCCTATGGGGCCATTAATTCCGTTGATGATCTGATCAAGCACCCACAGTTAAAACGCATCCCTGTCGCGCTTGGTGATGGCAGTTTTGAGACGGTTGCTCCACCGGCGCAATTTGTGGGTGATGAGATCAGCTTCGGACCGGTGCCTGCGCTCGGTCAAAACAGTGCGGATATTCGCAAAGAGTTCGCCTTACAATCTGCGGCGGATTAAAGCCATCTCATGGTTGCGCATGTTTTCATCCTCGGCGGCGCGCGATCTGGCAAAAGTCGCTATGCTGAGGATACGGCCTTGGCGTTCAAGCTTCGGCCGGTTTATCTGGCCACCGGCGGCGCGGGTGATGGTGAAATGGCAGACCGTATCGCAGCCCATCAAGCCGCCCGTGACGCGCGCTGGCACACCGTTGAAGAACCCCTCGATTTGGCAGAAACGCTGATCCGTGAAAGTACCGCAGAAACAGTGATATTGGTTGATTGTCTGACGCTTTGGCTGAGCAATCTTATGGCTGCAAAACGCAACACTACCGCGGCCCGGACAGAGTTGTTAACCGCGCTGGCGGTCACCCCTGGCCCGGTGATTTTGGTCAGCAATGAAGTTGGTCTTGGGATCGTGCCCATGAACGCTTTAGCCCGGCAATTTCGCGATGAAGCAGGCCATCTGCATCAAGCTGTGGCCGCCGCCGTTCCAAAAGTTGTTTTTATTGCCGCCGGACTGCCTCTGGTGATGAAAGGCTGACCAGGCCGCGGTGGTATCAGCGCGGGCATCTCCGTGCTCACATGCGATGTTAAAAATTCGATCTTAAAAATCAAAGCCCCGGGCAGCTTTGATCCCGGCGTCAAAGGGGTGTTTGATATTGCTCATCTCTGTGACCAAGTCTGCTATCTGCATCAGAGCTGGGGGGGCGTCGCGACCTGTGACGATCACCGTGGTCCGGTCAGAACGGGCATTTAAACCGTCTAAAACCTCCTCAACGCTGAGATATTCATAGCGCAGAACAATATTTAATTCGTCGAGGACAACCAAATCATAGTCACCTGAGGCAAGCATCTCGCAAGACACCTCCCAGGCAGCGCGGGCTGCACGAATATCGCGGTCAAGGTCCTGGGTATCCCAGGTAAAGCCCTCGCCCATGCGCCGAAATGTCAGCAAGTCGTCAAAGCGTTGGAAAAACTCTTTTTCGCCGGTTTTCCAGGTGCCTTTGATAAATTGCACCACCCCCACATCATGGCCCCAGCCAAGCGCGCGGATAATGGTGCCAAAGGCAGCCGTGGATTTGCCTTTACCCTTGCCGGTGTGCACCGCGAGCAAGCCGCGCGTTGACTTGGCTTTCTGCTTTATGCGGGCGCGGTGTGCTGTTTGCACTTGCTGCATGCGCTGGCGATGTTCGCGCGCTTTATTATTCTCTGTCATTGCCGCCTCACCCCAAAATATTGCCCCATGATGGTATCAAAGCCCCGCTGTTTTAAGGAGGCCATCAATATCAAGATGACGCTCCATCGCCGCCGCTAAGTCATCCAATGCGGACTCAACAGCAGCGTTGAAATTCAGGTCTGTTGCCACGTTTAAACCCAACTTTCGGAGATAGTGACGCCGAAAATCATCATTGCCGAACAGGCCATGCAGATAACCGCCTTCAACCTGTCCGTGCGCGTCCCGATGACCAATGACACGCCCCCCACAGTTGAGCCAAGATTGTGCGCCGCTGCCGGCATCCGTGCGCCCAACATGAATTTCATAGCCACAGATTGGCGCCTCAAAGTCCAGCACCGAGGCCACCGCATCTTGGGTGATTTTCTCAGCTTCTAAAACTGTTTCCACATCCAACAAGCCAAGGCCTGATTCGCGATCTGGCGCACCCTCGATCCCATCCGGATCGTGCACCCAATGCCCCAACATTTGATAGCCGCCACAAACGCCTAAGATATGCCCTCCCCGGCGGATATGCGCCTGGATATCAATATCCCAGCCTTGTTGCTTTAAAAACCGCAAATCTGCAATCGTCGCTTTACTGCCCGGTAAAATGATCAGCGCCGCATCACCCGGCAAGGCCTTACCGGGCGGGCAAAACACCAGATCAACCCCGAGTTCAAGGACGAGGGGGTCAAAATCATCAAAGTTGGCGATGCGCGGCAGTTTGGGGACCACAACCTTTCGACCTGCAACGCCAGATAGCGCCGATTGCTCGAGCACGACAGCATCTTCGGCGGGCAAACGGCGGGCCGCTGGCACATAGGGCAGCACCCCAAAGCCAGGCCATCCTGTGGTTTTGCTGATCAGCCGATAACCATCATCAAATAAGGCAGGATTACCTCTGAATTGGTTGATGATAAACCCTTTCACCATCGCCTGATCTGCGGGTTCAAGGACCGCTTTGGTGCCAACGACAGCCGCGATTACGCCACCGCGGTTGATGTCCGCAACCAGGACAACCGGGGTATTGGTTGGCCTGGCAAACCCCATATTGGCGATATCACCGGCGCGCAGATTAACTTCAGCGGCACTGCCTGCACCTTCCACCAGGACCAAGTCAGCCTGTCCGCGCAGTCGATCAAAACTATCAATCACTGTCTCCAACCAGGCTTGCCGTTGGCCGCGAAACCAGCCTGCCTCGGCGCGGCTGACGGCCTGCCCGCGGATCACCACCTGTGCACTACCTTCGCTGTCCGGTTTCAACAAAACAGGGTTCATGTGGTGACTGGCGGCCACTTTCGCTGCCATGGCTTGCAGCCATTGAGCGCGGCCAATCTCCCCCCCATCTGCGGCAATGGCAGCGTTGTTCGACATATTTTGCGGTTTAAAGGGCCGGACCGTCAGGCCGCGGTTGACGCAGGCGCGCGCCAAACCAGCCGTCAAGACCGATTTGCCGACATCCGACCCTGTTCCCTGAAGCATCAAGGTGCCTGTCGCCATATGCGATCCCTTTTGAGCCAACTCGGCGGTGACGGTAGGAGCGCGGCCAGAAGCTGTCAACCATCAGAGCGACATCCGTAGAGGGTATTTCACGCTAACGGCTGAGCCAAGAATGATTGATCTTTCGCTGTGAACGTCTAACAATTCCACCATCAATAAAAGCGGCACCTAAAATCTGCCACCGATGATCCATCAGGGGAATGTTCATGACCGATAAGCAGCGAGAAGCCCGGGTCCACGCCCGCGCTCAATCTTTCATTGACCGTCAAGCCTTCAGTGGCATTCAGTGGCGCGTTGACAAAGGTGGTGACACTTGGTTGGAAGGTCGCGCTGGCTGGTCGAATGCCCTGACTCAAAAACCGATGGCAGATGAGCCTATTTATCGTATTTATTCGATGACCAAACCGCTGATTTCAGCCTTAGCGCTGATACTCTTAGAACGCGGTATGCTGCGGCTTTATGATCAAGTTGCTGCCTTCCTTCCAGACTTTGCACGGCCTGAGGTGATTGCTGATGACGGCAGTCGACGCGCTGCCGCTGGCCCTATTTTGATTGAGCATTTGCTAACCCATCGCGCTGGTCTGTCCTATAGCTTTTTGCCAGAATGCCCCGCCGGTCAGCTTTATGCGCAAGCTAATATGTTCTCTGCACAGCATTCATTGGCCGATATGGTGGCCTTGATTGCGGCCCAACCGTTAGCTTTTGATCCCGGAAGCGCTTGGCGGTATAGCGTTTCAACCGATGTCTTGGCGCGGGTGATTGAAGTGGTCAGCGGCGAGACCTTAGCGGCTATTTTAGAACGTGAAATTTTACGCCCCCTTGGCTTGGTTGATACGGCCTTTTCGGTGCCAGAAGCGGCGCGGGGCCGCCTCATGGACATGTTTGGTATCGGCGATTTAGAAAAAATTATGGAATTCGACGGTCAGCCTCAAAAGCTGACCCCTGCGCAGGACGTTGTTGTTCAATACCCCGCCGACAGCGACAGTTTTTGGCGTGGTGGCTATGGACTGTTTTCAACCGTTTCGGACTATATGAAAATCGCAAAGTTCTTGGCCAGCGGCAAAACAGCCACAGGTGAGCGGTTATTGTCGCGCACCGCCCATAAGATGATGTGGACCAATCGAGTGCCAGAATCGCAGCAGCCGTTGCGAATCGGTCCAGCAGCATTGCCCGGCTATGGATTTAGCTTGGCAGGCCGGGTGATGCTCGACACCGGCCGTGCCCTGTCTTTGACCAGCGTTGGTGAACGCGGCTGGGCGGGGGCAGCCTCAACCTATTTTTGGATTGATCCTGCCGAAGACATGATTGGGGTGGTTATGAGCCAATACCTTGGCTCGCAAATCCCCTTAGCAGACGATATGCGAGTCGCCGTTTATCAAGCTCTTGACGATTGAGACAAGGGCGCGGCCAGCTGCTTAACTCAGGATGACACAGGTGGTGCTGCCATGCCCTAAAATGCGGCCTTCAACATCCGTCATGCGCCCCTCGGCAGTGGCCGTCCTGCGACCTGCGTGCACGACCCAGCCCTCGGCCCGCACCTGCCCGGTTGCCGGTGTCATGCCGCGCACCAGGTTCACTTTGTACTCAAGTGTTGTATAACCCTGGCCAGCAGCCAGCAAAGTACCAACCGCGCAGCTCATTGCAGAATCCAGCAACACACCAAAATAACCTCCATGAATGGCACCCATGGGGTTCAGCAGAAACTCAGCCGGTTCGCCCGCGAAGGCAACCCGACCTTCGTCCGCCTCAATCATTTCAAAACCAAGCGTGTGTCCCATCGGCGGATGCGGCAGATCACCTGCAATGATCGCCCGCAAGAACGCTAAACCACTTAAACCGTGAGCCGCATCTATCGACGGCTGAGGATCGTCCCAAGAGTAGCTCCGTATGCGATCAGATGACATGCTGCGTCCCCATAAAAAAGTTGTCCGTAGCATTAATCGGTTACCGACTCCACGGCTTAGCCTGAAAAACGTCAATGCCGGTAGCGCCCTAATCGCCCTAAGGCAACGTCGCCTCTGCGATATTTCAGCGACGTTGTGACATTAGCCGCGCTGGATAAGGCAGATATGCTTTCCTGAAAACAATAACGTGAGAGCAGCGCATGGCAAATCCCGCAGCATCAAAACGTGGTTCACGCACGGGCCAACGGAACGCTCGTCGATCCGCCGAACTGATCCAGATTCCGCGCGGTCAATACCGCTCCCCCTATGCCCCGTTCAACATCATTTCCGATGACGAATTGGAGGCGATTCACCAGGCATCGCTGAAGATATTACAGGAAATCGGTATTAACTTTCTGCTGCCCGAATCCCGCGATATGCTGCGTCAGGCAGGCGCAGAAGTTGAAAATGATGGCCCCCGCGTGCGCTTTGATCCGGCAATGGTCGAGGAACGGATCAAAACCATTCCAGCGATTTTTAAATTGCACGCACGTAACCCGGCACGCTCGCTGATTTTAGGGGATAACTATATCAATATTGCCGCCGTTGGCAGCCCACCGCATGCAACAGATTTGGATCATGGCAGGCGTGCAGGCAATTTTGCTGATTTCCAAAATTTGTTACGTTTGTCCCAACAATTGAATGTCTGCCAATTGATTTGTGGGCACCCTGTTGAGCCGACAGATATTCCTGCCGATATCCGGCACCTTGAGGCGATTAGAGCCGCTGCCATTCTGGGTGATGGCCCCTTATTCGGCTATTCCTTGGGCCGTCAGCGGATTTTAGACGTGATTGAAATGACACGAATTGTGCGCGGTGTGGATCATGACCAATTCGTCCAACAAGCCTCAATGGTGTCAATTGTGAACGCGAACTCTCCATTGCAGTACGATGTGCCGATGTTGAAAGGCGTGATTGAGATGGCCCGCGCTGGACAAGCAGTCTGCTTTACGCCGTTTACACTGGCAGGGGCGATGGCACCGGTCAGCCTCGCAGGGGCGATCGCCCAGCAAAACGCCGAAGCGCTGGCAGGCTTCACGCTGTCACAAATTGTCCGCCCTGGCGCGCCCGTCATCTATGGGGGGTTCACCTCCAATGTCGATATGAAAACGGGTGCGCCAGCCTTCGGAACACCAGAATATGCCAAAGCTGTTTTGATCGGCGGGCAATTGGCACGACGTTATAAGGTGCCGTATCGATCCTCAAATGTGAACGCCTCAAACGCGCCAGATGCGCAATCGGTCTACGAATCGATGATGTCGCTCTGGCCGTGTTTCCTGACACATTGCCATTTAATCAAGCATGGTTTGGGATGGCTCGAAGGTGGTCTGTCAGCATCTTTTGAAAAAATGATCCTTGATGCTGAAATGATCCAAATGATGGTGCAGTTCCTTGAACCTGTGACCATCAATGAGGCTGAATTGGGGATAGAGGCGATGCGGGAGGTGGGGCCTGGCGGGCATTTCTTTGGTGCCAGCCATACGATGGAGCGCTATGAAAATGCCTTCTATCA
>JBELLC010000033.1:7876-18946 GCA_042088965.1 Nisaea sp. | reverse complement strand
CTTATTCGTAATTATCCTCAACCAAGCGGTTAAGCAAACGAACACCCCAACCCGTGCCGCCTTTTGGCACGGTGGGGCTGTCTTTAGAGGCCCATGCCATGCCGGCGATGTCCATATGCGCCCACGGTGTTTCACCGACAAACCGCTCCAGGAAGCAGGCCGCTGTAATGGCCCCGCCCCAGCGCGGGCCGACATTCTTCATATCAGCAATATCACTGTCTAATTGTTTGTTATACTCGGCACCAAGGGGCATCCGCCAAACCCCCTCGCCTGTGGCCTTACCTGCTGCCGCAATTTTGTCGGACAATGCGTCGTCATTGGCGAAATAACCACAGTTCACCTGCCCCAAAGAGACCATCATCGCGCCTGTCAGGGTTGCCAAATCAATCATGAATGCTGGCTTATACTTTGTCGCGGTGTAATGCAGCACGTCCGCGAGGACCAGGCGGCCTTCGGCGTCTGTATTAATTACCTCGATGGTTTGACCTGACATCGAGGTCACCACATCGCCCGGCCGCTGGGCATTGCCATCGGGCATGTTTTCAACCAAGCCAATAATACCAATCACATTGACCTTGGCATTTCGCCCCGCCAAGGCATGCATCAGGCCAACCACGGTCCCAGAGCCGCCCATATCCCATTTCATATCTTCCATGCCACCCGCAGGCTTTAAGGAGATACCGCCGGTATCAAATGTGACCCCTTTACCGATGAAGGCGAGCGGTTTGGCCCGGCTATTGGTCGCCCCGTTCCAGTGCATGACGACAATCTTACTTTCCCGGACAGAACCTTGCCCCACGCCCAGAAGGGCTCCCATGCCCAGCTTTTTCATCTCCTTTTCGCCCAGCACCTCAACCTTCACACCCAGTTCAGTCAGCGCGGCGCAGCGTTTGGCGTAGCTTTCAGGATACAGGACATTCGGTGGCTCAGACACCAAATCACGGGTTAAGTATACGCCTTCAGCAACCGCTTGTAATCCGGCATAGACGCGGCGCGCGGCAGCCGTTTTATCCACCAGCAAAACCACCTGTTGCAGGCTCGGTAAATCACTGTCTTTGAGTTGCGTTTTATATTTGTCAAAGCGATAGGCACGCAGGTTCATGGCGAACGCCATATGTGCCGCGCGTGCGGCCAAGCCTTCTTCACCGCCTTCATGCATTTCAAAAAGCACATTAACTTTTGACAGGCCTATCTTTGCCAAGACCGCAAAAATGCTACCGCCGGCTTTTTCCGCCCATAAGGCGTCAATATCTTGACCGCTGCCCAAGCCATACAACAAAACCGTACCGCGGGGCGTAGCGACCTTCAGGCTCTCATGATCTTTGCCGTCAAACCGGGCCTCTTTCATCGCTTGGGTGAGCAGGCCATCAACTGCCGCATCCATTTCTTGGCCAAGCGGCAACAATTTGCACCCCTCCATGACCCCTAAAACCAAACCGCCGGTTTTGGGCAAAGTTAATTTTTGAAATATAATTTTCATAACCTGCATCCTAACGATAACTAACGTACATTTGAATTTTCAGCTGCTGATTCGGTATCTGGTCAACCAAAATCTGTCAATCACCCGTCGATAAAATAACCGACAATCGCTGCACTTAAGTACGGAATATATTCGCTTCTGGCGCGAATGACAGTCGTTCATTGCTCCGCCAGCCGGATTCATATAAAACAAGTCTTATATGTCAGTCAGCATCTTTGCGGGTTAAATCGCCGCGCATGGCAGTGAATGCGAATTAACAGATATCTTCAGCGGCAAGTCTTCACAGCGATGGTTTTCATTATCATCGCGTTGACGGCCATTATTTGGCTGACGCAAAGCTTGAGATTCATTGAGCTGATTGTTAACCGTGGCTTGCCCATCAGTACTTTTCTGTATTTGACCGTCTTGTTAATGCCAGCTTGGCTTGCTGTGGTTCTGCCCATCGCCGTGTTTACAGCCGTGCTTTATGTTTACAACCGGCTTATTAATGACCGAGAGCTGATCATCATTTCAGCCGCTGGCGTTAGCCCTTTGCGGCTGGCGCGCCCTGCATTGGTCTGTGCGGGGGTCACGGTGGCGGCCTGTTACGCCATGACCCTTTATTTGCAACCCATCGGCTATCGTGCCTTCAAAGAACTGCAATTCTCGATCCGCCACAATTATGCAAACGTCCTGCTGCGGGAGGGGGTATTTACCAATATTGCGCCGAACGTGACCCTGTTCGTCCGCGAGCGCAGCAGTGCTGGAAAATTAAGGGGTATATTGGTTCATGATGCCCGTGACATCCGTGAAACGGCAACTGTCATTGCGGAACGCGGCGCCCTTTTGAATACCCCGAAAGGGCCGCAAGTGGTCATGGAAAACGGCAATCGGCAAACCCGTAATAAAGATACCGGCCGTCTGACCCTATTGTACTTTGACCGCTATGCGATTGACCTGACCGCCACGGCGGGCATGCCGCAACGCACATCCCGCGACAAAAACGAGTTATTCCTCACCGAGTTATTCCAATCTGATGAGACGGAAAAAACCGTGCAACGTAACCGGCAACTGATGGAAAACCATGCCGAAGGCCATCGCCGGCTTAGCTCACCCTTGCTGGCTCTTACGCTTGTTTTGGTCGCCCTTGGTAGCTTATTCGGTGGTGAATTTTCAAGACGCGGACAAGGATTGCGAGTCACCGTCGCAATTTTAAGTGCATGCGCCATTCAAGGGGCCTTTCTTGCCGCGCGTTACTTTGCTGTGCGCACAGCCGGCATGGAGGTCCTTTTCTACATGGTCATCATCATACCGCTCATCATTATGATGATCGTCGCCGCCATTCGGCGTCGCACCCGCACCCACGCCACGGGGCTGGCGTAATTCCATGCGTTTATCGCCAACCTTAACCTATTATTTCGGACGCATCTTTGCGCTCACCACCGCCACGACCATGGCCGGGCTCGTTGCCCTGGTGTTCACACTTGATTTGATTGAACTGCTGCGTCGCAGCGCCAATAAAGAGAGCGCCACCTTCGGGCGTGTTCTTGAACTGGCTTTTCTAAAACTGCCTTCGATGATGGAAACAATGCTGCCGTTTGCTTTTTTGATTGGCGCGATGTTGGTCTTCACAAAACTTACCCGAACCGGTGAGCTGGTTGTGGCGCGGGCGGCCGGTGTTTCGGTGTGGCAATTCCTCCTGCCGGCGTTGGCCTTGGCGTTGATCGTTGGGGTACTGCGACCAACCCTGTTCAACCCCATCTCTGCCGTCTTGAGCGATAAATATGAGTTTGTCGAAGCAGAGGTTTTAAGCCGCCGTGCAAAGCTGACGGCAATTGCCGATGATGGTCTTTGGATTCGCGAACGCGCTGGTGATAAAATATCGGTGTTACATGCGGGCGGGGTGCAGCCAAGCAGCGCGACATTCAAACCGATTGTGGTCTATTTATTCACCAACGAAGATCAATTTGATGGTCGTATTGACGCCGCCAGCGCCACGTTGAGCGCCGGCAATTGGGTTCTAAAAGATGCGCGCCTCACGGCGACGAATGGTAAAGTCACAAATCATGCAGAAATATTTTTTGAAACGGATCTGACGTTAGACAATTTACAAGATAGCTTCGTCTCCCCACAGTCAATCGGATTTTGGAAATTACCAGGGTTTATCGCCACCCTTGAAAAAGCTGGCTTTTCAGCGAACCGTCATCAGCTCCACCTGCACCGCTTGATGAGCTCGCCTTTATTGCTTTGCGCAATGGTCCTGATGGCGGCGGTATTTTCCTTACGGCTATTTCGCCAAGGTGGCGGCGTGGCGCGGACAGCTGTCTGCTTGCTGTTTGCCTTTCTTTTCTATTTTCTTTCCGACATCATTTATGCCCTTGGCCTGTCACTGCAATTACCCGTCGTTTTGGCTGCCTGGACACCTGCGGTTGTGGTCATATTGATCGGCTCTGCCGGCCTGCTGCACTTGGAGGATGGCTGACATGTTGCAGCACAGCAGATGGCTATTGAAACTGGCCCCGGCTTTCATGTTGGGCATCGTAATCGCCGCCAGCACCACCCTGCCTGCAGGTGCTGCAACGACGGCTAAACCCGAGACTACAGCTGACGATCGCCAACCTGTCCACATCACCGCCGATGAAGTCGTGCATGACCGTGAACTGGCAACCATTAGCGCCCGCGGCGACGTTGAGCTGACCCACGGCGACCGCTTACTGCGTGCCGATCAAGTCACCTTTGATCAGGAACGCAATATTGTTTTGGCCACCGGCAATGTCGCTTTGCTGGAGCCAGGCGGTGATGTTTTGACGGCGGAGTATCTGGAATTAAATGGCGCGTTAAAAGATGGTTTTATTCTCAACCTACGGGCCGTACTTGCCGACGGCTCGCGCTTTGCAGCGCGGCGGTTAACACGCAAAGCCGGGCAATCAAAAGTTATGGATTTTGGCGTTTATTCGCCATGCAATGCGTGTCCCAATAATCCTGAGCGCCCGCCACTGTGGCAAATTAAAGCCTTAACGGTGATTCATGATGAGGCGGCAAAAGATCTCATCTACAAGGATGCTTGGTTAGAGTTTTGGGGCACACCAATTGCCTATGTGCCGTTCTTTTTTCATCCAGACCCGTCGGTCGATCGCCGGACCGGCCTTTTGCCACCGCGGTTAGGGCAAACACAGCAATTAGGCAGCATCGTTGGCATGCCACACTACTGGGCCCTGGCACCTGATCGTGATCTTCAAATTGAACCGATCATCTATAGCGAAGCTGGCGGCGTCCTGAATGCGCGCTATCGCCAGCACCTTGGCTATGGTGAACTCGATTTTGCCGGCACACTTGGCTTTCTGGACGATTCCGAAAATGGCTTTAGCACCGGCGATATGTCGGCCAAAGGCAGCATTGATTTGAGCGGTCGGTTTTCCCTTGACGCCAATTGGCGTGCTGGCTTTGACCTTGAGCGGAGCAGCAATCGGACCTATTTACGGCGCTTTAAACTTGATAGTGCGACAACCTTAACCAGCCGGATATTTGCCGAAGGCTTTTTCGGTAACGATTATACCAGCATTGGCGCATATCAATTCCAGGGCTTAGAGGCCGATGATATTGGCAAAAATGCCCCCGTTGCCGCGCCGTTATTTGAATATGATTTTGTCAGCGATGAGGATCGCTTTGGCGGTTACCTGCTTGCAAACACCAGCGTGGTTGCACTTGCCGGTGAATCTGAAGTGACCAGCAACCGTCTGTCGCAAGACATTGGCTATCGGCTTCCTTACATTAGCGCTGCCGGCGAAATCATCACCTTGACCGCAAAAGTTACCAACGATGCCTATCAAATTGACGATTATACGACGCCGAGTGGCGCCTTGATTGACAACGAAACATCGGTCCGTAGCTTTCCGCAATTGGCACTGGAATGGCGACTTCCCCTGGTGCGTCGTGGCCCCAATTACACCCAAATTATTGAGCCGATTGTGATGGCTGTTGCCGGGCCAAGCGACGGCAATAAAGCTGAAATCCCAAATGAGGACAGCCAGGACTTTGAATTTGATGAAACCACACTGTTTCGTCTCAATCGGTTTAACGGCCGTGATCGTGTCACCACAGGCTCTTATATTGATTATGGTGTCTCCATGGCGGTTCGCGGCGATGGTGGCCGGGGATCAAGCTTTTTCATTGGCCAAAGTCAGCGCATTGCAGGAGAGCCGCCGTTTCAAGACGGCTCCGGTTTGGCGCGCCGCCGATCCGATTATGTGGGCCGTATCACGATGGCCCCGAGCGCCAATATCAATGCCAGCTATCGCTTCCGATTGGATCAACATACCTTTACCAACCGCCGCAACGAACTTGGTTTAGTGTATAATAATGCCGCCTTTGGCGTCGGCGTCGACTATGTCTTGGTGAATGACGCAACAGGACAAAGCGATATCGACGAAAATGAGCAAGTCGCCCTGTCTATGCGGGCCCAACTCAGTGATTTTTGGTCGGCAAAACTGCGTTTGGTGCACGACTTTTCAGGCGGCGAAAATAATGCCCGAGAAGCCGTGATTGGGGTCAACTATGGCGATGAGTGTTTTACCTTTGGGATTGATATCGAGCATACCGATGTCCACGATGAGGAAATTGAGCCTGATACATCAGTCCTATTTCGGATAAACTTCACCAATCTCGGTAATTTGGCGCTGAATGCACAAGACGGGAAATAGCTGTGACAGATCAGGCTTTTCAAAGTAAACCAAAGCTTAGAGGTAACAGGCAAGTGGGAAGATAATGCTGCAAAAAGTGAAAGTAACCGCGCAGCTATGGTTTCTGACAATGCTTTTCGTTGCGGGCTTTAGCGCGCTCCCCGCTATCAATGGATCAACACAAGCGCAATCAATGGATGCCCTGGGGCGAATCGCAGCGGTTGTCAATGAACGGGTGATTTCCCAGCAAGATTTGACCGCCCGGATCAATCTTCTCGCTGCGACATCTGGCCGGAAAATAACGCCGCAGATGCGCCGCCAGTTGGCACGCCGGGTCCTGCGCGCCCTGATTGACGAGGAATTGAAACTGCAAGAAGCCCAACGTCTGTCGATTGACATTAACGACACCGACCTGCAAAAGGCTTGGGTTGATGTTGCCCGCCGCAACCAGACATCCGTCGCCGACCTGAGAGCACGATTGACCCGCCAAAAGGTCGCTTTACGCACAATCGACCGTCAGCTAAAGGCGGAAATCGCCTGGTCGCGTTTGGTGGCTATGAAATTCCGCCGACAAACGCAGATCAGTCAAGCTGATATTGACGACGCTCTTGGTCTTTTCGAGTCAAATCTGAGCAAACCACAAAATTTGCTGTCTGAAATCCTGCTGCCAGTGGCTGATCCTGAGGAGGAGGCCGAGGTCAAACGTAACGCTGCGCAATTGGCCGAACAGCTGCGCGCTGGTGGCAATTTTGCTGATGCCGCGCGAGAGCGCTCACAGGGACCAACAGCCGCCGATGGCGGCAGTCTGGGGTGGCTGGCCTCTCAACGTCTACATCCGCGTTTAGATGCCGCTGCTGCGACATTAGAAATTGGCCAGATCAGCGCCCCTATTCGAACTATTCTTGGTTATCATATTTTGCGGCTAGACGACCGGCAGGTTCGTAATGCCGCAAATCCCTTGCTGGACAAGGTCACCTTGGCGCAGCTTTTTGTGCCGTTAAAAACATCTGCTGATGCCGCCACAAAAGCCCGCCAACAGGCCATCGCCGACCAGGTCAGCGAGAATGCCCGCTCCTGCGATGACATCCGCGAACAAGCCAAAGCCATCGATACCCCCGCCAGCCCTGACCTTGGCACCTTGGCGGTCGGCGAGCTGGCCCCCAAACTGCGCGATCAAGTGATCAATCTGCCCACAGGATCAACCACAGCCCCCCTTCAAATGCCGACAGGCTTGATGGTATTGATGGTCTGTGCCCGAGACGTAAATCAGCGTAAACTGCCCACCCGCGATCAATTTCGCCAGCGCTTAGAAAATGAGCGTCTACAGAATTATGCCCGCCAATACATGATGGATTTACGGCGGATGGCAACGATTGATCGGCGGGTTTAATCTGATGACGGCACAGGCAACAGAGCCACCCGTTCGGCCCATTATCATCACCTGCGGTGAACCTGCAGGCGTTGGCGCAGAGATTATTGCCAAAGCAAAACTGTGGCGGCCTGATCTGCCAAGTTTTGCACTCCTTGACGCGCCAGATCGTCTTGCTGCGCTCATCACCGCACACCAATGGCCCTTGAAGATTTTACCGATCGACGATCCTGACCAAGCCCTCAGTGCGCAGTCAAATGAATTGCCTGTGCTGCCTGTTGACTTTGTCAGCCCGCCTGTCCCCGGACAGCCTAATAGCGTGAATGGACCGGCTGTTATTCAAGCCATCCGTGATGGCGTAGATCATGTGCTAACAGGCAATGCCTGCGCGCTGGTAACCAATCCGATCCAGAAAAGCGTTCTTTACCAGGCAGGTTTTGACTATCCCGGCCATACAGAGTTTTTGGCCCATCTTGGCGGCGTTGGTAAAAGTGTCATGATGTTAGCGGTCCCGGGATTGCGAGTCGTGCCGATTACCATTCACCTCCCGCTGGCACAGGTACCTGCCGCTTTAAGCGTGGCTAACATTAGCGCCGCCGGGCGCATTACAGCGGCTGCCTTGCAACGTGACCTCGGCATTGCGCACCCACGCTTGGCATTCACAGGGTTGAACCCACATGCGGGCGAAGCGGGCAGCATTGGCCGTGAAGAAATTGAGATCATCATGCCTGCGATCCAGCAACTGCAACAGGACGGCATCGCCGCCAGTGGGCCATTCGCTGCTGACAGTCTGTTTCATGCCGATAATCGCGACAACTTTGATGTGGCCATGTGTATGTATCATGACCAGGCCCTTATTCCCCTGAAAACCATTGATTTTTGGCGTGGTGTGAATATCACACTGGGACTGCCTTTCATTCGCACCTCGCCTGACCATGGCACCGCATTGAGCATTGCCGGCACAGGGCAAGCCGATCCACGCAGCATGATTGCTGCGATTGAGACCGCGCGCGATATGGCACGTCATCGCCAGCAGTTTTCTGTCACATGAGCCATGCCGAGACGAATCAAGCGGTTGCAGATTTGCCGCCCCTCAGAAAAGTCATTGCCGATCATCAACTGTCTGCGCGCAAACATTTGGGACAAAATTTTCTGCTCGATCTCAACCTGACAAGACGGATTGCGCGTGCCGCTGGCCCGCTGGAAAAGGGAACGATTGTTGAAATTGGGCCTGGGCCTGGTGGCCTGACCCGTGGTCTTTTGCTGGAAGGTGCAGAGCGTTTGGTGGCGGTTGAAAAAGACCCCCGCGCTGTTGGCGCCCTTGAAACGCTGACAGTGGCGGCAGGTAACCGCCTCACGGTTCATCTCGCCGATGCAAGTCGGATAAATCTTTCAGACCTTGGACCAGCGCCGATCAGAATTGCGGCGAATTTACCCTATAATATTGCCACGCAATTGTTGATCGGCTGGCTCGGACAGCTTGAGGATATTGCCTCGATGACATTAATGTTTCAGCGTGAAGTGGCTGACCGTTTGGTGGCGATCCCTGGTAGCCCCGCCTTTGGTCGACTTTCAGTTCTGGTCGGCTGGTTGACCAAAGCGGAAAAGCTTTTTGACCTGCCTGCAAGCGCCTTTACACCGCCGCCCAAAGTAACCTCAACCGTGGTTCGCCTGATCCCCCGAGAGCAGCCCTTGGCGCCTGCCAATCAGGCCACCCTCGAACGCCTGACAGCTGCGGCGTTTGGCCAGCGGCGAAAAATGCTGCGGGCAAGTTTACGCAGCCTTGGCGGCACTGAGATGCTTGAAAAGGCCGGTATAAACCCCCAAGCGCGCCCCGAAGAGTTATCCATTGAAGACTTTTGCCGGATTGCGCAAACCCTCGATCATCAAGCTGTTTAATGACCCTGACGAAGGTATTTCACAAAGTCAGTTAAGCCAAGTTGGCGGTCACGGCGCAAACGTTCCGCCACCAAAATGGCCCGCACCTGGGCCACACTTGCAGCGATATCATGATTAACAACGATATAGTCATACTCACGGTAATGACTGATTTCATCTGCCGCTTTTGACATCCGTTCGGCAACTACCGCGGCACTGTCTTGGGCACGGCTGCGCAGGCGACGCTCCAGCTCTGCTGTTGATGGTGGTAAAATGAAGACACTGACCAGATCAGCACGAGCCTGATCCGCCATTTGTTGCGTCCCCTGCCAATCGATATCAAATAGCACATCACTGCCTTGTTGCAGCGTTTGTTCAACCTGTTGGCGGGGGGTACCGTAATAATTGCCGAACACTTTTGCATGCTCTAGCAGCTCCCGGCGATTGATCATCAAGGTGAACGCTTGCGGGTCAACAAACAGATAATCACGCCCGTGAACCTCACCTGGTCGGCGTGGCCGGGTGGTCGCCGACACAGACAAGGTCAAGGCCTCATCCTGTTCCAAGAGCGCGCGCGAGATAGAGGTTTTACCAGCGCCTGACGGCGATGATAAGACCAGCATCAAACCGCGTCGTGTGATCGTCGTATCGTTCGTCATCGCAGGCCCATCTATTCGACATTCTGTATTTGTTCACGGAATTGCTCAATTCGGCTTTTGAGCTCCATACCAATGCGGGTGAGCTCTAAATCTACCGCTTTTGAGCATAGGGTGTTCGCCTCTCGGTTTAATTCCTGACAGAGGAAGTCCAGTCGCCGGCCGACAGGCTCGGCGGTGTCTAGCAGATCACGACCAGCAGCGATATGCGCCAATAAACGGTCAATTTCCTCACGCACATCTGCCTTTGTCGCCAATAAGGCTAATTCTTGCGCCAAGCGATCTTCGCTAATCGGCGGCGTCGCATCCATCAACAAAGCAAGCTGTTCGACAAGTCGTGATTTTAGGGTTTCAGGCTGGCTGGCAGCACGCGCGTGTGCTGCATCTGTCAATGCCTTCATTTCCACCAGCTGGCTTTGTAAAACGGTCTCTAGACGCTGACCTTCATCTGCCCGCGCCGCCTCAAGTTGCTCAAGTGCGCGGCACAGACTATCCTGCATGGCGGTGACAATATTTTGGCGCTGATCATCGCTGATATCTCGCTCTGCCATCTCCAGCATGCCGCGTAGGCCAAGCAATGTATCGAGACGCGGCGGCGAGGGGAAAACCCGACCTGTCGCCTCGTAGCGAGCCTGTAAATCCAGAATATGCGATAACATTGTCTCATTGACCGCCATGGCGGCGGGGCCGGTGTTAAGGGCCACCGATAACTGTACATTCACAGCGCCGCGGGCGAGATTTTGATCTAAAACCCGGCGGGCCGTCGTTTCCATGTCCTCATAGCCGTGCGGTAAACGAAAGCGAATGTCTAAGCCTTTGGCGTTGACTGATTTAATCTCCCAAGTCCAATCAGCAAAAACCTCATCTCCCAGATCTACCTGCCCGCCATCACGGCCAAATCCAGTCATACTTTTAACCGTCATCACAGCACCCTTTCACCAGATGCCGTTGAATAATCTTTGGCACCTTGGTCTGAAAACTATATTTAAGGGATAATGGTGCAACAAGCTATCACCTTAAGAAAGACGT
>JBELLC010000033.1:2954-7776 GCA_042088965.1 Nisaea sp. | reverse complement strand
TCACCTTAAGAAAGACGTGCTCATGGCCAGACAGCAGCGACAGTCGATTTTAATCACGGGTGCGAACAGCGGCATAGGCGCCGCCCTTGCGCTGCAATACGCGGCCCCCGGCCAGACACTGTTTTTGACAGCCCGCAACGCAGATCGGCTAAATGATATTGCAACCCGCTGCCGTCAGAAAGGCGCATCGGTTCAGGTCGCAGTGATGGATGTCACCGATACCAATGGCATGCGCCAATGGATCGCCAGCAGCGATCAGCACGCCCCTCTTGATCTGGTGATTGCCAACGCGGGTGTCTCTGGCGGTACCGCCGATGGTCAGGAGGGATATGAGCAGGTCAGGCAGATTTTTGACGTTAATATTGATGGCGTCTTAAATACCATCTTCCCCGCAATTGAGGCAATGACCCTCCGCCAAAAGGGCCAGATCGCCATTATAAGTTCAATCGCTGGATTCATGGGACTCCCTAATGCACCAGCCTATTGCGCATCAAAAGCGGCAGTGAAAACCTTAGGCGAAGGGTTGCGGCCAAATTTAGCGCAGCAAGGTGTCAAATTATCCGTCATCTGTCCCGGCTATGTAAAAACCGCGATGACAGATGCAAATAACTTCCCAATGCCGTTTTTAATGCCAGCAAACCGTGCCGCGGCCATCATTGCGCGCCGCCTAGCCCGCAATCATGGCCGGATTGTTTTTCCTTGGATAATGCTTGCGGTGGCCCGGCTAATGCAGGCGCTGCCTGCTGAATGGCTGGGCCGGCTGATGGCGTGTTTACCGGCCAAAGGTGCCACAACGCCAATCCGTTAAATCTTAACGGCCGTCATAAGCGGTCAAATCAGCTTCTTCCGTGGCCAAGAAATCAACATGCAGATGGTTGCCATCGCAATCATGGAAGTTTATTTGCCGGGCGTCTGTATCTGGCAGAACGCGGCAATAATAGGCGACTTTCTCGGCCCGTAAATGCGCCAAAAAATCTTTTAATCCTGTCGCTGTAAAGGCAAAATGCTCCAACTGTTGCGCTGCGTCATAGGCCCCCGGCGGGGTCTCTACACCCACCACATGGACGGCCGCAGCGTCGCCATTTCCCGCAGACAACCATGCACCTGGGAAAGGAAACCCGGGCCGCGGCGCAGGCTTTAATCCCAAAACCCGGCCGTACCAATCCACCATCAAATCGACATTTGTGGTCCGAAGGTTCACATGATCAAGTTTCAGATTCATTTTAAACGCCCCTATGCTTCAGATCGTTACGCGGTATAAAGTTGTGGCGATAAACCTTATAACAGAATGATCGTGGCATGCCGATACATCCTGAGCTCATTGATAATAGCACGGCGCGGCGGTTATTCCTGGCTCACCATCGATTATCTGACCCAGCGGGCGCGCAGACCGGACGCGCTGGCCTTGCAGACTTGGTTGCCGACCTTGGGTTTGTGCAAGTTGATAGCATCCGCACCATTGAGCGGGCTCATCATCACATTTTGTTCAGCCGTAGCCATCAATATCAACATCGCTGGCTGACCCATCATCTGGAGCGTAAACGCAGCTTGTTTGAGAATTGGACGCATGATGCCGCTGTCATTCCCAGTAAATGGTTTGGCTATTGGCATCCGATGTTTCGGCGCTATCGCGCCCGGTTATTAGCGAATAAGTGGTGGCGTCAACGCTTGGGTGATGACTTCTTATCCACGGTCCATGACATTAAAGAGCAGATTTCAGAAAATGGCCCTGTGATGGCCCGTGATATTGGTGGCGATGAGCCACCAGCGACACCAGGCAGCACGTGGTGGGGATGGCGACCGTCAAAATCAGCACTGGAATTTATGTGGCGCACCGGCGAGTTGGCCGTCACCGGTCGGCGTGGTTTTCAAAAAGTATATGATCTCACAGAGCGGGTAATCCCCACAGAGTATTATCATCACCAGCCAAGCGAAGCCGGGTTTATTGATTGGGCTTGCCGGACAGCCATCCAGCGTCTTGGCTTTGCAACCGCGACAGAGATTGCCCGCTTTTGGGATGCCATCTCCATCGCCGAAGCAACCACCTGGTGTCAGTCCACGGGACGCGACAGGCTGCGCACGGTCAAGGTTGAACTGGCAGCAGGCAGCTGGCGAGAAATGTATGCCCGCGACGATATCTTTTGCCAGCATAACACAATCCCAGAGCCGCCTGCACGCCTTCGCCTGCTGAGCCCTTTTGATCCCATTTTGCGAGACCGTAACCGCGCCGCACAGCTTTTCGGCTTCACCTATAAGTTTGAAGCTTTCGTGCCTGCAGCACAGCGCCGCTTCGGGTATTATGTACTGCCGATTTTAGAGGGTGACCGTCTCATTGGGCGGATTGATGTAAAAGCCCAGCGGCCGAAGCGCCATTTGACGATTAACGGCGCTTGGCTGGAGCCGCGCTTGCAGTGGACCGCCCCACGCCAGCGTCGGTTGACCCGAGAGCTTCAACGGTGGAGCGCGTTTTTAGATCTGAAAACATGTGATCCACTGCCACGCTAATACGCACCTCAATCTGCTTGCGACTCAGATTGGGTCAGAATTTCGGCAATTTTTTCGGCGGAATAACCAAGCTCTCGCAGCACATCAGCACCATGCGCCCCAAGATCAGGGGCAGGCAACCGAACCGCACATGGCGTACCTGTCATTTTCACCGGAAAGCCTGTGACCCGAACAGGTCCATGCCCAGGATGATCAATATCTATTGCCATTTCTTGGGCCTGTACCTGCGGGTCGTCAAACACCTCAGAAATGCTCATAATGCGCCCACAAGGACAGCCAGCGTTATTAATCACCGTGATCCAATGATCGACCGATTGCTTTCGGGTCTCTGCATTAACCAAGTCATTCAGCGCCGAACGATTATCCATACGCGATTGGTTGTCACAAAAAGCCTCTTCGGTTAAGAGCTGTTCAAGTCCCAGCACTTCTAAAAATTGTGCCACATTATAAGGCTGGCTTGCGGCAACAGCGATTTGGCCATCGGCCGCCTCAAATAAGCCATAGGGCGCAGTAATCGGATGGTCATTACCTGTGCGTGCAGGATTTTTGCCGGTTGCGAAATACTCCGCTGAAAGATAGGCAAGGAAACTAATAAGGCTATTGGTGAGAGCCGTTTCGACCACTTGACCCTGCCCCTTTTGATCGCCTGATCCAGGCGTTCCGCGTGCCACAAGCGCCGACACGGTGCCAAAAGCCGCATACAGGCCAGCAATGAGATCGCTAAGCGGCGGCGCGCCGCGCATTGGCGCACCATCAGGAACCCCTGTGGCGCTCATAAACCCACTCATCGCTTGGGCGATAAAGTCAAAGGCAGGCCGATCTGTATACGGCCCCGCGCTGCCGTAACCTGTAATCCGTGTGAGCACCAGGGACGGGTTAAGCGCATCAAGGCGCGCCTGATCAAAGCCCATCGCATCCAGAACCCCTGGCCGATAGTTCTCAACCAAGACATCAGCTTGCGCGATCAGATCGCCAAGCACAGCTTTTCCTTGCTCACTGCGTAAATCAAGCGTGATCGAGCGTTTATTGCGGTTGAACTGGGCAAAATACCAACTCACACCATACTTGACAGCGCCTTGTCTACGGATCGGATCACCACCCTGAGAGCTTTCCACCTTGATAACATCCGCGCCCATATCCGCCAACATCATTGAACAAAAGGGCCCCGCAAGAATGCGCGTTAAATCAATTACTTTGATGCCGGTTAAGGCGCTCATATTGCGGTCTCCAAACTTTTCATAAAGATAAATTTCAGGACGATGAAATCATTAGGTATGTGGCGTTTTCGGCTTCCCAAACTCGGCCAAGGCGATCCCCCCAAGCACAAACATTAGCGCCAAGCCATGGAACAGGGCGAACACCTCACCAAGAATCAGAACACTCAAAAAGGCTGCAAATACTGGCACTAGATTTACAAAAACACCAGCCCGCCCCGGGCCAACCAGTTCAACACCGCGAAGAAAAAATATTTGTGACAAAAAGGATGGAAAAACCACAACAAAACCGACAATTAACCAACCTTTTAGGGTTGGCCACACAAATGCCCCTTGGGCAATCTCATAGACTAAAAAGGGAATACTGGTCATCATTGCGCCCACAGCCATTACCGAAAACATCGCCAATCCGGAAACGGCAGGTCGACGGCGAAGAGCAACAGTATAAGCAGCATAGAACCCACACGCGGTTATCATAATCAGATCGCCACTATTAAATTGCAGATCAACAAGGCGTTGCATGTCGCCACGACTGCCCACAAAAACCACACCAAGAATGGTGACAGCAACGCCCAGAATCTGCATCCGCGTCACAGTTAAACCAAAGACACCAAAAGCCCCCAACATAACAAAAACCGGGATTGCCCCCTGGAGAATGCCGATATTGATCGCCTCTGTACGCACAGCAGCAATATAAAAAAGCGTGTTAAACAAACTGAATCCAACCGCGCCAAGCAGAAAAAAATACGGTAGGTGTCGGCGTAAGACCGGCCATTCTTGCTCAACTGTTTTACGGCCAAAAAAACCCAGCAATACCAGCACCCCAGCCCACCGGAAAGCCACCAAAACAGCTGGCGAAACTTCCCCAACAGCGAGCTTACCGGCAACAGCATTACCGCCCCAAATCAGGGTCGTCACGGTTAAAAGAAAATACGCATTATTGTAAAAATATTTGAGCATGACCCGCCGGATAAAAAACTAAACCAAGTGTCTCTGGCGAAGAGAACATACGCCGGATCAACGCACCAGAGCAGTTTTTTTATACGATCAATATCGTAGCGAAAAATGTATTTTCTACAATTTCACGCAAATGCTATCCTAAA
>JBELLC010000033.1:0-2854 GCA_042088965.1 Nisaea sp. | reverse complement strand
CGCCGCCGTTCAAGTTCATTTTCAATGCGATCAATCAGGCTTTGTGTCCGGGTAATTTGCCGATTTTGCCGCAGGGCGCGTTGAGCGATCCGGCGCTGACTGAGCAATTCGCGGTAGGTTAAAAAACCCAATTCCATAGCGTCTTAATCTCGTCTCTGCTGGGATGTAATATAATCTTGGTGGCCTTTTTATTGACATTGGGGTCGGATTTATTTTGGCTTTCGTTGACGATATGCTTCCAGAACGCGCATCTATGCAGGCGCCTTTTCAGCGACTAAAACGATATTTTTGCCGAAGAAAAACCGTAAACCAAGGTGATCAAAAAACCGCGAAATAGGAAATAAAATTCGATCATAGAAGCGCAAAGATTTTTCTGAGCCGATGCCATCAGCGACGTTATACCCGACAACTTTCATAAACAGAGATGCAAAAAAACCAACACTGTCTGCATAGTGTATGCGGATAACATTTAGTCCCGCCTGCCGACATTTCTGCTTGAGGTCTTGAATGTCGTAGCGGCGGTAATGGCCAACAGCGTCATCAAGTTGGGTCCAAAGGATTTGCTTTGCGGGCAGATAAAGGTAAAGGCGACCCGTCGCTGTCAATTTATCATTCATTAAACGCAGTGTCGCAACGTCATCTTCGATGTGTTCCAGCACATTAGATGAAAATATCAAGTCTGCGTTTGGTGCTGAGGCCAAATCCTGCACATGCGGCAAGCGTCGTTTTTCCAAATAATCGGTATTTGCTTGATCAATCTCGACGCACAGCGGTGTCACCTCGAATTTATCCCGAAAGATAACCGAGAGTGTGCCGATTCCCGCCCCAAAATCAATGACCTGGCGAGCGCCGCCGAGATAGTTCATCGCGGATGCAACAATATCGGTGTTATAATTTTCCATAACCTCGATATTTAAAATGAGATCAATACCGGAATAGTGCGTGTTACGGGTATTTTGCATCGTACCGTCTCGTTTATGTGATGAGGACTGAGGCTCTAAGGTAGATCTGAACGCTTTGTCATTGGTATCAAAAACTGTCTACCCGCTGACCCACCTCTGTCACATCAAGGCTCATCACAGAAAAACGCGGCCAAAGCTATGCCGACAAACCTCAAGAGCCGGCAAAAAATCCAAAATACACCACCCCCGCAATGAAAACATAAGCAGCTATATAATATTTGAAAATCCACAGTGGTGGCATTGGTTTTCCTCATGTCGGGTTGTGCAGGTCGATATCATGACCCGCGCGGGTTGAATGTCAAAGCTTCCATAAATGCCACCCAATCAACAGGCGCAGGTGACCTCTTAATTTAAGTCAATCTGATACGCTTTTAGAGCGTCCAACGTGACATAATCGAGCGTTTTAATATTGGTTGCCCTTAGTTTAACGCGCGGCGCAAAGCCTGCTTGTCGCGCCTCCTCCCACCGCATTGCGCAAAGACACCAACGATCACCCGCTTTCAAACCCTGAAAGCGGAACTCTGGACGCGGGCTGATCAGGTCATTTCCCCGACTTTTTGAATAGGCAAGGAAGCGATCGTCAACAATCGCACAGACAGTATGCGTGCCCACGTCCCCAGCCCCTGTATGACAACAGCCATCCCGAAAATAGCCGGTGACAGGGTCTGTGCCACAGATTTCTAAATCGGTACCAAGGACATTTTTTTGAATATCAGACATCGGGACATAGCCGCCATTAAGGTTCCGCGAAGAACCCAAAATAGATCACAACGGCGATAAGAACATAGCCAGCGAGGTAAAAGTAGTATTTCAGCAGATAGCGTGGCGGCATCAATTTGCTCCCGCAAGGGCTGGTTATTTCGGCGGCAAGATTTCTTGAACGCAAATATCATCCCTTAAATGTTGGCGTCCAATATCGCCAAGATGGGCACGCTTGTGATCATTACTCAGGTTCGCGCCCACCCCCTGGGTCAGTGCCATAATGACCGAACGGTCGCTCATATCCAGCCAAAAGCTTCGGCGTATAAGCTGATCATTTTCATCACGGGCAAATGGGCTGTTTGAATTACCGCTCAACTCTGGCGCATAAAACTGTGACACTGGTACGACCTCCATTGATCTAAACACCAAAAATAGCCCAAAACCTTCTGACCCAAAAGCCTGCAGAAGGTCAACACCGGACCAACGACGAGAGTCTCCCAGATACCCTCCGAACAGCCCCTCTCTTGACATCAGCTTGAATGAGCCGCGACGCCCCGATCGGCCCCAGAGCATGCCATAAAAAGGTAAGCCTGGTCGGCGTATTGCTTTCAAGCATATAATACCGATATTGATCACAACAAATCGCTGATATCTAATCCGATATAAAAGGAAGCTTCGATGCGTGGAAAGGTCACCTGGAGCGTGAAGGGCATCGCCATGATGGGCGCCATTGTAACGCTCGGCGCTTTATTGTGGATGTTTTCGCCCATGAGCGAACCGACTACAAACCCCACTCATGTCGCCCTGACGCCAGATGACAAAGACGTGGTCCGTATCGGACAATCGGTCTACGCGGCTCAATGTGCCTCCTGTCATGGGGCAAATTTAAAAGGCCAGCAGAATTGGCGTAGCCGCCTGCCTAATGGCATGCTTCCTGCGCCGCCACATGACGCCACAGGCCACACATGGCACCACAACGACGCATACCTTTTTGGGATTACAAAATACGGCGTTGAGACCTTAATCGGCAAACCATATGCCAACGCCATGCCAGCCTATGAAGATATTATACCTGACGCAGACATCATTGCCGCCCTGAGCTATATTAAAAGTACCTGGCCGGAGACCATTCAGCAGCGCCATGACCAATTGAATCAGCAATGGATCAAACAACAATCGGCACGTTAGCC
>JBELLC010000167.1:0-4433 GCA_042088965.1 Nisaea sp. | reverse complement strand
TTTTTGTACGCGCGGACTTCCAGATCGGATTAATCGTCGTCGATAAAAGATGCTGATTTTATTTTAAACGCTGATGGTGTGGGCAATCTCGCCGTCATTGGTCAAGCAAACAGCGTGTAGCAGGCCGTCATGGCCCGCACCGCCATCAATTGAGATCGTCAGCGCGCTTTGACTCCAACCACCGCCGTCGGGATCACTCCCGCGAATGATGCGATTAAATCCGCCATAGTCATCCCCCAAACGTTGAAACCCTGCGGTATCCCACCAAAAACTGTCATTCTGTGCGGCAACGGGCCGGTCGGGGTTTAACCCAGAATTGACCAATAAGAGTTTACCATCGCTGCTATATGCGGCCCGCTTGATTGCATTATAGAAGGCATTATGACCAGGGTGTTTTGCGATTTGATTTTTGATTGTTTGGGTCCAGCGTGACAGCGTAACAGGGCCCTCGCGGATGATTGAGCGGAGCTCTTTTAAGGACCCGCCATAAGCATGCACTGTACTGGAGACGCCACGCGCTTCCATCCAATCGATAACTTCGGCGGGGTTCGGCGCGAACTGTAATTGTAGAAGCTTGCGCCACATTTCCTCTTGTCGTCCGCGCAGAAAGACAACGTCGCTGGGAAACCGGAGGGGAGGTTGGGCCAGAACAGAGCGCCGAAACCGAAGCACCTCATCAATGGTGGCGCAGATCTCTGAGCCCACACCAATGATGTCACCAAGATAAACGATGGCATCGCCAGGTTCGAATTCTGCTGTCATTTTGTCATGCATAGCGGCAAGCTGTTCTGCTTGCCCGCGAATGGCTGCAACAGCCCAAACCCGATTGACCGCGTGCAGGACTGCAAACTTCTGCCGATTTTTTTCAGGCGCCACCAGCATTATCCCTCATATAACTGCATGACTGATAAATTAATGCAATGAACGTCGCGGGCAAATGACGTATCGCAGGCGGTTCTTAATCATCGGGTTTGATGCAAAAATGGGTCTCGGCGACCCGACAGTTATACGTCAAAAGATTAGCGACGTTTATTCAACGGCCATAATTCCTTCGAGACGATCGGCTGCAGCTTGCTCGTCGATCTTTTCAATGGCGGCAAATTCACGTGCCAGACGATCAAGGGCCGCTTGATACATCTGTCTTTCACTGAAAGACTGATCACCTTGGTTGGTGTTGCGGCGCAAGTCACGCACGACTTCAGCAATGGAAATGGGGTCGCCAGAATTGATTTTGGCTTCATATTCCTGTGCTCGGCGGCTCCACATGGTCCGCCGCACCCGGGCGCGGCCCTTCAGCTTTTCAATCGCATTGTCCATTTGCTTGCGGGTGCTCAGCCGCCGTAAGCCGGAGTTCCGGGCCTTACCAATCGGGATCCGCAAGGTCATCCGATCTTGCTGAAAGTCAATCACCAATAATTCTAGCTCTGTGCCTGCAACTTCCTGCAACTCTGTACCCATAATTTTACCAACCCCATGGGTTGGATAAACCACGAAATCACCCGTTCTAAATTCCAGCTTTTTTGACATTACGTTATCTCTCTCCTGCCCCCTCTGACATTCCCCTAAAACAGCCGACCACAGTTGTCCCTGACAGATAATCCCAACAGAGAAGCGAACCGATTGATATTCAGCTATGATGCCTAACAGCAACATCGAGGGGCAATGCCGACGACTCGCCATGTGTCAGGCCAGGGAAGATGCTGCACTTTCTTCTCAACTCCTACAGCATCATTCTGCGAAGCATAACACAAAAACCCCGCTTAGGGTAGGGGCAGGGGGAAATTAGACCAAAGGACTGTAATCAGCGCCGCAATGCGGCCCTGTCGCGGCGTTTAATCGCCTTTACCAGGATTGGCACTAAAGTATTTTTCAAACTTACCAGCCTCACTCTGGAACGCTTCCGCATCAGGCATGGCGTCGCTTTTACGGGTGATGTTTGGCCATTTCTCGCTGTAATCGCGATTAAGTTCTAACCATTTTTCGGCTTCGCCGTCGGTATCGGGAAGGATGGCCTCAGGGGGGCACTCAGGCTCGCAGACGCCGCAATCAATGCATTCGTCGGGATGAATGACGAGCATGTTTTCGCCCTCATAAAAACAATCGACTGGGCAAACTTCGACGCAATCGGTGAACTTACATTTAATGCAAGCTTCGGTAACGATGTAAGTCATCCTTGGGCAACCCCGCTAAGTAGTAGAACGCTGCCTGTGTTAATGAATTTTATGGCGTCAAGCAAGATCTCGATTTTGTCGCACCTGTTGGCGTATTAAACCGCTCTCTTGATCACTGATATATAACAGCCCAGCCATCCGCCGCATGAGGCTGGCTTCGTGGTCGTGCAGAACATCGTCAGCATAAACAACCTGCCAGAGCATTTCCATAATGCCAAGTCGCTGATCATGGTCCATTTCTGCGCGAATAACTTTGGAGTAACGGTAAAAACCGGCACTTTCGTCGGCGTTTTCAGAAACGTCAGCAACCATTGATGCCGCCTCTTCGGCAGAAAGATCGAATTGTTGGGCGATGAGCGTGACAATGGCGTCATGTTCGGCATCATCAAATTGGTCATCAAGTCGGGCTGCTTGCACCAGCAAGGCTGTTACCGCCATCTCCAGCGGCTTATTGGATTTTTCCGCTGTCGTCTCGCTGGGCAATGTCGCAAATAAACGTTTTAGCTTCTCTATCATTGAGGGTCCGACCTGTTTTGCTTGTTTAAACTGTTAGGGGCTCCTAAACCTGTGTCCCATGAGGATTGATTTAGACACCGTGAGCGCTGAAGACAAGATGCACGCCCCAGCCGCGCAGCGCAACCAATCAGCAATTCTCGATGTTCTGCGCTTACATCTGCCAAATTCGGGCACGGTTCTGGAATTAGCAAGTGGCAGCGGTGAACACGCATGTTTGTTCGCAAAGACATTAGCCCCGCGTAAATGGTTGCCGACAGATCGCGCAGAAGCGGCGGTTAAATCGATTGCCGCGTGGCGCGCTGAACAGGTATCACCGCGACCCCTTTTGCCCCGATATTTAGACTGTTTGGATGCTGAATGGCCGGTGGCAGATATCACAGATTTAACGGCCATTGTGGCGGTTAATCTTTTGCATATTGCCCCCTGGCGTGTTTGTGAGGCGCTGTTCGATCAAGCTGGTAAGCTTTTGCGCGCGGATGGTGTGATCATTACCTATGGGCCTTATCGCCGTGGCAGCGATTTTATGAGTGATGGCAACTTACAATTCGACAGCGCGCTGCGCCGCCGTGATCCGCAGCTTGGCTTGCGGGATATTGGCGATGTTGTGGCGCAAGCCGCAGTCTCGGGTTGGCAGCTGGCCGCGGAAATTTCAATGCCTGCCAATAACCTTACTTTGGTGTGGCGGCGATAAAGGCGGCGAACTGCGCAATTTCATCTTCAGAGTTGAAGTAGTGCACGCTGGCACGGACAACTTCGCTGAGATTGCGGCGCGTGAAATCCAACATCATGCCTGAACCGCTTGAAACAGAAATATTAAAGCCTGCTGCATTCGCTGTTTGTTTGATCTGATTGGCGGATTGTCGCTGATCTGTGAAGGTCACAATCCCGCATTGATCGCGGCCTTGATCGGTAATGGTAATGCCATCAATTGCGGTCAGTGCCTGGCGCAGTTGATCGGCCA
The DNA here is from genome assembly GCA_042088965.1 of Nisaea sp. GTDB lineage: Bacteria > Pseudomonadota > Alphaproteobacteria > Thalassobaculales > Thalassobaculaceae > TMED26. Next base: position 785 of record JBELLC010000167.1, on the reverse strand, counting down.
AGGTGATGACACGATCGGCAATGTGCGGCACTCCCCAGTCAAGGGCGTAATCAATCGCCGTCCCAAGCGCGGCTTTGCCAGCGAAGAAACACTCCCAATTTTCAAAGCGGCGAGCATCGGCGCGGATGTCATAGGTGGTTGGGCTGGTTAACGACGCTGCGTGCTGGTCAAGCATTGGGGGTTCTAATTGCTGGATCCATGGTTCTGCGACGTAAAGTAAGCCAGTACCGCGCGGCCCACGCAAATATTTACGGCCTGTGGCGGACAGAAAATCGCAGCCAATTGCTGCCACATCGAGCGGCAATTGACCCGCCGATTGGCAGGCGTCGAGAAGGTAGGCAATGCCATGGTCGCGGGCAATCTGGCCAATCTCAATGGCAGGATTAATCAAGCCGCCACCTGTGGGAATATGGCTGATGGAAATGAGTTTCACGCGGTCGTCAATCATTGCTTTCAGGCCGTCAAGGTCCACAATCCCATCGGCGTCGGCTGGGATGATATCAATTTCAGCGCCGCATTGGCGGGCCCTTTGCAGGTAAGCGATCAGGTTAGAGCCGTATTCGGCGTGACTGGTCACGATACGGTCGCCAGGGCCAAGCGGAAAGGCATAAAACACCATATCCCAAGCCCGTGTCGCATTTTCAATAAAGGCGATCTCCTGAGGTTTGGCGTTCAGTAAACGCGCACTGGCGGTGTAAAAATTCTCAAGCGCGGCTTGTTCGGCTGCGGCAGTTTCATAGCCGCCGTCAAATTCTTCGCGCTGTAAATAGGCGTAAAGCGCGTCA
>JBELLC010000166.1:0-4434 GCA_042088965.1 Nisaea sp. | reverse complement strand
TGCCGATACAAGCTTTCCACATCTTGGGCAAAGCCCATGCCGTGGCTGTAAAGCGCGGCCGGCGGTAGATCCCGCCAGCCTGGGCCTGGGTCGTGGCGCATCCATCCCACAGGCTGAAAACCCGCCGTTTTAAGGTACGTCAGGCCAGCCTCGGCGCTGTCATCATTATACCAAGGCGGAATCACTAAATAGGGCCGGGCCACATTCTGCGCCTTCAGCGCGGCAGAACAGTCCAGGCCATTGGTGCTGACGTGAACATCGCTGGGCAGCTTAGCTGCGAGTTTGGCCACCACCGCCTGATCCCATCCCGCGCCGCCAATAATGCTGCTGGAACTGTGACCAATGACGACCGCTGATAATTGCATGGCCGCAAATTGCGCGCAGCCTCGGGCCACATCATCGGCCAAGTCCACATCGCTGCGGTCTGCATTCCAGAGGGCCCAAGGCGAGGGTGCCGTGACGCGGGCGGCATGAATCGAGACATTTGGCGGCGTCATCGCCCACATCTCCGCCTCCGGCACCACTTCATTGCCGACAATGAACATGCCAATCCGCGCCTGCCAGCCCCAATTGTCCTGCCTGATCACAAGCCTGCCACCGGCTGAGCCGCCACTTGCAATGGCCGTCGGCTGGTCAGCATAAACCGCGCCGTGTCGGTCTTGCCTTGTTTTAACAATGCCCCAAGCAAGGCGTATTCAATCAAATCGCGCTGCGCCCGGCTGCCGCCAATGCGCGCATGATCTGACAAGGTTGCGGTTAAATGCGCTTCGGCAGCCTGCCACTGGCCCGAGGCCAGCGCCCCAAAGCCTTCGCCAAGCTTTGCCACCAAATCGCCCGCCGGCCCCGTCGCGTCTCTAATAATACCGGCCAGTGCCGCCGCATTACCCGCCATCCCATGCGCCAAAGCAGCATGCACATCGGCAAAGGCAATTCCCGGTTTGGCAAAAAACTTTTGCGCATAGTCTGACACTTGCTGCCAGCGGCTGGCGGCAACGCGCACCCCCGCCAGTTCTGCCCGGTAGAGGATTGCGGTGGTGTCTGTTAGCACATTTATCGCGGGGCCCCAGGCGGCATCAGGGGCGACATCGGCATCGATCACTTGCCACATTTTGTCTGTATCACCTGCCTCCAACGCCCATAGCGCCACATGCCATGAACAGTGGCAATGCAGCAGGCTTTCCTTGGGGTAGTCTTGTCGCCAGTCATCGAGATAGGCGGCGCCTGCTTTGCTTTCGCCCGCCTCGTAATGGATATGAGCTTTATAATGGGCGGCGTTGGCATTGCGCGGATGGATTGCCAGCGAACGTGTCGCCGAGGCTGCGGCCTTAGCGGTTTGCCCTGCCTCAATCTGGCTGAACGCGTGGCTGCCCAGCATCCACCAATCCTCGCCATACTGCGGCGCGAGCATGGCAGTGAAGGCCAGTTGTTCCGCCTCGCGTCCCGGCTGCCCGGAAAAGCCAATCAGGCCAAAAACCCCAATCGCCGGTTGCACCACCATGGCATCACGCGGATAGCTCTGCACATGCTCCTGAATAGCGGCCAAAGCTGCCGCCCCTTGACCCGAGAGCAACAGGGTAAATACGCCAATATGGGCTTTTTCACGCGCTGTTAACCGGCGCGCAGCATTATCCGCGATATCTTTTGCGGCGCTGGCCGCGCGCGCTGCTTCTGGCATCCGGCCCAACATTTGCAGTTGCCGGCCAAGAGCGATATGGCCGAGGGCAAAATTCGGATCCGCCGCAATCGCCTGACGAAAATACCCCTCACCCCCGGGCAAGGCTGCCAAGAACGCATCCACCCCCGCGATATAGGCATCCCGCGCAGCCTGCGATGTGGTGGTCATCGGATTGTCATAACGATCACTCAGCATAGCCTGTCCCTCCGCTGTCATTCGATACAGATCAGCTTAACGACCCTGCCCAGCGCACGCAATCACCGCAGCTGAGCTGCCAGGTGATTGGCAAGGAGGGTGTTGAAGCTGTCGACGTGTTCCAGGGTTGCCAGATGGCGGGCGGGGGTGAGCCAGTGAAGGCTGGCATTGGGGATTTTCAGCGCCAGTAATTCTGACATTTCAGGCGGCACGCCGGGATCCTCGGGGGCGGCAACAACCAGTGTTGGGGCAGTGATGTCGGGCAATCGAGCGACCGTGTCTAGTTCACACATGGCGGCGGTGACAGAGTCAAAGCTGCGGCGGTCAAAATGGCGGATCACCTCGGCGATATAGCGATAGCCAGGCGGGGGGCGCTGGCCTGCAGCATCGGTAAACCAACGCGACATCAAATCACCATGGATCGGTTCAATCCCCTCGGCCAGGACCTGCGCCGCACGTTGCCGCCATAAATCCCGCTGGGCGCTGGAATATTTCGCAGTCGTGTTCACCAGCGCCAGCGACGCCAGCCGATCACCATGCTCAATGGCGATGGTCTGGCCAATCATGCCGCCCATGGACACGCCCACATAATGCGCCGTCTCAAGCCGCAAATGATCCATCAACGCCACCACATCGCCTGCCAATTGTGTCAGACCATAGGGGCCCTCACTGCGCCCTGATTGACCATGGCCGCGGGTATCAAAACGCAGCGCCCGAAAACCTGCCAAGGCCGGCAGGTGGGGGTCCCAAAAATGATGATCCGCACAAAAACAATGGCCCATCATGACCACTGGCGCGCCTTCTGGCCCATCAAGCCGGTAGGCCATTTCAAAATCCCCCAGCTGGGCTTTTTCAAGGGCGGTGTCGGCGCGCGGGATAGCTGTCATGTCTGCCATTATTCGGCCCTTCATCGGTGTGGTCGTGAGGCGGCGTATTGGGCCTGATTAACATCAAGATGCTGGCGCAACAACGCGTTGAAGGCCGCTGGTTCTTCAACATTGGAGAAATGCCGCTGGCCGGCGACCACATCAAGGCGGGCACTGGGGATAGCATCACGGATGGCTTCGGAATGATCGACCGGCGTGACCGGATCATCGCCAGCGGCAATAATCGCGGTTGGACAGCGGATCTGGTGCAAGCGGTCTTGGTAGCTTAAATCGGCCACAGCCGACGTGCCGCCCAGATAGCCCGGCACTTTGGTGGCTTCAAACACCTCTTGCGTCAGCTGATAATCAGGCCCGGCCGCATCCACAAAGGGATCGGTAAACCACAGCCGCTTGGTCATTTCCCAAACAGGGGCCATACCGTCCTTGCGGACCACAGCTTGCCGCTCTGCCACCCAATCTTTATAAAATTTATTCGCCTGCGAGGTGGTATTACAGAGACAGAGACTGGCGATCCGGCTGGCATGATTAATGCCTAACCCCTGGCCAATCATACCGCCAGTTGAAATGCCCACCCAATGCACCCGGGCCAGACCAAGAGCGTCCATCACCCCGACCGCATCCTGTTCAAATTCGCGCAGGGTATAGGGGCCTTCAGGGGCGGCGCTGCCGCCATGACCGCGCCAATCATAGCGCAGGATGCGATACCGATCCGCCAGGGCCGCCACCTGCAAATCCCAAATCCGCAAGCTGGTGCCCATAGCATGGGCCATCATCACCACCGGCGCATCACTCTTGCCCGCAGACAACCCATCCCAGCGATAGGCAAAAGAAAGAGCGCCGACATTTACCTGTTCAACATCCATTTCCGTGCTCCTTACAGCGGCCCTGTGGCGTCATGATATTGCACCAAAACCTTGCCAAAAAAACGCCCGGATAGCATTGCGCCAAGGGTGTCTGGCGTATTCTCAAAGCCTTTCACCACGTGATGGCTGGCGCGAATTTTCCCGGCCTGACAGAGCGCAAACATCCGGTCGCGCGCGAACGCCCACCGTTCTGGATAAGAATAACGGGAAAAGCCATGAACGGTTGCCTCCCGCGCCCATAACTGGCGCATGTTCACAGGATCACTGGCCGGAGTGGCCGAATTATTCGATGCTGTGCGGCCAACAATCAGCACCCGGGCATGTTTGGCCAAATGCTCATACACATGATCGGTGATCGGCCCGCCAGTGGTGTCAAACACCTGATGGGCCCCGTCGACGAGTGTCTCGGCAAGCTGTTCAGCGAAATCTGCGGCCCGGTGGTCAAGGCAGCGATCGGCACCGTGCGCCTGTTCCACATAGGCGCATTTCTCTGGCCCGCCAGCAATACCGATCACGGTCATGCCTGCCAACTTGCCCAATTGCACCGCATAGCCGCCAACCGCCCCCGCCGCTGAGGTGACAACCATAGTCTGCCCTGGCAGGCAGCGGCCAAACAGATCAAGGGCGGTATAGGCGGTTAGCCCGGGGGAGCTGAGGGCGGTCAGCCACAGGGTCGGGTCGTCCAGACCGCCGACCGCTTGCAAGGCGGCAGGGGACGCGGCGGCATAGCGCCGCCAGCCAAGGCGGCCTGTGACCGTTTGTCCGACCTCAAAGCCCGCCGTCAAATCTGGCCCGCGCGCCACCACCGTGCCCA
>JBELLC010000165.1:0-4479 GCA_042088965.1 Nisaea sp. | reverse complement strand
ATATTGACCATTAAACAAGGGCCGCCCGGATTTCGGCCAATGCCACATCATCACTGCGGCGGATAAAAGCCTCCGCTGCGAACAGTGCCAACAGGTGCGCAACTTGCATCCGTAAGGCCCCTGAATGCAGCATTGTCAGGCAGGCGGATAGGTCAATTGGGGCAATAACGATGTTCTCGCCATCGTCAAAATGGGTGTTTCCTGTGGCGGTGCAGCCGATCGCCAAAAAGGATGAGATTTTATTGCTGAGACGGGCCGCATTGGCAAAACCATCGACCAAGGGCCACATCTGGTCGGCGCGAAAACCTGTTTCTTCCATCAGCTCGCGCTGCATTGCCTGGCCTGCATCATGATCACTTACATCGACGGTGCCGCTTGGCAGGCCGCGCACAACTTCGCCGACGCCATGGCGATATTCGTCAATCAGCAGGACCTGTAAATCATCGGTAATCGCCACCACATTCACCCAGTCTGACAGTTCAAACACGTGATAGGGGTCGACGATGTTGCCGCGGTCGGTCAGGCAGCGATCCACCCGGTGATTGACCCATTTATCCCGCCAGACGTATTTCTGCGTTTCAACAGTCCAGGGCTTAACGGTGTTATCTGCCATATCGTCTGCTGCCGTATATCATTCCTCGGTACCGCCGCCGCTGACCCCTGCGGTTGCAAATGTCGCCATATCATTATGGCATGCTAAGGCATTACGCACCAAACTGATCGCAACCCCTGCGCCAGAGGCTTCACCCAAACGCATGCCGAGATCGAGTAATGGCGCTTTGCCAATCCGCTCTAACAGGCCGCGATGGGCGGGTTCAGCAGAGCAATGCGCGGCCATGCAATGATCCAAGGCGGTGGGCTCGACGGCATGCAGGACAGCAGCGGCTGCGCCAACAACAAAACCGTCGAGCAGGACAGGGATGCGGGCAATACGGCAGGCCAGGATAGCGCCTGCAATGGCGGCAATTTCATGACCGCCAACAGCCGAGAGAATCGCCAGGGGATCGCCTTGGCAGTCTTCATGGCGGGCAGCGGCAGCTGCCACGATCTCTGTCTTCGCGGTTAAAGCGGCACCAGAGACGCCGGTTCCAGGACCTGTCCAATCGCTGGCCTTGCCGCCATAAAGCAAGTGGCAAATTGCTGCCGCAGAGGTGGTATTGCCAATCCCCATTTCGCCAAGACAGACCAAATCCAAGCGTTCTTCGATGGCCATCATGCCATAGGCCATGGCGCGGGCGCAGTCCTCGTCGTCTAAGGCCCGGGTGTCAACAAAATCAGCTGTTGGCTCTTCGAGGGCCATTTCATAGACGCGCAGTTCAGCATCGGCGATTTGGGCGATTTGATTAATGGCCCCGCCGCCATCAATGAAATTGCGCACCATCTGGTTTGTGACAGCGATTGGAAAGGCGGATACGCCGCGTTTGGCGACCCCATGATTGCCCGCAAAAACGGCAATCATTGGCCGCTCTAACTGCGGTTTGGTCTTGCCTTGCCAGGCGGCCATCCAAATGGCCACCTCTTCTAAGCGGCCGAGCGCGCCAGCAGGTTTTGTCAAGTCAGCTTGATGGGCAAGTGCTGCTTGTTCGGCGCTATCGTCGCGCGCCGGTAAATCAGCTAAGATGCGCCGGATTTCATCAAGTGAGACGTCGTTACCAGGAATATCCTCAGTGGTCATGCGTTAGCCTTTAGGTTGCGGTCTATGGGCGCTGTCATACCTGCTGGTAGGTGCCTTGCAAAACGAAAAGAATGAGCGTTATCTGAGCGGGCTATGAATACAACGTTTAAACACTACGATTTCGGGCGCTTAAAAGATCTCGCCTTGGCGATGGTTTTTTTGACACGTGTACCATGGCCATGGCCCTTGGATGCGGGGCGCCCCATTGGACGGGCGGCGTGGGGGTTCCCGGTAATTGGGATTGCCATTGGGCTACTGGCGGCGCTGGTTTGGGTGCTGGCGGACCATCTTGGTCTGCCGTCATGGGTGGCCGCGACCCTGGCGGTTGCCTCACTGGTCGCTGTGAGTGGCGCGTTGCATGAAGACGGATTGGCAGATTGCGCCGATGGACTGGGCAGTGGCAAGCGCGGTGAAGCGGCCATCGCGATTATGCGGGACAGCAGGCTTGGCACCCATGGGGTAGTCGCCTTAGTGCTTTTTTTACTGCTTCGCGTCGCGGCGTTAAGTGCCTGGCCGGTGACAATTGAGGCGATTTTGGGCCTTGCTGCGGTGCACGCAGGGTCACGGGCGGTAATGTTGTTGCCAGCGCTGTTAACGCCGCCGGCCGCCGTCTCAGGACTTGCTGTGGCAAGTGACTTTCGGCGAAATGAGATACAGACAGCCCTGGTTTTGGCTGCTTTCATTGCCATCGCAGCACTGCCATTGGCGGGGTTTCTGCTGTGGGCGATCATCGCGGTGGCCGCGGTTTTCTTGCTGACGCATTTGGCCAAAAGGCAAATTGGGGGGTATACCGGTGATGTCATGGGCGCAAGCCAGCAAGTGACCGAGATGATCGGGTTCGTGGTGTTAAGCGGGTTTTTAAATGCGGGCTGAAATCGTTAGGTTCTGGTCATGACAGCGGTGACACGCTGGACCTTTGTGCGTCATGCCCCGGTCACGGTTAAAGGGGTGATATATGGGGCCAGTGATGTGCCCGCAGATTGCTCTAATAGCGCCGCTTTTCGCGCCCTTGCCACCGCGCTGCCTGGCGATGCCGTCTGGATCAGCAGTCAATTAAGCCGCGCCAAGGATACACTATCTGCGCTTGCGGCAGTGCGCGGCACAAGAATTGAGTTCGAGATTGACCCGCGCTTTGCAGAGCAAGATTTTGGCACTTGGGAAGGGGCCTCGTATGCGGCGTTGCAAAAAACCCAAGCGGAAGTTTACGCGCAGTTTTGGCAAAACCCCGCGACCGCGATCCCCCCGGGTGGCGAAAGTTTTAAGGCGGTGATTGATCGTGTCGCTGTGGCTTTGGATGAAGGGCGGCAAAAATACCGTGGACGTGATATTGTTTGTGTGTGTCATGGGGGTAGCATTCGCGCGGCTTTGGCGGCGGCGTTGGATTTGCCGCCTGCTGTGGCGCTCAAATTTGTGCTCGACCATTTGGGCCGCACCCAATTGGACTATATCGCGGCAGGGGCGGGCTATCAGGGGGGCTGGCGTGTGGCAGCTGTGAACGTGCCAGCATAGGAAAAAAAGCGGTCCTGAAAGCCGCAAGATGTGAAGGAAAGCTAATGTCGACGCGGCGCTTTATTTTTATCATTACCATCCTGGTCATTGCCCTGTTTGCGACCGGGGCGGCGATTTGGATAACCCTTAAAACGAATCGTGGTGCGATTGTGACGGGTCTTAATATTGGTGGGCCGTTCTCGCTGATTGATCACACGGGGCAACGGGTCACTGAGGCGGATTATGCGGGCCGTGTGAAGCTGATTTTCTTTGGCTATAGCTTTTGCCCTGACATTTGCCCAACAGAACTGTCACGGATCAGCACGGTGTTGGATGACCTTGGTCGTGACGCCGAAAAAGTTGTGCCGATTTTTGTCACCATTGACCCGGATCGTGACTCGGTTGAGGCGCTGCGCGACTATCAGGCAAGCTTTCATCCGGCGATCCAGATGCTGACTGGGAATACGGCGGAAATTGCCGCCATGGCCGCTAACTATCGGGTGTATTATCAACGCGTTGGCAAAGATGACGATTATCTGATGGATCACAGTAGTTTCACCTTTTTGATTGATACCAAGGGCGTCATGCGTGAACATTTTACCCCGCAATCAACGGTCGAGCAGATGCTCACAGCGCTGCGTCGGACGTTTGAGGAATCTTGATTGCTGCTGGCAAAGCACGCTAGGGTGGCGGCCGGACAAACTATTTCTTGGGGTTTATGGATATGACAGACGCTGCCCAGTTGAAGGGTGTCATGGCTGCGGCTTTGACAGCTTTTAATGACGACCTTTCAATTGATACAGCAGCAACGCTGGCGCATGCGCGCTGGTTGCTGGCCAATGGCTGTGATGGGGTGCTGCTGTTTGGTACCACAGGCGAGGGAAACTCGCTGTCTGCTGCCGAGCGGATGGACTTTATGGATGCCTTGGCAGCCAGCGATTTACCGATGGATAAGTTGATGATGGGGACCGGCTGTTGTTCTTTTACTGAAACTGTCGCGCTGACTGAGAAAAGCCTCGAAATTGGTATTGAATCAGTTCTCATGCTGCCACCGTTTTATTACAAAAGCCCCAGTGATGATGGCTTGTTTGCGCATTTTTCGCGGGTTGTTGAGGACGTGGCGTCATCGCGTGCACGCTTTTATCTGTATCATTTCCCGCAAATGTCAGCGGTGCCTTTCAGCCATGATCTCATTGCCCGCTTGTTAGCTGCCTTCCCGGGTCAATTCTGTGGCTTGAAAGACAGCTCAGGTGATTTTGACAACATGCAGGCGATGGCCAAAAAATTCCCTGGTTTCGATGTTTTCGCCGGCACCG